>JAEETM010000174.1 GCA_016290335.1 Treponema sp. | reverse complement strand
AATAGCCTGTCTGTTCTGCGGCGGTGTTGTTAAAAGGCTCATATCGCGGATTTTCAAAAGACTCATGTGGAGCGTTCTTGGGATTGGTGTTGCCGACATAGTAAGACAGTCAATATTGTTTTTAATTTCCTTGAGCTTTTCCTTATCCTTTACGCCAAAGCGCTGCTCTTCGTCAATAATCATAAGGCCGAGCTGCTTAAAAACAACATCTTTTTGAATTATTCTGTGGGTACCGACAAGAATATCAATTTCGCCAAGAACAAGCTTTTTAAGGATTTCTTTCTGTTCTGCAGGAGGAACAAACCTTGAAAGCCGTGCAATTTTTACCGGAAAGTTTTTAAAGCGTTCGATACAGGTTTCGTAATGCTGTTCTGCAAGAATTGTTGTAGGCGCAAGGAAAGCTACCTGTTTACCGCCCATAACAGCCTTAAACGCGGCACGCATGGCAATTTCTGTCTTACCGTAACCTACATCTCCACAAACAAGGCGGTCCATTGGAACAGGCTTTTCCATATCCTTTTTAACTTCTTCGGTTACCGTTATCTGGTCTGGAGTATCTTCATACGGGAACGCAGCTTCAAAGGTTGTCTGCCATTCAGTTTCCTTAGGGAAAGCAAAACCAACAGATGTCTTTCGCCTTGAATACAAATCTATAAGCTTATTGGCAAGCTCTTCTACCGACTGCTGAACCTTATTCTTCCGGTTTTCCCACGCCTTACTTCCAATACGGTCAAGTCTTGGAGTGTTGCCTTCATTTCCAATGTACCGCTGAACAAGATTTACCTGTTCAATTGGAACAAAAGCGTATTCTTCATCAGCATATTCAAGCTTGATATAATCGCGTTCATTTCCCATGGCTTTTACACGTTCAATTCCATGGAAAAGTCCAATTCCCCAGTTTACGTGTACTACGTAATCACCCGGATTCAGGTCAACAAAGGTGTCAATCGGTTTACTTTTTGCTTTTGAAAGTGATTTTGGTATATATTTTCTGCGGCCAAAAATCTCGTTTTCCTGAATAACAAGAAGCTTTTTATCTGGAATTATAAAGCCTTCAGAAACAGCCTTAGGAATGAGTTTTACAGGATTAGTTTTTTCTGTATCGGTAAACTCTTTGAAGATTTCGTGGATTCTGAGCTGCTGATTTTCGCTGTTTGTAAATATAAATACATTCCAGTTATCATTCTGAAGCTTTTCCAGCTCCTCTTTCATGAAGATGATGTTTCCAAAAAAGCTTCGTCCAGGTTCTGCATCAATTGTTATACGGCTTACTGCAGGGGCTGGTTTTTCGTAGATTTTATTATCCTGCGGGCTTTCATACCCCAGCATTTCTGCATAAGTTATTTGGCCAGGATGAGGCTTTTCCTCTGTATAATGGATTTCATCCTGTGAATTGCCCTCAAACTTAGCATTTTCTTCGATTTCTTCTAAAGGTGAGCCTTTAATTGTCTTAATATTTATACAGTTTAAGTGTTTTTCTAGCAAAGAATTAAGTTCAAACTTTATAAGCTGAGGTGGAAGCGCTGCTAAAACTCCCCTTGCCTTTCTATAGCTTGATTTATACTCTCTGTCCAGAAGCATAGGAGTATTTTCAAGCCTGTCAAAATCATACAATAATACAAAGGTATTATCTGTAATATAATCTAAAACCGAATACTGGCGGTCAAAAACAAGCCCGTAATAAAGCTCTTCACCTTCTGAAGTTCCTTTTGTTCTGAGATTATTGATAAGGTTATTCTTAAACTCAAGGCCAAAATCAGTAAATGGCAAATGAACATTCGGGTTATTTTCTGCGCCACCCAAACCAGCTGAATCATTATCATTTGAAATTGCACTGTTCTGATAATCATCAAGCTTTTTCTCCAGAACATCAACAAGTTCATCATTCCAGAGGACTTCTTTCATCGGATAAATAAACACGCTTTCTTTTGAACCAAGGGTTGTCTGGTTTTCTGTTTCAAAGGTTTTAATTGATTCAATTTCATCAAAGTCAAAAATAAACCTTGTCGGGTTTTCATCAAGCGGAAGGAAAATATCAAGAACTTCACCACGAAGGCTGAACTCACCGCGCACCCCTACCTTTGAAACTCTTGTATAACCAAGCTCAGAAAGACGTCCGGCAATTCTTACTGTATCAATTGAATCTTTTACTTTAATCGTAAAGCTGCCTTTATTTATACTTTCAGGTGGCGGCAATGAATTAAGAAAAGCCCGCATCGTTACAATAAAGATTCTTGGCGGCTTTTTATTCAGAAGATCATAATCATTTTTTGAAGCAAGCTTTGAAAGCACTCCTGCCCTTTGTCCAAAAATTGCAGAACCCGGAGCGGCCGGCCTGTATGGAATACTGCTGAAATACGACAGAATATAAACTTCTGCTTCCGGCATGACTGTTGTAAAATCTGTATAAAGCTTATTTGCTTCTGTTTCTCCAAGAACAACTATTACAAGATCTTTGGAGAAGGTTTTATATTGCTTTTCTGTATAAGCAGTGGCATTGTTGTATTGAACAGCCTGTAAGTTTGCAAAGGAAATCTTGTTTACAAGTTCATTTGTAAAGTAACCGAATAAACATCCGTGAATACCAAGTACATCTACAGGATACTTTGCATTTTCCGAAACAAGACTGCTTACAGCATTATTAAACTGAGGCCAGGAATGAAGTAAATCTTTTATTGAAGATGATAATGATTTCATTTAATATAACCGATAATATAATATAGATAATAATATTTACAGCATAGAATCAAGGAGATAATGTTGAAAAGCCGTAAACTTTTATCAATTATAACGATTTTTTCGCTTTTTGGACAGATACAACTGTTTGCTCAGAATAAAAATGATTTTTCTAAAGCTTCCGTAAGCATTAAGTATCATAACCGTGCGATTTATTACCCGGGAAACTCTGCGGATAATCCTATTAACGTACACATAACTATTAAAAATGAAGGTACTGAAACTTTACGTTTTAAGCTTGCTGATGATAGAATGTTCAGTTTGGATTTTAATGCTTTTACCGTAAAGAACACACGTCTCCCGAATACAGAAAATCTTATTGAAAAACGAACCTCAAACACAACTGTATACTTCAGGGAAATTGCTCTTGAACAGGGTGAAGAATATTCATTTATTGAAAATCTTAAGGATTACATCAATATTGAAAATCCTTCTGTTTACTATCTTGAAATGAGCTTTTATCCGGAGCTTTATAAATCAAAGTTTATAAGCATCAATTCAAACAGACTTACTCTTGAAGTTCGCCCTTCTCCATCTGCAGTAAGCTCTTCTTACATTCCTGTAAGCGCACAGACAGCAGAAATCTTAAAGCCTGAAGCTCTTGCTCCGGATAAGATTGTTGAACAGACAATTATTGCACGTCAGAAATCACTCTGGGATCAGTACTTCCTTTACATGGATGTTGAATCTATGCTTAAGCGAAATCCTAACTTAAAGAAAAAATACATTACTGTTTCTGCAGAAGAACGCGAAAGAATGATTGATTCCTTTAAGGCAGATTTGATGCAGTCACGAATTGAAAATGACATTATTGCAGTACCGGAAAAGTTCCAGATTGAAAAAACAACCTACACACCTACAGAAGGTTCAGTAATTGTTACAGAATGGTTTAAGTATCCTAACTACAGCGAGAAAAAGAGCTACACTTATAAAGTACGTCAGCGTGAAGGCATCTGGACAATTTATGACTACTCTGTTGTAAATCTAGGAACTGAATAAAGTTTAAGCACAAAAGTTTATAAGGCGGGATTATGAAGGCGCTTGTTATTTCGGAAGATAAAGAGCTTGTAAAATGTTATACAGATATTTT
>JAEETM010000068.1 GCA_016290335.1 Treponema sp. | reverse complement strand
CCAGCACCTTTACCCAACTGCCCTGGCTGAGCAGGTACATCTTAATGCCGTCGCCGTAGACTTCCGCTTCCATGGTGTAGGTTTTGCCTTTCACATCAATGATGCGGGCGGTGGGCAGACGGTCTAAAATGGCCTGGACGGAGGGGCCGGAAAACTCAAAACGGATGTGGCGCAGCTTACCGGGCCACATGAACTGACTGCGGCGTCGCAGCAACCCTTCATCAAAATCCTGCGCAGGAGACAAGGTGAAGGTGGTGCGGTGCCGCGTTATTTTTGTGATGCGGTCGATACGGAAATAATAGGGCGTGGCCGCATTTTTAACGGCGCCGTCCTTATAGGCCAGCAGATAAAAATAATATTCCGTAAACAGAATCGCCACAGGCAGCAGACGGTGTTTCACTTCTTTCCGGTCCATGCGGTAATAGGTCACGGTGATGGGCTGGCGGATGTCGATGCACTCCGAAAGCAACCACAAATTATCCAGCAGGCTTCGGCAGTCAAACTTAATGGTGGAATACTGCAGCAGCTCCTTGCGTATCAGCTTTTCCAACGATTTCTTATCACCGGCGGATGTATGCTCTTTCAGCTTGCCGATCAGACGCAGCAGATCGTCACTGGCAAAAGCCTTTGCCCCAATCAGAATCTTCGTGATGGCCAGCAGCTCCTTATTGGTGATGAAGTTATCCATTTGCAGACGGTAACAGTGGTCGCTGCTGGTGTAAACAAGTTCCGCGTTGCCCATGGCGTCCCGGTGGTCTGCCATAAACATTTTCAGTCCCGTCAGGTCCCGGGAGATACTGCGCGTGGACACCTTGTATTCATCAGCCAGACTGGTGGCGGACAGCGCTTCGCCCTTCATGGCGCGGTAAAAGATTTCCAGAATCCGGTCTGTCTTAATGTTTCCTTTCATGTTGTACACCTCCAATACCGCCCTCATTATATAACAAAACCTTCTGGAAGAAAACAGAAAAATTTTATTTTTCCCTGTTTCACAACGACACATTCTGTCTGACAGAACCGGTATACTATGAGTGCGGAAAGAAAAAGGGAACCGTAATTCACGAAGAAGGATTGTCGGAAAAACTGCGAGATATTTTGCAACTCATAAAGGTTCCGCTGCAAAAAAGTAGTGAGTCATGCGCAAAACAAAGTAATGATTTCGCAGTTCAGAAAAGAAGAACAGGAGGAAACACTATGCCGAACAAAACGTATTGGAATCAGGTACAGGAAATTATGGAGTTTACCGACGCTATGGGAAGCCTTTTGGGTAAGGAAGCTTACAGCGAGGGCGACAGGCAGGAGACACAGGAAATTGTACGTGACGTGAAAGAACGGAAATCAAGAGCGAACGATAAGCCCATGGAGATGATCACGCTGGCCGGCCTTGCCAGGGAGTTCAAAGACGTGGCGAAAGAAACCCGCGCCAATTACCGCAATGCGGAAAGCGAAGAAACAAAAGAGGCGATTTTGAATGAGGTGCTGGAATGCACCGGCGACTTCTTCAGTTTCCTGGCGGAAGAAGCGGCAGAAGTTTTCGGCGACGCAAAGAAACGGCTGCACGAAGCCGCTGCGGACATGAAGGATGACGAATGGCCGGAATTGGACCGGAACGCGTACAACCAGCATGGAACGGATGACTGACAATGCTAACAGAATTTCTTGCCAAAGCCGCGGCGCTCTACATTACGGGAGCGCCGCTTTTAACCGGGCTTCCTGCAGCACAACACAAAAAATCTGCAAGCAGGAGGAAAAATCTGAATAGAAACGAAAACTCAAATGGAGAGGAACCGCTTCCCGGCGACGTGATTTACGTAAAACGCATGGGGGACCTGTACCGGCATTACGGAATCTACGCCGGACACAACCGGGTGATCCATTACGCAGGACGCGGAGGCGACTGGGGCGACGATGTTTCCATCCACGAAGCGCCGCTGCACGAGTTTTTGCAGGATGCGAGGCATTTTACCATTTGTCGGTTTAAAACGCGTTGCGATATTCCCGTCTACCATCTGTACAGCCGGGAAGAAACCCTGCGCCGGGCATACCTGCGGCTGGGAGAACGGAATTACAACCTG
Organism: Treponema sp.; assembly: GCA_016290335.1. The sequence goes on along the minus strand of JAEETM010000068.1, from coordinate 16,355 downwards.
ATCTCCAACAACTGCGAACATTTTGCAATCTGGTGCCGCACGAATATCTCAACCAGCAGCCAGGTACGTAACGCAGGAAGAACGCTATGCGGCGTGTTTGATCTGGTGGACCTGCTGCTGGAATAAACAGTGGAAAAATTTAGCGCAACCAGTTATAATTAAGGAAAAGTAATGAGCGAGGTGAAACGCATGGTACGTATGCCGGAAGAAGAAAGCAAAAACCCATTGACACGTCTTGCCGAGGAAATCAAAAAGAAAACAAAAAAGAAAAAAGGTTGCAATGACGAGGAAGACGCACAGTCCGATGCAACGGAGTTAGAAGAGAACATAAAAGATACTATCAAACGAAACGTTATAAAGTATTAAAAATGAAACGCAGTTACCGGTGAATGAACGATTGAAACCAACCATTCCAGTAACTGCGTATTTTTTTGTCTCATTTTCACACCGACGCATCCTGTCGCACAAAGAAACTATAATTGAGAATAGGGAAATGAAATTCATAACTATTTTCAAAACAGTTAAACGATTAATAAAAATCAGGGTGCAGCTTGTTAAATTATTCAGGCTGCACTTTCTTTTTATGCAAAAATGTTGCCCGGCGGGAAACCACGACCTGAACAATGGGTGATATTATAACAGTGCCAGCAGGTGATACCGTAACGAACGAAGCGATGAACCTGCAAGCAGATTGTATGCGGGTATTGTAAAAATGATTAAGCGTGTTAAAGGAGGAATTCACAATGTTTGATGCACTGCACACGATAATCGGGCCGAATCCGGACCCCTGGCCGTTTCCTAAACATGACTGGACAATGAAGGAAATGCTGATTGCAGCTGTTCTGTACCTTACGTTTCTGATTCTGACCAAAGGCGTTGCTACAGGCACGGCTTTTGCTATGGCCAGCAAAAAATATAACATCAGTGAAGATGATCTGCGGAATGCAACGAAGGAGCAACCATGGGCGTAGCGGTAATGACAGTACTGGCCCTTGCGATACTGAAAGCGTTAGCGGGAAAGATTTATGCTGAATGCAAAATCGGCACCTGGCTTACGGTGATTACAGTAGTGGTACTGGCAGGCTGGCTGATTTCGGCAATCTTTGACAAGATTTCACTGATACCGATTCTTTTCTTCCTGCGTTGAGACATTGGGGACAAACAAAAAGGGCTGCCCGTGCAGCCCCTTGCCTTACAGCTTTTCAATTAAGTAGCGTTGCTTGGTTTTATCGTAAATTTTGTTATCAATTTTAAAGATGTCAAATTCATTGTGTTCAATAAAAAACATAATGATTTTATCAATCAGCGAAGAATTGGACATACCGTACCCTACCGTGTGAAGCATTTCCTGCGTTTCTTTGGAATTCAGGTGCAATGCCAGGCAGAGCTTAATGACCGTCGGTTTGCTGGGGCGGTGGTTCGTTTTCCGCATGGAACGGATTTTGGAAAACACAGGCCGGCTGATTTCCGCTTTCCGGTAAAGGTCTGCCTCTTTATCAATATGCTTCTGGTCCATGTAATAGATCAGATAATCGTAAAAGTTGGGCTCGCGCTTTGCCAGTTCCTTTTCCAGTTCGGCGTCCATATCCGGTTTATCCGGCGGAAGATGCATCTGTCCCCATGAGAAGCCACCGGCAAGAATGCCGCCGAACACACCGGGCAGACCGGCAGGCTGTTTTACGGATGCAAGCAGCGATTTGGGCGGGTTGCGATGGATTTCCTTAAAATGGAAACTCTCAAATTCTTTAGAAAACAGTTCATCGGTAATCATGAAATCAGCTCCTGTATGTTTATGAAATCATTATAGCACAACTGCGGAAGGGGGAAACAGTGAAAATAAATATAACACCGGCATTAATAAAACTTTTGAGCATTGCAGACAGGTTAAACCAGTATTTGAAAGTGTTGAAATTGAAGGAGGAATAACAAAATGGCAAGAGGCGATTTAAGTATGGAACGGATTTTGTTAGGGGCAGCGTTAGGTATTGGTGCGGTAGCGGCAGCGCCGTTTACCGGCGGTGGTTCCGTGTTAGGAGCGGCAACGTTGGCCGGTTCGTTGAGTGGCATCGGCACAGGCCTCGCGGCAGTGACCGCCGGAATTGTAGGAGCGGCCATTGCAGATGGGTTAGGCGACGAGGCGGATTATGACGCATACTTTGAAGGATATGAAGAAGCCAAGACCAAGTATGCTACGAAGGAAGCACTAGAACAGGAAGAACGCGAACACGAAGAAATGATGGAACGGATTGATGCAGAAATGACAGAAGATGAGTGGGGACCGGCGTTGTAAAAAAATTGAAATCAATTAGCCAGGCTTATTTTAAATCGTGAGGAGGAAGAGCTTCTGTAACCGGAGGCTCTTTCTCCGTTTTGCAAAATGTTGCCTGCCGGGAAACCCGAAAAAACTGTTACATGGTATCATATTGTTAGCAAAAGAGAAGGAGGAGGATGCCCAATGAACAGTTATCTTGAGAAAATGCACGCAAACCAGATTCACTTCCCCAATACCCATGAGAACCTGCTGCGGAACCTGTTCTACCTGGCAGACAGGCTAAAGGATGAAGAAGAAATCCGGATGAACATTTACAACGGTTTTGAAAACTACCGCGACTGCGTGGAAGACGAAGGCCTGAAAGGCATTACCTTGTCTGTAAAATGGGAACAGGATACAAACGGACATAAAGAAGTGGCTTACCGTGCGGTGATAAAACCGAAAGTGCTGTTGGCTCAGTTAGACAGATACTGCGCTGAATGATGAAAGGAAGGAGAAAATCACTATGTCAAACATTATTATGCCGCGGGAAAAATGGGATCCATTGTATAGGAAAGAGAAAGAGCTAAGAAAAAAGAAAGCTTTGGAATGGGCGAAGAAGCATGGTTGCTACGAAGAAGTGAAAAAGTATTATGAAATGAAAGAATGGATGGAGAAATATGTTGTGTACTGAGAATAGAAAAAAGGAACCTGTGAAAACTGGCTTGCCGACAGAAGAAACGGTTCAGCGGTGGTTAATTAAGGCCGAGCAGGGTCATGCAATGGCACAATATAATCTGGGCATTTCTTACTACAATGGTGTAGGCATACCCAAAGACTGGAGCAAGGCGTTGTACTGGTTCAAAGCGGCTGGGGAACAGGGAATCGTTGATGCATTGTACATGATAGGCATGATGTATCAATTTGGCAAAGGGGTTGAGCCAGACGCAAAAGAAGCGTTCCAGTGGTATTATAAGGCCGCTGAACTGGGTGATGCCGAATCACAATACAGGGTCGGAAACTCATATCACTTGGGACGAGGTGTAGAGAAAGATTTGACCGCAGCAGTGTACTGGTGTCGAAAAGCGGCAGAACAGGGTCATGCTAAGGCACGGCATAATTTGGGCACGGCATATTATCGCGGAGATGGTGTACCAGTGAATAAAGAAGAAGCTGCAAAGTGGCTGAAAAAGTAGTAGTGTGCTATACAAATAACAAATGTAGCGTATGTTGTGCAACGCGAACATAGATATTATGAGGTAATAAAAAGAAAGACGATGTACAGTCACATATTAGCTACAATTGAAAGGGAGAACTATCAATTACGAGAGTGCTTCCTTTTTATTTTGCAATATTTTATGTTGTCTTGTTCATTTGTTCCATTTCACACCGACGCATCCTGTCGCACAAAGAAACTATAATTGAGAATAGAACAATAGCGGAATCGGAAGGGGAACGTTATAGTCCACATTGCCAAGGACGAAGACGGCATGAAGAAAAAGAAAATGAGTATGTGACAACAGGAGGGCCAATGAAACTATTTCGAACGAATAAGATGTCTTTTGAAGGATTAAAACTGTCAATCGTGTTATATCGTTTGGATAAAGAAAACATCAGAAATCTTGACAACATTACCGTATTTGCAAAAACGATACTCTTTGACCTTATGATTGATTCAAGTTTTTTGTTAGTCACATGTTTAGGCGCAGCCCATTATGTATTTCAGGATGACCGGTGGTCGGTATGGTTAACCTGCGGTGTGGTAATTTACGGGCTGAACATACTCAATGAAATAGTCCATCAGTATTATTATCAAAATACCGAGCTAAGCGCTGAAGAAAAGGTGCAAAGGATTTTGCACAACGCACCGAAATTCATGTTCTTTAACGACAGGGAAAAGGAAATCTTTTACAAATCGCTATATAAGAAAGTAAGGGAATTTTAGTCAACGCATTCGATATTGAAAGTGATGATGGCAATTTCTTTGCCGTTTGCAAGGTTTTTATGCAGATGTCGTATAGGATGTACAAATGTTGCGGATATTGTACACTACAGTAATTATTTTTATGAGATAATAATAAGAAGAATATATTTTCATAACCATGATTTCTCATTTACTTGATACCGAGGCAATTTGTGATGATCAATAAAGAACTATTAAAAAAAGAACGCCAGCGGATTGGATTAAATATCCTGATGTGCAGACGGAAATTAAACATGACACAAAATGAACTGGCAGAAGCGTCCGGTATTTCGCGTACACAGATTTCCGGCATGGAGAGAGGAAAAACAAATTTCCGCATGGAAGCGCTTTTAGCAATTGCCGAGGCATTACAGGTTGAGTATCAGGAATTGCTGAAGTGAACTATCACTATTACATGTATGAATATTTTTAGAATGATTAACTAATTACGATAATATTTCATGAAAGAAAAACAGTATTATGGTATAATAAAAAAAATATTTATAATTATTATGTTTTATAAATTTCATTTTAAGGAAAGGATGAAAAACTACCGAGAGTTGTTGTACGGTTTTTTCATAGCAGGTGAGCGATAATGTTTGATAGCGAGGAAGAAAAAATGGAAAAATTTTTAAAACGTTTTGCCATAGCTCTAGATAATCCTGTGATTCAAAAAAAAATGCTATCGGTCATAAAAGAATCATTTGAAAGTTTTGATTCAGATGATATTTTAAGTGATAAAGTTAGAAATAGAAAGAATGAGAATGAAAAATTAATAGATTTAAAAAGAATTCAACAAGATTTATTAACGGCACAGAATACTATAGAATCTTTGGAAAAAGAATTAGCCTTTGTACAAAAAGATAATCTTAAATTGCGAGAAAAACTCCAAATAGCCGATTCTGAGCAAGAGAAACAAATTTCTTTAATAGCAGGGTTACGCAATCAGTGCGAAAAAAATAAAATAGAAATGGATTCGTTGCAGAAGAAAAATCGGGATTTGTTGAAACAAAATAATGAATATCATAATATTGCTGATGAATTTGAAGAAGCATTGCAGTATTATAAGTTATATTGTTCTTTGCCTACTTCTACTCAAAAACGATTTAAGTCAATTATAAATTCTAAAAAACCGTTAGATTTCCTTCTTAGCGTTGCGGATAAGGATAATATACTAGCGTTATGGGATGATCTTAAATACAGGATTGACGAAACTGATGAAAAAGAAATGGAGTTGTTGGTAAAATTAATAGACTTTTTCTTGAAACTGGTAAATTGCAATTACAAAACTCCGGTATATGTATTAATGTCAAGCGAGAAAGGAAAGCAGTTTGATGAAGAACGACATATTAGAAGTGCAAATTGCAGCAAATACCAAGGTAAGATTGAAAGGGTATTATTGCCTGGCATTTGGAATAACAATAAACAGGAAGCAGAACGTAAGACTATTGTGGAATATACGTAATATCTTCCGATACATTTAGTTGAAATGGTTGTTACTACTAGTATGATATAGTTAAAATAGTTGATAATATAGGAATTTAATATGGGAATTGGTATTTTTCCTGCGGGGATGATTATTGGCGCGATGTCAGAAGCTGTCGATGCAACAGGCAAAACAGAGCCGCGTCAGAAGAGTAAGAGTACAAGTACAAAGAAAGTGGCAAAAGCTGCCGGTGCAACAGGCAAAACAAAGCCGCGTCAGAAGAGTAAGAGTACAAGTACAAAGAAAGTGGCAAAAGCTGCCAGTGCAACAGGCAAAACAGAGCTACGTCAAAAGAGTAAGGGTACAAGTACAAAGAAAGTGGCAAAAACTGCTAGCACAACAGGCACAACAGAGCCACGTCAAAAGAGTAAGAGTACAAGTACAAAGAAAGTGGTAAAAAACGCTTTGCAGGAGAAAAAGAAACATGTGGAGGAAATTATCTTGACAAAGGAAGAAACCAATTATTTAGCCAAATTGGCAAAAGAAAGAAGCGCAAATAGTAATAGCGATGTAATTAATAAAAATGATAAAGGTGGTAAAACTATGCATCCCAAAAACAATAACGAACCGGCCATGCGTTTAAAAAAAGTTGATCCGCTATCGCAGGAAACAATTAAAAAAGTAAATGCCTTTCCGTTGAGCAATGCTCTTCTGCATGATTTAGGCTTGGCTGAGGAAGTTGATAAATTTATTACAGATTTTACCAAACAATTTGATATATATCTAAAAGAAAATTTAAATCTGTATATAGAATTGGAAAATTATCCTGTTTTGCTTACCGTCACTGCCGATAAAAAGAAATATTTAATTGATAACATTCCAGCGGCCAATTTGCAAAAACATGCTTCGCAGTATTATTATAAAGAAATGCCAGATGTATTGAAAGATAAAAGGCCTGATTACTTTTCTATAAAATTTCCCAGAAAGAAAGATGTTCCTCAAATAAACAATTCTATCCAGCATAAATATGGTAACATTTATTATACAATTTATACAAACCAATATGTTTTTCGTCATGTTGAAGATCAATTTGATGATGCACGTTATTTTGGTTCTTCATATGGTTATGATAGCTGTGATATCCGTATAAGTGAATTATTTGATGATGAACCTTATTTATCATTTTTACTCATAAAAGGATTTGTCCCTAAGTTCCCTGCTAAGTATAAAATTTTAAGCACATTATTTAAAATACTACAATCGCTGTATGAAAATCATTATGTAATATTAGGCAACAAGATTTCTCTTGATCCGGCTGCGTTAGGTACCTTACGAAAATATTTAAGAGATAAAGAATGGTTAGAGGCTTTCAGTCATTATGATATTGAACTTCTAGGTAAAGAAATACAGAAGAGTACCGGGGGCACAGAGTTTATATCACAGGATACCATTGTGAATGGAATTCTGACAACAGATTCTTTGCGAGCAGATATTAAAGAATATGACTCCATGATGTTAGAAGACCCCAACAGGGGTTCCTGGGAACTTTGGGATGCAAAATACCGGAATGAAGCGTTGGTTACATTGCCGGATGTATCGTGTTATGCCCGTGATCCTCGGATGGATATATTGGATGGAGGCGTGATTGGTATTGATTTTGGCACAAAATCTACCGTTGTTGTTGCCCAGGATGACAGTGATCGCATTGAACCTATGCGCGTAGGTATGGGCCGTTTTGAAAAAGCCCCATCAGCCAGAGATTACGAAAACCCAACGGTTATGGAGTTTATCAATATTGATGAATTTCTTGAGGCGTATCGAACGGGTGTTGGACGACCGCTTACCAAATGGGCTGATGTGACAGCTTCGCATACGGCGTACAATGACTGGCAGAATAACGACAAAAGCGAATACTATTTTTCATTTTTTGGGGAATTGAAGCAGTGGGCCGGCGATAGCAACCGGCGAATCCGCATAAGAGATAAACAGGGCAAGGAAATCAGTTTACCTCCATACGATGAATTGCAGGATGGGGACTTTGATCCCATTGAGTTGTATGCGTATTTTATAGGGTTATATATAAATAATATGCATACAGGCCGTATTTACATGGAATATTTGTTGTCTTTCCCGGTTACCTATTCTTTGGAAACACGTAAAAGGATATTAACAAGTTTCCGCAAAGGCTTGGCTCGTTCATTACCGCAGACGGTACTCGGTGATAAAACGAGTATGGAAAAGTTTAGTGTAGAAGAGGGCGTAGGCGAACCCGCAGCGTATGCAGTTTGTGCTTTGCAGTGCTATAATTTACAGCCTAAAGAAAATGAAAATATAGTTTATGGCGTTTTTGACTTTGGCGGTGGCACTACCGATTTTGATTTTGGAATTTGGCGAAAGGCAAAAGGCGTTAAGGAACGCCGTTATAATTATGTGATTGAACATTTTGGAGACGGTGGCGATAAATTTCTTGGCGGAGAAAACTTATTGGAACTGCTGGCATATGAAGTGTTCAAAGAGAATCAGAATGAATTGCGTACTTCAGAGGTAACGTTTTGCAGGCCGCCTGAATGTAACCGTTTTCCAGGCAGTGAATTTCTGTTAGCTGATTCACAGGAAGCGCAGACTAATATGCGCCAGCTTATGGAAAAGTTGCGGCCGTTTTGGGAAAGAACCGCAGAATATGAAAAGGAATATAGTTCCGGAGTCATAAAACTACGTTTATTCAATCGTAATGGTGAAGTACTTAACAATTTTGAACTTAAAGTACCTGTTAAAAAATTGGATGAACTTTTGAGAAAGCGTATTAAAAAAGGAGTGGATAGTTTCTTTGACGCACTAATTTCTAATTATAAAAAGCCATCTTATGCGGAAAAAATAAAAGATACAACAAAGATACACATTTTCCTTGCCGGTAACGCCAGTAAATCGGTTATATTACAGGAATTGTTCAGACAGGCAATGGATGAATGCGCAAAAGAAATCCAGGATCGGATGGATAAAAAAGTTAAGGTTGAAGATTTGCTTTTGATTTATCCGCCGTTGGGAACTGAAGACGCAAACAAACAGATACAAAAACTAAAAGTGACAAGTATAGACGTAAATTCACTGGAAAGTCCTACCGGCAAAACTGGAGTTGCGATAGGTTTGGTTCAGTGCCGTAAGGGTTCAAAAATCAGAGTTATAAGCGAAACAAAGACGGAAGAAGAAATTAAGTTCCGTTATTGGGTTGGTTACAGCGATAATGACAATTATTTTGTGCCTGTTATCAGTCGTGACTGCGAATACAATGTATGGCACGAATACTATGATGCGGGCGTTGACAGATTTGAATTTTATTATACTACATCCACAACGGCAGAAAGAGAACGTGGCCTACTGGCATCAGAAACTAAAAAATCACGGCAAAAGTTACCGGCTAAAGCAGTAAATGAAGATTGGCTCATTTATCTGCGTGCCGTTGGCCCGGACACACTGGAATATGTGGTGGCGGTTAATGATGATGCGGTAAAGAGCGGCAACTTTAAATATGGCCCTGTTAAAATTGAATTGGATTAGAGGTGACACGAAAACATGGAAGAAAAATCTGTTTTAAACGTTTTGAATTTTGTACAAAACTATTATTTTGCAAATTCTTCGGACATTGTTTTAAGCCGGGAAAAAGACAATATCACTATAGAGAATAAAGATATTGTCCTATACCGTATTGATGAGGTTACATTTGAAGATGATGCTCCACGTAAAGAAGCATTGGAGAATGTGTTAAGCGCTGTGCGTATTCCCGGCGTCAATTTCTTATATTTGATTGTTGGCGATAAAGCCGGCGTGAAATTTTATTACGGGCTTGCGCGTAACCTGTATGAAAAAACGGAAAGCAAGCTTTCTGTAAAAGAAATTGGTGATAATATTTTACAGGCAAGTATCCGAGGAAATTTTCGCGGTTGTAAGATTAATGCGGTTTCGCCGGAAGATAAAACACCACTTTTGCAAAAAATCAGTTCTATGACCCATGTTTCGCGTATTGAGGGCGTGGCGGGAACAATTAAAGACAATGAAGAGTTTCAAAGTGTTGACCGTTTAGTTGATATTATGCAAGGCGAAGAATTTTGTGTTCTGTTAATAGCAAAAGCTTTGCAGCCACAATTAATTACAGATTTGGAAAATACGCTTCAGGATGCATATAATGATTTGAATCCTATTGCTAAATTCAGTTTACAGGAAGGTTCTTCTGAAGGAACTTCTAAATCAAGAACTATGACAAAGGGGGAAAGCAGCAGTTCTACTTCAGGCAGTAGCCAGACTGGCGGAAGCAATGAAAGTGAAACGCATGGCACAAATAGCAGTAAGGGCAGGTCTGAAACTAAAGGTACTAATAGTTCAAGCGGAAGCAGTTCTTCTTCTTCTGGCAAAAATGATTCCAAATCTACGAATGAAAGCGGCGGCAGGAGTGATTCAAAGACAACAGGTAAGAGTAATTCGGCAACAACCAGCAGCAGTAAGACTGTCGGTGATAGCCATAGTATCGGTGATCAGGAAGGTGTTAATAAAAGCAGTTCTAAAACATTATCCCGTGAATACTTAAATAAAAACGCAAGTGAATGGATTAAATACTGTGATGAAGTTATATTGCCCAGACTTGATTATGGTAAAGGAAAAGGTATATTCCTTTCCGCATTCTACGTTCTTGCAAAAAAGAAAACTGCATTAATCAAACTTGAAAATACAGCTTTGGCACTCTATTCAGGAAAACAGGGAAACCGGGTTCCATTGCGTACGTTTTCAATAAATGGAAAGGAAAATACTGATTCGCTTTTTAATTACCAGTTACCACGAGGTCACTTTGCGCAGACAGCGACTGAAGATGAAAAAAAAGCGCGTTCTTTGCTGTCACAGGTAGTTGAGCGGAAAAAAGATTTTCCGTTATGCAATTGGATGACAACCAATGAATTATCTATGTTGGCCGGTTTGCCGCAAAAAGAAATTATCGGGATGAGGCTTCGTGAAGAGGTTGAGTTTGGCTTGAATTATGATGAACCTTTAACAGAGAATCGTATCAGCCTTGGGAAGATGGTTCAGAATGGTAATGTGGTTCCAACGACGCCGGTTTATTTAGATAAAAACGTTTTGGACAAACATATTTTTATTGCTGGTGTAACCGGAAGCGGCAAAACCACAACCTGTCATAAAATTTTGTTACAGAGCCAGGTTCCATTTTTGGTTATTGAACCGGCGAAGACAGAGTATCGTATTCTACGCCACAATCCACAGTGTAAAGATTTGCTTGTGTTTACGCTCGGGAATGATAGTGTTGCTCCCTTCCGCTTAAATCCTTTTGAGTTTTTGCCTCATGAAAACATCACATCTCATGTAGATATGATCAAGGCAAGTATAGAAGCTGCTTTTGATATGGAAGCAGCTATACCGCAATTGATTGAAACGATACTTTACCGTTGTTATGAGGATTGTGGTTGGGACATAACAACAAATAAAAATAAAAAGTATGACAATCCTTTTGCGGATGATATAAATGCTTTCCCGACCTTTAACGACATGCTGAAGAAGATTGAAACTGTTGTGACGGAACAAAAATTTGATGAACGGCTTAAAAATGATTATATTGGTTCAATACGTGCAAGGTTGCAAAGTTTGGTTTTGGGTTCTAAGGGTTTGATGCTTGACACGAAACGTTCAGTAGACTTTGATGATTTGCTTGACCGTCAGGTTGTATTAGAATTGGAAGGTATTAAGAACGGGAGTGAAAAGGCATTAATTATGGGCTTTGTCCTTTCTGCATTTAATGAAGCGGTTCGTGCGCGTTATTTGCGGGAAAGAAAAGCACACTCTCATATTATTCTCATTGAAGAGTCACATCGTTTGTTGAGTCGTTTTGTACCGGGGGACAGTTTGAATAAGAAGCAGGCAGTAGAAACTTTTGCAGATATGCTGGCAGAGATTCGCAAGTATGGAGAAAGTTTGATTATTGTTGATCAGATTCCCAATAAGCTGGCGCCAGATGTTTTAAAGAATACGAATACAAAAATAGTACACCGTATTTTTGCCCAAGACGATAAAGAAGCCGTGGGAAACACTATGGCCTTACAGCAAGATCAGAAAGAATTTTTGTCTAATTTGAATATTGGCCGCGCCATTATGTTCTCGGATAATTTTGGTCAGGCATTGCAAGTACAGATTGAACAGGAAACAAGCACGTCTAATGCTCCTTTAGCTGATGAAGAATTAACAGATATAGCTTTTTCTTATTACGAAAAGTGCTGCAAGCGGCCTATCTTTATAAAGCCCCGTATACCTTTGACAAAGCTTGATGGTAAGCTGCGTGGGGATGTTTTGGATTTCATGCGGAATGATTATGCAGTAAAGATGATAGATCTTTACATGAAAGAAACCAATGAAAAGAAGTGGAATAAATATTATGCTTCAATTTTAAAGAAAATGATTGATGAAAAAGTGTATACATTAGATGATATAGTTGACTGGTTAAGAGTTAAGACATTTGCAGCAGGTTCGTTAAATGATAAAAATGCAGAGTTGTTAAAGAAGTGGCTTACCGCGTATCAGTCTAACTATGAAGAATTGAAAAAAGTTAAGGTATCTGATTTGTTTTAAACTTTACTATTAGTTAGAAAAGGAGGAAAGTTAACATGGCCATGTTTAATTCGACGGAAATTCTTCCAGGTATATTACCAAAGCTACCGGCTCCGTTTGCAAATTTGCAAATTTATATTGAGTTGGGAAAAGCCATTTTATCAATTGTTTCAGAGGTAGGAAAAATCCTCCTCGACAGACCTGAAAGCGAAAGTGCTGAACTCATTGGATTAAAAGCTGAACTGGGTGCAAAGGAAGGTATCAAACCGGCTGATTTTGAAAACATGGATGACTATCTTAATTGTTTAAATGAAAAAGTTAAGGTTGACGAAAAAATGCTTGATAGTTTATCTGACGTTGAACGTTATAAGTATCAGGTACTTGGAGCAGGATTGTATATTGTTGGCATGGAACAAAAATTTAATATCGGCTTACCGGCTAATTTTTGGAAGACTGCTGTTACGGTAGGGTTGGCTGCTAACGATATCGCAAATTTAATAACCGGTTTTGCTTCAGAAAAATTAAGCGATGCAGGGGCATTTGAAAGATATTTGCGTGGTGATTTGCAACCGGGTTCGTCGGAACGTACGATAGTGTACCATGCAACGGATAATATGTTACATAAAAAATTCCCGGAATTGGATGATGCAGGAATTGATGAAAAGCTTGAAACAATGAAAAGTGATTTAAAGGCTTAATATGAGAGTGAAATGTGGAGGAATTTATTATGGGTTTTTTTAGTGCTATAGGTTCGTTTATTGGTAGCGTTTGTAGCGCGGTTGGAAGCATTTGTTCAAGTATTGGTGGCGCTGTTATGGGAGCAGTCAGCACATTGGCGCCGGTGATAGCCCCTTTTTTGTCAGTTTTAGGACCTATTATAAGTATTTTGGCAACTCTTTTTGCAGGTAAACCGGAAGAAGAAGAACCAGAAGAGATTGGCATGAAAGCAGAACTTGCCGGTCAAGAGGGTGTAAAGCCAGAAAAATTTGATTCTATTGGTGAGTATCTTGATGAATTGCGTAATAATCCTAAATACCAGATTGATTCAGAAAAACTTAAGAATTTAACCCCAGAAGAGAGGCAAAAATATCAATTAACAGGGTTAGGGCTTTACGTAAAAGATATAGAAGAAAAACAAGGCGTTACGTTAAGTCCGGCTTTTTTAAAAACAATTCCAGCTATGGAAAAACAAGGTTACAAGGTTGAAGATATTGCAGGTCTTATGCAAAATATGAAGAACAACGGTGTTTCTGACATGGGAAAATGTGCTGATTATTTAAGGGGCGATTTGCAACCTGGCAGCGAGGATAGGAGCAAAGTGTACCATTCTGTCAAAGATATGGTTGAAAAACACTTTGCAGATGCAGCAATTGATACTGATGAAAAAATTGACGATTTGAAAGATGCTGTTAAGAGCAATCTTTAAGGTGGACGACAACTATGGATAACCATATAAAAATCATTGGATGTTTACAAAAAGGAGTTTTTAGCGGGCAAGTCAGTTATAATGATGGTCCGTATTCAAAGATATCAATTGGTGGAGAAGAAAAGATACCTTGGTCCCAGGACTTGTTTTCACAAATTCGGGACAACGAGCAAATTGATACTAAGAATACAGTCTGTCAATGTATTCTGGTTAGCGATCAATGTTTGGATTCACAGTCTTTTTTTACTATTACCAAAAGTAACCCTTGGCAATGGAATGAAGTTGTTAAAGCGGTTGATGCTACAACACTCAGACCGGTTAAGTGGAAGCTAGATGGAATGCAGTTGGAAGAAATAATTAATCGTTCCTTGCCAAATGAATATAATGGAAAGATTAAAGAAGGTTTTCTTTATACATATCCTAAAATTAATCCACCAAAACATGCTAAGCCGTGGAGTAATTCTCAACAAACTTGTGTAAAAAAAGAGTCTGTTTCATCAGAGCATAGTCCTAAAGAAATACAACGATTAGCTGTGAAAAAGCAACCAGAGCCTCAACCTGAAAACAGTAGTAATGTTTATGATGCATTAAGGGAAATCGCTAATTCTCCAAAAAACAAATAGCTTTAATGGGTTCTTTCTTTTCAATCCCGGAGAGTGCATCTTCGGGATTGTTGAATTAATCGAATTTAGAAATGAGATACATCTCCATTGTAACGATGTAGTATAGATTAAGTGGTTGCAAAAACGAATATGCCAAATTTCTACCCATCCATCACCACCAGCTTTCACTCCAGCGAGGGTGAAAAGCTGGTTTACAAAGCGTTGCAGAAACTGAATAATGAGTACAGAGTTATCCACTCTTACCGTTGGCTGGGAGATGAAGCCCAGCGTCGCAGTGAGGGGGAAGCGGATTTTCTGATTATCCATCCGGCGAAGGGGATTCTGTCTGTAGAAGTGAAGGCGGGTGGCGTGGCGTTCCGCGATGGCAACTGGATTCAGATTAACCGTAATACAGGTACGGAAAAGGTGATGGATCCGTTTGGCCAGGCAGCGGAGAGTCAGTACCGGGTGCGCCTGCTCTTGCGTAACAATTATAGGAGAACCATGCCGCTCATTGGACGAGCGGTATGGTTTACTTCTGTTTGCGTGGATAAAAATTTGAAGCTGCCGCCGGAAGCGGTGCGGGATATTATTCTGGATCAGGATAGCCTTACAGAACCGGAAAAGGCGTTAGATGCTGCTTTTGGGTATTGGCAACGGAATCTCCGTTTTGTACCAACGCCTTTGACTGGTGGGCAGTACAAAGAATTATTGCGTGTGTTGCTGCCGTCGTTCCAGATAGCGGAAACCATTTCCAGCAGTGCTCGGGAGAACCAGACAAGCTATGTACAATTGACACGCCAACAGTTTGCGGTGCTGGATTTTCTGCGTGAGCAGAAGATTGCGGCTATTCATGGCCCGGCAGGTACGGGAAAAAGTCTGCTGGCTATAGAAAAAGCCCGGATGCTGGTACAGACCGGGCAAAAGGTTTTGCTGTTGTGCTTCAATGAATTTTTATTGCAGCATCTGCGCACCCAGGAACTGGATCCGCTGATTACTGTGCATAACGTGCGTTCCCTGGCGGAAGAAATCTTGCAGGATGATTCGCTGCCCATAGAGCATATCAATAAGTTTTTTGAAGAATACTTTGCTACGGACTTTGACGATACGGACTGGCAATATCCCAACATCGTGGTGGATGAAGGCCAGGATATCAGCGACGCCATGCTGGAACATTTATCTTTTTTGGCAGAGCTGAACGATGGAAGCTTTTATGTGTTCTATGACCGGAACCAGTTCATATTGGAACGGAATTCACCGGAACAGCCGCAATACTTGGACAGCAAGGCGGAGTGCCGGCTGGTGTTGTACCGTAACTGCCGGAACACGTCGGAGATTGCAGCAACGGTTGGTTCGCTGGTGGATATGCGGCAGGAACCCTATGTGAACAATGTGCATGGGGAAAAGCCGAAAGCTGTTTTTTATACTGATAAAGCTGAGGCTCGTGGCATTGCAGAGCGTTTTGTGAAAACTATGCAGGAAAACCGCGTGGCCTTGGAAGATATGGTGATTCTTTCCGTGCATTCGCTGGAACACAGCGCGTTGTTCGGCGTAAGGTCACTGGCAGGACTGCCCGTTTCCAATACACTGGAAGAAGGAAAAGTTTGGGTCACCACCACCCGCAAGTACAAAGGGCTGGAAGCCAAAGCAGTGTTGCTGGTGGATGTGGAAGTTTCCAAACTGTTAGATGCGGTGATGCAGCGTATGATTTACATTGGTGGCAGCCGTGCCAACACGTATTTGAAAGTTGCGTTTTATGAAGATGTAGAGAAAGGTGACTACCGGGGTATTGTGGATGCTTTGCAGGAGCAGATGAAAATTAATTGCAAAGATGCTCCAGAGGGCGAAACAGAGGCGGAAGAAAGTCTTTCTGGTGTGGAAGAAGCAAAACTGCCAGGTACTCGCAAGAGCGTGGTGAAGTTGCTGAAGATGGAAAGCGCGGTAGAGTGATAAAACGAACCCCCCGTTTTCCCGCACGGCGCAGTGGCAGCTTTCCCGAACAAAGCAATAAAATGAACGAAAGAAGTGTCACTGGGAGACAGACAAATAACGCTGTCTATATTTATAACAGAAAGCAGGCTGGAAAA
>JAEETM010000173.1 GCA_016290335.1 Treponema sp. | reverse complement strand
ATAAAACAAAGAGGCCCAAATGAATTCAATTTATAACCTTACCTGGATATTTTTACTCATTGCAATGGCGGGAGATTTAATTATTTCCTTCATACTTTCTTTTTTCTACAAAGGCTACAGTAATCTGAAAATGTCAATAAGCGCATTGGGAAATCCAAAAAGTCCTGTAAGAATCCCATTTAATATCTGGATGCTTATTGAAGGGCTTTTGTTTTTATTTGCATTGCCTGCCATATATAATTATTTCAACCCGGTTTCATCAAAATTGACGATTGTATTACTTGTCTTCATTTCTGCGTTTGCAATCGGTGCCTGCATTTTTACATGCTTTTTCAGCGTGAATGAAACTAAGGAAATAACAACAGTCGCATCAAAAATCCATGGAGCAGGCTCAGCTCTTGGATTCTGCCTGTTTCTTTTTGTTCCTCTGATTATTTCAATTCTCTATTTTAAATCAAACGAAAATTTATTTGGAATAATCAGTCTTGCAAGCTTTGTAATTTCATTGTTATTCTTTGTTTTATTCATCATGTCAGATAAAGAAAACTTTGCTTCAACCTTTATTGCAAAAGAAGGCCTCTGGCAGCGATTAAATCTTATCTTTATGTATCTTCCACTTGGTATTGTTTGTGTGCAAAGGATAATTGGATAAATAATAATCATACTTTCCTGGCATATTGCTGTGATGGCTTTGTTATTTGTGGAGATTTAAAATCAGACTTGAAATCTCCGCCAAACCGTGATATCCTTATTTTATGATAAAGCGAAAGATTTCTGAATATATTTCTTCCTGCATGAAGGATTATCCATCGGTTGTGATTTTTGGGCCTCGTCAATGTGGAAAAACCACTCTGGTTCAAAATATGTTTCCCGATTTTTCTTATGCAAATCTGGAAGATATGAATACCCGTTCTCTTGCCAAAAATGATCCTGAAGAATTTTTTACAAGATTTCCGGAACCTGTAATTATCGATGAAATACAGAGGGTTCCAGAATTATTAAGTACAGTTCAAGTTCATATTGATAAAAATAAAAAAGCGGGACAATACATCCTTACAGGAAGCCAGCAGATTTCTCTTAAAAACTCGGTTTCTCAATCGCTTGCTGGTCGTATTGCAATTATTCAGATGCAGCCTTTATCTTTGGAAGAATTGAAAGACAGTGGAATTGAGCTGGAAAGAGATGTACAGCTTGTGTCTGGCTGTATGCCTTTTCTCTATACTAAAAAAGGGTTAAAGCCTTTTGAATATTATCGTAATTATGTACAAACCTATCTGGAAAAAGATATAGCGCAAATCAATGCTGTTCAGGATTTAATGAGATTTGAAAACTTTATGCGTCTTCTTGCAGGCAGAACTGGTCAGCTGGTAAACAATTCTGCACTCTCGGCTGATGTTGGTGTATCAAGTACTACAATCGGTTCCTGGCTTTCAATTCTTGAAGCATCACATATCGTATATACATTGCATCCCTGGTATGAAAACAGAACAAGTCAGGTTGTAAAGACTCCAAAAGTTTATTTCTGCGATACAGGCCTTGTTGCCTATCTTTTGGGAATTGAGAATCCGTCACAAATGCAGCGAGACCCTCTTTTAGGAAATGTTTTTGAAAATCTTATAGTCTCAGAAGCGCTTAAAGCCCGCTATAACGCTGGAGCAGAACCTGATTTATTTTTCTTCAGAAATAGTAAAGGCTTAGAAATTGATTTGCTGTTAAAAGAAAATAAACTTCTTTCACTTTTTGAAGTAAAGAGTGGAAAGGCCTTGAATGAGGAATTCACAAGGAATATGAAAAAGTTCCACGACCTTTATCCCTCTCATATTCAGCAGGCAGAAATAAAAGGTTCTGTTATTTACAGCGGAGAAAAATATGAGTCATACAAAGAATTCTCGTATGTCAATTTCCATGATATCTCGCCGTTATTCGAACCAAAAGAAGCCCCATTTACATTAAATTTCTGATTTAGTTAGTTCATAATAAGGTGTAAATAATTGCAACCTTTGTTATACAATCGCAAACGGAGTTTTGGAGGAGAAAATGAGAAAACACTGGCTTGATAATATCAGATGGGTTACAGTTCTGATTGTCGTTATTTATCATCTTTTTTACATGTACAATGCAGAAGGAATTGTTGGCGTTGTTGGAAAAATTACTTCCATGGACGTTCAGTGGTTTGATATTTTTATGTACATTGTTTATCCCTGGATGATGGTGCTGCTTTTTATTGTGTCGGGAATCAGTTCGCGCTTGTATCTTGAAAATCATACGAACAAAGAATTTGTGAAAAGCCGCACTACAAAGCTTCTGGTTCCTTCCACAATAGGGCTTCTGGCTTTTCAGTTTATTCAGGGTTATGTAAACATGAAGCTGGGTGGATACGGCGGAGAGTTCGATCAGGCACCGCTTTTCTTCCGTTACCTGATTATGGCTCTTTCCGGAACGGGAGTTCTCTGGTATATTCAGGTTTTGTGGTTACTTTCTTTGCTTCTGGTTTTAGTAAGAAAAATTGAAAAGGATCATCTCTGGAAGCTATGCGAAAAAACTAACGTGATTGTCTTGATTCTTTTGGGCGCTCTTGTTTGGGGTGCCGCTCAGATTTTGAATACACCTCTTATAGTTGTTTACCGATTCGGCCTTTACGGCTGTGTCTTCTTCCTTGGTTACTTTATTTTCTCTCACGACGAAGTTATTGAGAGAGTGAAAAAATGGTTTCCGCTTTTTGCGACGGTTGCCTGCGGTTTATGCCTTGCTTTCTGTATCGTTTATTTCGGACAGAATTACGCCGACGTTCCTATAAACAGAAGTCCGCTTTTCACATTGTTTGCCTGGTTTATGAGTCTTGCCATAATCGGAGGTTTTGCCCGCTTCTTTAATTTTGAAAATAATGTTACAAAATGGTTCAATAAGCGAAGCTGGGGACTTTACGTTTTCCATTATCTTGGTCTTTCCACTGTGGCTCTTCTATTCGGAAAGTCTGAAAGCATTCCTGCATGGGCAATTTACATTTTGAGCCTTGCGGCAAGCTTTGCACTGGGCTACGCGTTGAACGAGATTATAAGCCGCATTCCATTCTTCAGATGGGCTGTGTTGGGAATCAGTAAGAAAAAACGCTGAGGAAACTATGACAGAAGCAGAACTTTATAAAAGCCTCGGGGAACTTACAAAAAATAAAGCTGTGTGGGAACAGAGCAGGCGACACTCAACAGGAGATAACATATGGACACTTTTGCAGACGAAAGAGATTTTAAAATTCTGGAAGCAGACAAGTACACTTTTTTTGTTCTCGCACGCATTTTGAAAAGAGACTGTACTCTGCTTTTGACTGACCACAGCCGCATGATTATCTGTTATTCTCAAAGTCCTTTTCCTGTGTGGATCTGGACTGCCGATGATGCAACTGTGGAAGAAATGGATAAGGCCTGGAAGCTTTCTGACGAGCACGGATTTTTGGACGGAAACCATGGCATTGTCATGAAATACGAGCTTGCAGAATATTTTATGAAGCGGGCTGCCGGAGAAAATAAAAAACTTTCTATTTTGAAAAACATGTTTGCCTATGATTGCCCAAAGCTTGTTGATGAATCAGCTATCACAAAAGTAGACGGCGAACTTCATCATTGCACTCTGGAAGACTTAGAAGAGATGACAAATTTTAAAGAAAATTTCCACACAGAACTTCAGATTGATGTTCAGGACCGCGAAACCTATAGAAAAGATTCCCAGACTATTATTGAAGACGGCCATATGTACCTTTGGAAAAATGCCGAAGGCAAATTTGTTGCAAGCTGCAATTTCAGAGTTTCCAACAACCTTGCAAGCCTTAGTCTTGTCTTCACTCTTAAAGACTAC
>JAEETM010000015.1 GCA_016290335.1 Treponema sp. | reverse complement strand
AATGACTCAGGATTTCCGCAACTTGATTACTGGTAAGTTTGGTGCTCTTCCTGCTGAGGCTAATCAGGAACTCGTAAAGAAGGCTCTTGAACAGAACGGAATGGAAAAGGTAATGACCTGCCGCCCAGCTGATGAAATTCCTAACGAATGGGACAAAATGGTTGAAGAAGCCAAGAAGGCCGGTGGTAACGGTTCTGACGAAGATGTTCTTACTTATGCAATGTTCCCTAATGTTGCTCCAAAATTCTTTGCTGAACGCGCTAAGGGCCCTGTTGATGCAGCTACTGCTTTTGCTAAGAAAGAAGTTAAGGCTGGTGATAACAAGGGTGGCTCTTACACAATCAATATCAATGGTACAAGCTACAATGTTACAACAGGTCCTGCCGGAGACAGCATGAACGTAAATGTAAACGGTACTGCTTATAATGTAACATTTGGTGCTCCTGGTGCAGCTCCAGCCGCTGCTGCTCCTGCAGCTGCAGTTGGTAACGTTCCAGTTCCAAGCCCAGTTGCCGGAACAATTCTTAAGTTTGTTGCTCCAGAAGGAAGCCAGGTTAAGAAGGGCGACACAGTAATCATGATTGAATCTATGAAGATGGAGCTCGAAGTAAAGGCTCCTGAAGCAGGAAAGATTTCTTATACAGTTCATACTGGTGACCAGGTACAGGCAGGTCAGACTCTGGCTAATCTTGGTGGTGCTGTTGTTGCTGCTCCAGCTGGTGGTGCGTCAGTAGGCACGAACGCAGTTGCGCCAGCAACTGCAGCAACGGCCAGTACAAGTGCTGCATCAAGTAACGGTGGTCAGGCCGTTGCTGCTCCTGTTGCCGGAACACTTCTCCGCTATGCAGTTGCAGAAGGTGCCGCTGTTCAGCCAGACACAACAATTATAATCATCGAATCAATGAAGATGGAACTTGAAATTAAGGCAGGTGCCGCAGGTAAAGTTCACTTTATTGCCGCAACCGGTGCCCAGATTGCACAGGGACAGACCGTAGCTCAGATTCAGTAGGAATTAATTATGGATACAGAATTAAATAACAAAGATAATAAATTAAAGGTTTTTAAAACCACAGCTATAATCTGTCTTATTGCAGTTGTGCTTTCTTTTGCAGGCTGCGGTACTTCAGACAAATCTGCTGGTGGTAAAGCTCCTTCGGTTCACAGTACAACAATCGTAAAAGGTTCTGAAGGAATTAAACCTATTTCGGTTTCTTCGTTCTTTAAGAATGTAGGAAAAAATACTGGAATCTACAAAATGATTCACACTCCAACTGCTGCAGAACTTGCAGAAGAAAAAGCTTCTAAAGAGGCAATGGAGCTTGCAAAAGAAGAACAGGCTGCTCAGGCTGCCGCAGATTTGGCTGCTCATCCTGTAAAAGGCTGGCAGAGACTTATCATGCTTGCAATCGGTTTCTTAATTGTATACCTTGCAGTAGTTAAGGGCTTTGAACCACTTCTTCTTATTCCAATCGGATTTGGTACTATTCTTGTAAATATTCCTGGTGCCGGTATGGGTGATGCTCCAGACGGTATGCTTCACATCATTTATAACGCCGGTGTTGGAAATGAGTTCTTCCCAATGCTTATCTTTATGGGTATTGGTGCCATGACAGACTTTGGTCCGCTTATCGCTAACCCTAAAACTGCTCTCCTTGGTGGTGCTGCCCAGCTTGGTGTATTTGCTACCCTGTTCGGTGTTGCTGCAATGAACTTTATTCCTGGAATTGACTATAACATGAAGCAGGCTTGTGCTATCGCAATTATCGGTGGTGCTGATGGTCCTACTTCAATTTACGTTTCCGGAAAACTTGCTCCGGAAATGATGGCGGTTATTGCGGTTGCTGCGTACTCTTACATGGCACTCGTTCCTATGATTCAGCCACCTATCATGAAGCTCCTTACTTCTAAGAAAGAGCGAACAATCAAAATGAAGCAGCTTCGTCCTGTTTCTAAAACAGAAAAGACTTTGTTCCCATTGCTTTTGCTTGTTGTAACAATCCTTCTTTTGCCACCTGCAGCTCCACTAATTGGTATGCTTGCATTCGGCAACTTTATTAAGGAAGTTGGAATTGTACAGCGACTTTCTAAAACTGTAGAAAATGAATTGATGAACATTGTTTCAATTCTGCTTTCTCTTGGTGTTGGTTCTCAGATGACTCCAGAAAAGATTATGCACGCTAACTCACTTGGTATTATCGTTCTTGGCCTTCTTGCTTTCTGTATTGCTACAATGGGTGGACTTATTATGGCTAAGATTATGAACCTCTTCCTTAAAGAAAAAATCAATCCGCTTATCGGTTCAGCTGGTGTATCAGCAGTTCCAATGGCAGCCCGCGTTGCAAACAAAGTTGGTATGTCAGAAGATCCTACAAACTTCCTTTTGATGCACGCCATGGGACCAAACGTAGCCGGCGTAATCGGTACCGCAATTGCCGCCGGTGTATTCATTTCTACGTACGGAATGTAAGTGATATTGTAGGGTTTACGATAATCGCGTAAGAATAAAAAAAGGTGGTTTCATTAGAAACCACCTTTTTTTTGCTTGTATTTTAATTATTAAGCCTTTTTAGCAGCTCTTTTCTTCAATACAATCAATGTTCCTGCAAGAGCAGCAAGTCCAACTACCCAGGAAATAATTCCGCTTGCAACTACACCAAGATTGAGTGTTAAGCCTGCAACAAGGTATGTTACAAAGGAAACTGCGGCACAGGTGATTGCGTATGGAAGTTGTGTTGAAACGTGATTTACATGTACACACTGGGCACCGGCAGAAGCCATAATTGTTGTATCAGAAATTGGAGAACAGTGGTCACCGCAAACGGCACCGGCCATACAGGCAGAAATAGAAACAATTCTGATTGCTCCAACCGGGAAGGCTGCAATACAGATTGGAATAAGGATTCCAAAGGTTCCCCATGAAGTTCCAGTTGCAAATGCAAGGAAGCAGGCAATAATAAATACGATTGCAGGAAGGAACATCTTTAAGCCGCCGGCACTGTTTTCTACAAGACCAGCTACATACTGTTTTGCACCAAGGCTATCTGTCATGCCTTTAAGAGTCCATGCAAGAGTAAGAATCAAAATAGCTGGAACCATTGCCTTAAAGCCGTCTGGTACACATTCCATTGCAGATTTAAAAGTAAGAACCTTTCTACAAAGATAGAAGATTACAGTAATAATCAAACCACCAAAGGAACCAAGTAAAAGTCCAACAGAAGCGTCTGCATTAGAGAAGGCAATTATAAAGTGTCCATAAGATTCAGATTCACTGTCGAAAATGCCGCCTGAATAAACAAGGCCAAGAACGCACAAAACAATCAAAACAACTACAGGAAGAATTAAATCAATAACCTTGCCCTTTGAATCTTTAGCTGCTTCATCTTCTTCTGTATCATCATTCATAATTTCAAGTGCTTTTTCATATTTTGACATTTCACCGTATTCAAACTTCATAAATACCATTGCTGTCATCATTATCAAAGTAAACCAGGCATAAAAGTTGAAAGGAATTGCCTTACAGAAAAGTCCGATTCCGTTTTCGCCTTCGGATACAAAGCCTGCTACAGCTGCGGCCCAGGAAGAAACTGGTGCAATAATACAAACTGGAGCTGCTGTTGAGTCGATGAGGTAAGCGAGCTTTTCCTTTGAAACACCGTATTTGTCTGTTACCGGCTTCATTACTGAACCAACTGTAAGACAGTTAAAGTAGTCATCAATAAAGATGAGGATTCCAAGAAGGATTGTAGCGAACTGTGCGCCAACCTTTGATTTAATATGCTTTTTAGCCCAGTTTCCGAAAGCAGCTGAACCGCCGGCTCTGTTCATCAAAGCAACCAAAATACCAAGTATTACAAGGAAGATTAAGATTCCAACGTTGTAAGAGTCAGCAAGAGAGCCAACAAAGCCGTCGCTGAAAACGTGAGTCATAAAGCCTGTGAATCCGCTTCCTGCATCGATTGCAAAAAATATACCGCCAAGGACGATACCGCAAAATAGTGAAGAATAAACTTCCTTAGTGATGAGTGCCAGTGCAATAGCTAAAATTGCAGGCACCAAAGCCCAAAATGTTCCTGTCATTTTTCAATTCCTTTTATTTTAGTTTTTCAGTTTTTTGAAATCAGTATTCAGAGGGTCTGTAACGCCTTCTTTTTCAAGTTTTTCCAATACTTTGATGAGATATTCAATAACATCAAGTAAGCCGGCCGCAGTATAGGTTTTGATTTTTTTCAAAGAATCAATCGCCTCACGATTTGTCATAAAATCCTCCTTTTTAGTTTTTGATTTTTATGATACTAAAAATTATACCACAGGAATATTTGAAATGAAAATTAATTTATGAAAGAATTATGCGAATCTCAGAGATAGATATTATACGAAATCAGGCTTTATATCATATTGGAAAAGAAAGTCAAATATTATATAATAAAATGTTATTAAAAAAATATAAAACCTGTCATAAAAACGTTTGAGGATAAGTATGAAAAAAGTTGCATTTCTATTTTTTTCTATTATATATATACTTCTTGCAAACGTTTATTTATATGCGCAGATTCCAGCCTCATCGACGCAGATAATCAATATTTCGGGTAATGCAGCAGACTCTTTACTGGCGGTTTCTGATAAAAAATGTGTTACTGTTTATGATACGTCAGATTATTCGCAGGTATGTGTATTTGATGTGCCAAAGGCTGAAAAAACGGCTTTTTTTACGGAAAATGGTGTTGAATATATTTCAATTTTAACAGGCGATGGAAATCTTTCTGTAAGAAAACTCAAAAAACGGGAATCCTTCTGGTATTATGATTCAAACGAACCGTATTTTTCTATGAATCTTTCTCAATCTGAGTGGTTTAAGAAAGCTGAATGTCTTGCGGTAAGTAATAATTCGGATTATATGGCTGTTGCAGAAAATGATAATATCATAAAGCTTTATTACCGCCTGCGATTAACACAAAATGCAATTACAAAATCAATAAATAATCATAAATCTAAAGTTTATGGGCTGGAGTTTGATTTTAACAGTGAATATCTGGCTTCGGTTTCTGAAGATGGAGAAGCCTTTATCTGGCGCACAAGCAATGGTACTCAAATAGGACGACTGAATGATGTTTATACACTTGCAAAGGTGCCTGTCTGTTTTACTGGTGATTCCGCATTTATTGTGAGTCAGGAAAGCGAAAACTCCTTCCGTATTTCAGAGCTTTCGGGTAAGACTCTTTATTCGATTATGACTGGTCAGACAATTACAATGATTAAACCTTTGAAAAATCCCGATTTGATTGCAATAGGTAATGATAAAAAGGAGATTGTTGTTTTTAGTATTTCTGCAAAAAAAGCTGTTTCTGTTTTTGAAGTAAAACGAAATACTTTGCTTTCGGCTTTTGAGTTTAATGTTACCGGGGACAGCCTTTATGCAGGTTTTAGGGATGGATCTGTTAAGCTTGTTGATTCCAGAACAGGAATACGGGATTCGGGCGTAAAGGTAATTGATATATCTGATGATTTAAAAGGAAAAGACAGCAAGAATAAAAAGAATACGGTGTCAGTCGATGAGTCTGAACAGAATAAGGAGCAGACTAAAGAACAGAAAACAGAATCAAAGATTGAACAGATAAGTGAACCGAAAACTGAACAAAAAACAAAACAGAATACAGATGCAAAATCGGAACCGAAATCACAATCACAATCTGAAACGAATAATTTATCGGGCAATAATCAGAACTTATCTACAGGCGGTACAAAAGGATTTTCCTGTTTTTCTGTATGTGGTGGTGCAAATTATATGACCAGCCCGTTCTTTGTTTCTGGAAATCTTCGTATGGAATATCTTTATTCACAGAAAATCTCTCCATTTTTTATTGGTATGGGGCTCATTGCATCCTGTGGTTTTCCGCGAAAGGATTTTCCAGCGCAGTATATAATTAAAGAGCAGAATGTTAATCCTCCTGATTTACTTTCGGCTGTTTTATATATTCCTTTTGGTTACGCATTCTTTCCATGGAATAAACCTGTTCTTATAAATACAGTGTTCCGGGCGGGAGCTAAAGTGTCTTCTGTTGCATTAATTACAAAAGAGGGGACAATTATAGGAGACCCTTTTCTGTCTTTGTTTTTAAGTGCAGGAGTTGGAATGCAAATAAAATGGTTTGCCTTTGACATCAACTGTGAATACGATTCGGTGGGCAAAATAAATCCTTCTGTATATATTGGTTGTGTTTTCAGATGGGATTCAAAAAATAAAAAAGGTAAAAAATAAAAAATGATAAATAAAATGGTACTTAGAAAGCTTTATATCCTCACTTCTTTTCTTGTCTCTCTGATGATGCTTTTTACATTTCTTTCCTGTGGCAGTTCATACGAAGAGGCAATAAATGATTTTAATAAGAAATATTTTGAAGAAAAATATCTTTCGCCTGAAAAATATTCAACGGAAAGCAAGAACTTTAAGGAAAGCGAAATGCTTGATGATGTGCTTAATCTGCCATTAAGCTGTCTTATAATTCTTGAAGCCCCCGAAGGAAAGACCCAGTGTGTTTATGAATGGAAGGCTCTTATTCCTCAGGTTGATAATGAAGGCAAAGAAGTATTAAGGGAGAATGTAATAGGAACTTCCAGAACGTTGAAGTTTACAACGCCCGGAGTTTTTAGTACAGATAAAGAAAACAAGCTTGTTCTTACAGTTACCGAACAATCCGGTAAAATCTATAAGGACACCGCAAAAGTTTTCATAACAACAAATTAATTAAAAATATGCCTATATCTGTCTGGTTATTCCGGTGGATAGAAGCACGGAGGTAAAAATGAAAAAATTTTTAAAAAGCATTCTTGCTGCATCTACGGCTATTCTGCTTTTTGCAGGCTGTTCGGACATTGCATTAACCGATGCCAAGGTCCAGGACTCGAACTCTAACGAAAAATGTGTGCTTACGATTGGTGTAGAAGATTTTGAAAAGTTGAATATTACTTCTACTGGTCGAGCCATCAATCCATATGATTTTGAAGATGCTACTCATCCTACATCTATAGCTAAGTTTAAGATTACCGGTACATCGCAGCTTGGAAATGAATCTATTTCTGCCGCACAGCAAGAAATTGTGTTTACTAATAAGAAAGCAACGATAACATTATCAAAAGATGTATGGTATCTGACACTTACAGCTTATAAAGATTCTGCTTGTACACAGGCCTTGCTCAAGGGAAATACCCGTGTAGACCTTTCAAAAACAAACTCCATTAAGTTTGTATTAACAACAGATGATGTTACTACACCAGGTTCTATCAGCTTGGTAGGAACAGTTCCTGATTCACAGCACTTAGTTAAAAAATGGGAAGCTGGTTTGTATGATATAAACGACAATTCTCTTATCTATACAGCAGAATCTACTCCAGCTACAACAGTAGCTTCTGATACATATTCAGATTTATCAACAAATACAAAATCTTTCACATATACTAAAACAGATATCATTACTCCAGGTGAATATGCTTTCAAGGTTGTATTCTATGGCGAAGGTCCAACCGATGCTGCAATTGATGATATTCCGATTGGTGTATGGGCAGATGAAATTGTAGTAGCTCCTGGTCGAACAACTGCAAAAACATGGACTCTTCCGGATGTAATTATGAAGAAGCCTGATGCTCCAGAAAATCTCAAGGCTTATTACAAAATGAATTCTGATGATAACGGTTTCTATACTGTAAAACTTGTATGGACTGATAAATCTTTCAACGAAGAAAACTTTGTTGTAACTGTAACTGAATACACAGGAACAGCATACGATTCTCTTTCGGCTGTAACTCCAGCCATTGAACTTGGTAAAGATTTCTATTCAAGCGATATGAGGGTTAGCGGCTCACTTTCATTCTCAAATACAGAATGTGAAATCAAACTGCCAGCAGGTAAGCTTTATGACTTCAAAATTGCTGCTCAGAATATTGTAGGAACTTCAACTGCTGTAGCAAGAATGGATACAACAGATCCAAATGATTATGATACAAATCCGACAACTGATCCAGATTATGATGCTGCTTACGAACTCGTTTCTTCAACTGTAAAAATCAGCAAATCTATGGTTACATTCGAACTTGCTGGTGGTACTCTTAAAGATAGTACTCATACATATACAGACTACTACATTCCTGCATATCAGAAATACACAGGTACTGCAATTAACCTGTCAACGATTTTAGCTATAAATAATGCTTCTTATCCGACTGTTGCTGCAAATTCTTTCACTCTTGCTATAATCAACGATAAGGTAGATGGACAGACTGGTGATACCGAAGATGACAGCAAATTTGCAAGATGGCTTGATGCGACTGATGCACCAGTAACAGCACTTAACAACTGGAAAAACCTGATTGTAAGAGCTGATTATGGTACAAATGTAAGCTATACAATAGATGATTCTTATGAAGATGTTACAACTACAGCAAAGTATTCTGATTCAACAAATACTACACCGGCTGACTGCAAATTCACCGGTACAGAAAATGGAATTACTTTGTCTGCTTCAGTTACAAATCCAAAAATTACTTTTGCAGCTCCAGATGTAACAAATGCTGCAAATGTAGTAATCACATCTTATGATTACATTAAAGTAACATTACGAAAGGTTGATTATGAACGTACTTATGGTGCAGATTCAAATACTTTGGATGTAAATATTTCATCACTTCCTTCTGGAATATATTCTGTTGTTGTATATGCTCATAAAACAGGCGACCGTGCATGGTCAATGAAATCTGATACATTCCAAATTAAGATTGTCCGCTAATTATTTAGCATAACTTTTTCTAAACGGCGTGTGCTTGTCTGGTATGCGCCGTTTTTTTTATGAATTGAAAAAAATCGGAAAGTAGCTTATACTGTAATAGCACTATACTAAAAATAGGGTGGCACGGAAATGTGCTGGGGGAAAAATTAATGGCTACAAAGAGTTCGGCAGATAAGACTGCGTCTGCAAAAACTGTATCTTCAAAATCTACAACTGCAAAGGCAACAACGGCAAGTGCTTCAAAGGCTTCGGCTGCTAAGACAACGGCGGCTAAAACTCCTGCTGCTAAGGCTGCACCGGCAAAGGCAACTGCTGCAAAACCGGCTGCTAAAGCTGTGCCAACTAAAGCGTCGCCAGCGAAATCAGCGGCTGCTTCATCAAAGGCAGCTCCTGCTAAAACTGCAGCTGTAAAATCAACATCATCAAAAGCTACAGCAACTTCAGCAAAAGCTTCTCCTGCAAAATCTATTTTGGCCAAGGCCGAAGCAGTGAATAAGGCAGCCACTGCAAAACCAGCTCCAGCACCGGCAAAAACTTCCCCAGCAAAATCAACCGCAGTTTACGACGAAGATTCCATCCAGCATCTTGAAGGTCTTGAGCATATCCGTCTGCGCCCAGGTATGTATATTGGTTCTCTTGGCGACGGTTCAAATGAAAATGACGGTATTTATATCCTATTAAAAGAAGGAATTGATAACTCTGTGGATGAGTTCTCTCAGGGCTTTGGTAAAAAAATTGATATAGAAATAAAAGAAGGTCGGGTAAAGATTCGCGACTATGGTCGTGGTATTCCGCTTGGTAAGCTTGAAGATTGTGTTTCTAACGTAAATACCGGTGCTAAGTATAACAATTCGGTTTTCAAACAGGCAATCGGTATGAATGGTGTTGGTATTAAAGCTACCAATGCGCTTTCATCTTACTTCAGGGCAGCTTCCATTCGCGACGGCAAAATGGCTGTGGTAGAGTTCCAGAAGGGTGAAAAAATCAGCTCAAAAACAGGAAAAGCAAAGGATGGTGTTCCAAACGGTACTTATCTTGAGTTTGAGCCAGATGCAGAACTTTTTGGTAAATACGCCTACAATATGGAATATGTTGAAAAACGTCTCTGGAATTATGCTTACCTTAATCCAGGCCTTAAGCTTAAATGTAACGGCAAGGAATACTACAGTGAAAATGGTATTCAGGATCTGCTCATAAGCGAAATGGGCGGCGACAATAAATCCCTTTATAAGCTCTTTAATTATCAGGGAGAAAACCTTCAGTTTGTTCTTTCGCACACTGCAAGCCTTGATAAATATGTTTATTCTTTTGTAAACGGTCAGAGTACGGAAGATGGTGGTACTCACGTAACAGCTTTCCTTGATGGTTTTTCTAAGGGTATAAACGAGTACTTTAAAAAAGATTACGATATAAAGGATGTAACTGCCGGTTTGATTGTTGCGCTTAAAGTTGGACTGGATAATCCAATGTTTACATCACAGACAAAGAACAAGCTTGGTAACGTAGAAATCCGAGCTCCAATTATTAAGGAAGTTCAGCTGGCGGTTGACGACTGGCTTAGACATAATCCTGATATTGCAGGAAACCTTGAAGATAAAATCATAAAAAATCAGAAGGCCAGGGCAGAAATCAACAGTGTTACAGAAAAACAGGTTCGCGAAGCTGCAAAATCTGTAATGCTCAAGATTCCAAAGCTAAAGGATTGTCGCTACCACCTGCAGGATGGTCCAAAGGGCGAAAACTCAATGATTTTTATTACAGAGGGTGATTCGGCTACCGGTTCTATGGTAGGAAGCCGCGATGTTTCTTATCAGGCAATTTTCAGCTTAAAGGGTAAACCAGAAAACATGTATGGCCGCAAAAAGTCTGCACTTTTCGAAAACGAAGAGCTTAAAAACCTTACGTTCAGCCTTGGTTTGCAAAAGGATATTGAAGGCCTGCGTTACAGCAAAATCATTATTGCAACCGATGCCGATAACGACGGTTACCATATCAGAAACCTTGTAATGACATATCTTCTGCTTTATTTTGAAGAGCTTATTCTTACCGGCCACGTATTCATTCTTGAAACACCGCTTTTCCGCGTGCGCACCAAGACAAAAACTGTTTACTGCTACAGCGAAGAAAGCCGCGACAAAGAGCTTAAGAAAATGGGTGCTTCGGCAGAGGTTACACGATTCAAAGGACTTGGAGAAATCAGCCCGTCGGAGTTTGGTCAGTTTATTTTCCCACGTAAGGAAGGTGAATCTGAAGATAAGGGAATGCATCTTACCCCTGTTTCTATTCAGAGCCTTAAGAATGTACCGGAAGTTTTAAAGTTTTATATGGGAAAAAATACACCGGAACGAAGAGATTTTATTGTTCATCATCTTGCGGCAGAAATAGACGCCTAAGGGTTTGCATAGGGCAAAACTGCTATCACTTTGGTAAAGAATTATTATGAAGAAGATAATCATACTTTTTCTAAGTTTTATAGCTTTTCTCTTTTCTTCCTGTGTAATGAATGTTTCGAATCAGGAATATATAGAAATTGCCAGCGGTTATCTTATAGAAAACTTTGGTGGTGAATATACATTTGTTTCCTTAAAGAAGAATGCTTCCGAAAACGAAGCCCACGTGCTTTTTAAGTCCCAAAAACTTGAAAATCAGGAAGTAAATGTCCGTATTCAGGTTACAGACCAGAAGATTGATTCCTATACCTGTCATATTTCCTCGAATTATCTGAGTATTTTTTTTGAAGAAGAGGAAACCCTTTATTACGAAGAGCTTTTTAAAAAGTATTTTACAGATTGCCAAGTTGTAATTGATAATTCTCATAGATTTATGGATTATTCTTCAGTTTTCTGGACTTCGGATGAGATTGATGGTGAATGGATTGAGCATAAGCAGAATATTGATGAGCTTGCTTTTGAGCAGTATGTTAATCAACTTGTTAATTCCGAAGCTAAGGCTCAGGCAGATATTATTGTAACGGAAAAAAACTTGAACAAGTACGTAACTACAGAAGATAAGCTAAAATGTTCACTTGTAGATTTACAGCATTCAAAACTCTTGCTTGATGGCGATTTTTATCTAGTTAATGAGCTTAATGAAGATTACAAAGAAAATTGTACCTTCAAAGCCGCAATAGATGTTTACAAAAAAGAATATAACGGATACAGATATGATTATGAAGTTGAAAAATCCGAGTAACAGACTTTTTTCAAAGGTAATTATTCATTCAGTTATGCTTCTCTTCTTTCTTGCTTTTTTCAGCTGTAAATATGATCCTGAAACTATGATTCCCATGACTCCGGAAGAGATTTGTGCTTATATGAATGATCATTTTGAAGGTGACTTTGAGCTTGTCAATTCTAAAATTGAAGATTCTAGTGAAGAAAAAAGTACTTCGGCATACATGAAATGCTCATTATTTGGCGAAAGGCAGGTGCTGACAAAGCATGGGTATTCAAAATCCAAGTTTGGTTGGGGAAAAGTATTCCTTACAAATTATAATGACATTTATTATAAGAATGATGTAGAAAACGCTTATAGTGAACTGATAAATAATTGGTTCAATGCCTATGATTATAAATATGTTAATACAACAGAACCTTTTTTAAGTGAGCTTACTCATTTTAATAGTTTTTCCGAATATCTAAAATCTTCTCCGCTGATTTATTATACTGTTGTAATTAATGCCTGCGAGGATGAAATAAAGCAATACGCTTTAGAAAAAGCAAAATCGGTTTATTTTGATATACGCAACAAACGTGAATATCCTTTAAGGCTTTATCTTTATCTTTGGGAAGATGATAGTTACGATTCTTTGACAACTGAAGATATTATGCAGTTTGGCAAGAAAAGTGAACCGGGTGATGAAAATCAGTATTATTACCGGGATGAAGGGCTTGAAAATTATTCACTCTAAGTAATTATTCCAGAATATTTTGTCATTAATTAGCACAAAAAAAACAGCAAAAAAATCCTAATCTTAAAAAATCATAAAACGTTTTACTTATAAGAAAATTCAATAAGATAGCAAAATAATTAAGAAGATTGACGGTAACAATAGCCTTCCTCCGTGTATACTGATAATCGAAAAGGGGCTTGTGTCTCTTCATAAAAAAAATAGGAGTTTTCTTATGAAAAAAATTTTAACAGTTTTGTTAGCAGGTGCTATGGCACTTACTATGATTGGATGTTCAAGTGCATCTGGTGGAACAAAAGTTGGCGTTTCTATGCCTACAAAAGACTTACAGAGATGGAACCAGGATGGTTCTAACATGAAGAGTCAGCTTGAAAAGGCTGGTTACAAAGTAGATTTGCAGTATGCTGCAAATGATATTCCTACACAGGTATCTCAGATTGAAAATATGATTACAAGTGGCTGTAAAGTACTCGTAATCGCTTCTATTGACGGTTCAGCTCTCAAGAATCCTCTTGATGAAGCTAAGAAAAAGAACATTAAGGTTATTGCTTATGACCGTCTTATCATGAATACAAACGCAGTTTCTTACTATGCTACATTTGATAACTACAAAGTTGGAACAATTCAGGGTGACTACCTTGTAGAAAAACTCGGACTTAAGAGCCGCTCAGCTTCTAACCCAGTTTACATGGAATTCTTTACTGGTGACCCAGGTGACAATAACATCAACTTCTTCTTTGGTGGTGCTATGGACGTTCTTAAACCTTACCTCGACAAAGGCGCTATCGTATGTCCTTCTGGACAGACTGCAAAAGCTCAGTGTGCTACATTGAACTGGTCTACAGAAGAGGCTCAGAAGAGAATGGAAAACCTCATCACATCTAACGGATATGGTCCAAAAGGCAAGCAGCTTGATGCAGTTTACTGTTCAAATGACTCAACAGCAAACGGTGTAACAAACGCTCTTCTTTCTGCTGGATATACAGCTGACAACTTCCCAATCATCACTGGACAGGACTGCGATATCGTAGCTGTTAAGAACATGATTAAGGGTGTTCAGGCTATGTCTATTTTCAAAGATACACGTACATTGGCTTCTAAGGTTGTAGAAATGGTTGACGCTATCTGTAAAGGTTCAGAGCCTCCAATCAACGACCGCAAGACTTATGACAACGGAACTGGAGTTATCCCTTCATTCCTTTGTGATCCAGTATACGGCGATATTAACAACTACAAAGCTCTCCTTATCGATACAGGATACTACACAGAAGCTCAGTTGAAATAGTTTGAACTGACTTTGATAAAAGGGCTGTTTTTACGCTGGAGACAGCCCTTTTTTTTAATTCAAAAATCAAGCAAAAGAGGATTCCAATGGCAAAAACATTATTGGAAATGAAAAATATAACCAAGGTTTTCGGCACTGTAAAAGCCCTTAGCAATGTAAACCTCCAGGTTGAAGAAGGCGAAATCCATGCCCTTTGTGGTGAAAACGGAGCCGGAAAATCAACCTTAATGAACGTGTTAAGCGGTATCTATCCTTATGGCACTTACGATGGCGATATTATTTATGACGGTGAAGTTTGTAAGTTCCAGAATATCAGGGACAGTGAAGGAAAAGGTATTGTAATTATTCACCAGGAGCTGGCTCTTGTTCCGCTTCTTTCAATTGGTGAAAATATGTTCCTCGGAAACGAAAGAGGAAGTAAGGCCAGAATAAACTGGTCAGAAACTTTTGATAAAGCAGACGAACTTTTAAATAAAGTAGGTCTGAAAGAATCTTCAAAAACTTTAATAAAGGATATTGGTGTAGGAAAACAGCAGCTTGTAGAAATTGCAAAAGCACTTGGAAAGAAAGTTAAGCTTCTTATCCTTGATGAACCTACAGCATCTCTTAATGATACAGAATCAAAGCATCTTCTTGATTTACTTCTTGAGTTTAAAAAACAGGGAATGACTTCTATCATCATCTCCCACAAAATAAACGAGCTTTCATACGTTGCAGATGCCATTACAGTAATTCGTGATGGTGAATCTATTACAACTTTACATAAAACAAATGAACCATTCTCTGAAGATACAATCATCTCTGCTATGGTTGGTAGAAGTCTTACAGACCGATTCCCTAAGCGTGAAAGTCATGTAGGAGATGTTTGTTTTGAAGTTAAAAACTGGTGTGTAGATCATCCTGTTTTTGACGGAATTAAGGTTTGCGATAACGTTAATTTCAATCTTCGAAAAGGTGAGGTTCTTGGTATTTCGGGACTTATGGGTGCCGGAAGAACAGAACTTGCTATGAGTATTTTCGGACGTTCTTATGGTGCAAACATCCGCGGACAGCTTTTCCTTAATGGAAAAGAAATTGAACTGCCTGATGTAAAAACGGCAATCAAAGCTGGTTTTGCTTATGTTACAGAAGACAGAAAAGGCAACGGTCTTATTCTTACAGAATCAATTTCTAAGAATACAACAGCTGCCAAGCCTGAAAAAATCTCAAAGCATTATGTAATAGATTTTGATAAAGAAAAATCTTATTCAATACAGATGGCTAAGGAAATGCATACAAAGTGTGCTTCCGTAGATGAGGATGTAGGAAATCTTTCTGGTGGAAACATGCAGAAGGTTCTTCTTGGAAAATGGCTTTTTGCCGAACCAGACATTCTTATTCTTGACGAGCCAACTCGCGGTATTGATGTTGGTGCCAAGTATGAAATCTACTGTATCATCAATCAGATGGTAGCAGAAGGAAAATCTGTAATAATGATATCGTCAGAAATGCCGGAGATTCTTGGTATGTGTGACCGTATCTATGTTATGAACGAAGGTCGAATGGTTGCCGAAATGGATGGTAAGACCGCCACTCAGGAAAAAATCATGACCGAAATCATAAACTCTAGCAAATAAATAGGAGAAAAAAATGTCTGAATCCAAATTAAATATTAAGAAAACCTTAAAAGACAATACTATGCTGCTTGTCCTTGTTGGCGTATCGATTCTCTTCCAGATTCTTATAGTAGCCACAGGACATGGTTCTTTGTTCAACCCTGCAAACATTACAAACATTATCAGACAGAACTCATACGTAGTTATTCTTGCAACCGGTATGCTTCTTTGTATCCTTACTGGTGGTAACATCGATTTGTCTGTTGGTTCTGTTGTAGCTCTTGTTGGAGCTCTGGCAGGTGTATTTATTGTAAACTGGAATATCCCGATTTTACCTGCAATTCTGCTTTGTCTCTTAGTAGGTGTTTTGATTGGTGCATTCCATGGTTTCTTCATTGCTTACATTCACATTCCGCCGTTTATTACAACTCTGGCCGGTATGCTTTTGTGGCGTGGTGTTGCAACTATCGTTCTTGACGGTAAACCGATTGCTCCGTTCCCGGACAAATATTTGAATCTTTTTGAAAGCTTTATTTCCCGTTCTGGTGATGAAAGCGGAACCTTTATTCTTACTATGATTCTTATTGCAATTGTATGTGTTTGCTATGTATTGGCAGAAGTTTTTGGAAGAATAAACAAGATTAAAAAAGGTTATACAGTAGATTCAAAATTAAGCTTTATAATCAAGATTGTTGTTCTTTGTGCTGCAATAGTTTTCATTGGACAGTTCCTTGCAAGAAACCGTGGTCTTCCTGTAGTTCTTATTCTTCTTGCAGTGATAGTTGCACTTTACGGTTACTTTACAAAGAATACTGTTCCTGGCCGCTACCTGTATGCAATTGGTGGTAACGAAAAAGCTGCTCGTCTTTCTGGTGTAAACACAAACCACGTAATGTTCTTTGCTTACACAAACATGGGCTTCCTTGCTGCTGTTGCCGCTCTTGTTACAGTTGCACGTCTTAATTCAGCTCAGCCAACAGCCGGACAGAACTACGAAATGGATGCAATCGCTTCCTGCTTTATTGGTGGCGCCTCTGCTTATGGTGGAACCGGTACAGTTACAGGTGCTGTAGTTGGTGCTATCTTCATGGGTGTTTTGAACAATGGTATGTCAATTCTTGGTATTGACCAGAACTGGCAGCGTGCTGTAAAGGGTCTTGTACTTCTGGCAGCCGTAATCTTTGATGTTGTATCTAAGCGAAAGAAAGCGCATAAAAAATAACTCCTCAAAACAAAAAGTTCTGGAATTGGTTTTCATAAGGTTACCTCCAAATTAAAATCTTAGACTTTAGAACTTTTAGCCGGTGCACTCCTACCATATTGCACCGGCTTTTTTTTGTCATATTCGGGCACTTGACCCGAATATCTATTTATCTGCTATAATCACATCTAATGAAAATGAATGCTTTGTACGAAGAAATATTTAAACGCTTTGGGGCTGTGACTCGGGCGAGAAATTGTTTTCTATATACTAAGAAGGGTGTGCGGCTCACCGATATGTTTCAGGAAAACGGGCGGGCAATTCTTGGCTGGGATGCGGGAAATGCTTTTACTTTTTTGAAAAATACTTTGAACCGAGCTCAGGTTGGTGGTTTTATTTGCGAAGATAAAGGCAGACATTATCGGCTGGAAAAGGCTGTATCGCTTTTGCTTTCTTCTGTGGATGGTGATGAAAAGTCGCTGCTAGCTCGTAAGGTTTTCGTTTTTTCTTCAAAAAGTGATGCGGTTTCTGCAGCTCTGGCTTTTTCTGAAAGCACCGGTATGTGGCGTCCCTGGATAAGTGAAAAAGTTGACTGGGCTTTAACAGATTGCCTTGTAATTCAGCCGCCGCTACCCTGGACAGATTCAATTTATCTTCTTGCCGTGCGGGAAGATAAAGCTGCCGCAAGTGATAAAGTTAGCGTGAATGATAAAGTTGCCAAAAACACAATAGGGCTTCCTTTTGCAGTTGAAGCTGCAATCACCCGCTCAATTTATAATCTTATTGCAGAATTAAAAGTTCGCGAAGAAAAAAACTGGTTCCTTTATGATCCTGTTCTTACAAAATATTGGATTCGCAAAGGCCCCTATCTTTATCCAAAAATCCCGCAGGAAGAATATGATGCCTTTGTTTTGCATTGCCTTGAATGTGAAATCATCATAAACCCTGATTTTAATCAGCCTTCAATTGTGCCTTTCGGGGCAGACAGAGGTGTATTCACAAAACTTAAGAATAATCCTTTTATTCCGAAAATAGAGTAAGAACAGCGTGGGGTGGGAAAAATGACAGAACTGGATGAATATTGGTATACATTTCTTAAAGAAACAGGTCGCGACCAGGACGATAAGTGTGCCGGCGATTTGAACTTTGAAGCAAAAGGCTTTGTTGGCGATGAGCTTATGGCTCTTGTAATTGCTGGTAAAAAAACTGCTTTCTTTACAAGCTGGGCAACCTATGCAATAGACCAGGAACCGCTTCCAATTTCTGGAGAGCTTTACATTGTCGTGGACCGTGCAGGCAAGCCTCAGTGCGTTATTGAAATTGATTCTGTTGCAGTTCTTCCATTTAACGAAATCACCTGGGAAATGGCAAAGCAGGAAGGTGAGGACGAAAACCTTGAAACCTGGCGCGAAAAGCAGCAGGAATATCTTACAGATGAAGGTGCCGTGCTTGGCTTTGAGTTTACACCTGATATTAAACTTGTTTTCCAAACCTTCCACGTTGTTTATAAATAATCTGGAGTTTTTATGAAGAAAATAGCACTTGCTTTTATTTTGATTTTTTGTGGAGTTTTTGCTTTTGCACAGGAAAAGCTTTTTAATTGGGATGTTGCTGTTGCTACCGGAATCCCAATCCACAGTTCTACAGTTGATGCTCCAAAATCAGATATACTTATAACTCCATCTTTCAAAAGAATAATTCTTGGTTTAAATGGAGATATGGTGTTCAATATCACAGAGCCTATAAAGTTTATTGTTGGAACAGACTGCTTCTGCGAGTTTTTGTGGGACGGTTCCGACCATTATAACAGCCTTGACTATTCCTTCTTTGGCGGAGTAAAGGTTTTTCCGAATCTTGGTGGATTCAATATTTCTGTTGCGTATGTATTCGGTTCAAAAACAACCTTCTATAAAACAGAAGAAATAAACGATACAAATAAATCATCTGCCTGGGGCCATGGCTTTAGAATTGCATTTGAATACATTTTCCTTTATGGCGAAGAGTCAACAATTTTCCCGATTGTAGGAGCTTCGTACAAGTTTATGCCGCGCGGTCAGTATACTTATGACCACATTATTTCGGCATATGCTGGAGTAAGATTTTAGACCTGCACCTTTCCCGCAAGAATCTCTTTGTAGTCAGCAAGATTTTTTCTCAGCAAAGTTGGAATGTTCAATTCATACGGGCAGCGTTTTAAGCACGCACCACAATCAATGCATTTTTCAATTTTAAGCATTTCTTCCTGCCAGTATGGTGTAAGCCAGTTTTGAGAAGGAGCTCGCCTGATCATCTGACTCATGCGGGCACACTGGTTTATTGTAATTTCCATTGTACATGGCATACAGTAACCGCAGCCACGGCAGAACTCACCAAGCAATTCGGCACGGTCTTTTTCTATAAGGGCTTTGATTTCCGGAGTCATAAGAGTTTTACAGCCAGAGGTTCCAGTGCCATCCTCTCCAGTACCATTATCATATTTAAAAAACTCCAGCCACTCTTCTAGCTCACTCATCTTCTGGATTCCCCAGATTGGTAAAACCGGATACTGGCTCATAAAGGCCATACAGGCACGCGCATTTGTAAGCAGTCCACCTGATAATCCTTTCATTGCAATAAAACCAATGTTGTTTTTGCGGCAGGTTTCTACAAGTGCAATATCGCGGTCAGTAGCAAGGTAAGAAAAAGGAAACTGAAGTGTTTCGTAAAGTCCACTTTCTGCAATTTCTTCGCCAATACCAATTTTGTGGGCTGTAATTCCAATGTGTCGGATTTTTCCCTGTTTTTTAGCTTCAAGAAGTGTTTCGTAAAGACCAGTTCCATCACCAGGGCGGTAACATTGCTTTACACAATGAAGCTGGTAAATATCAATATAATCTGTGCGCAAATTACGCAGCGAAGTTTCCAGATCCGCCTTGAGCTTTTCGGGAGTTTCGGCTGTTGATTTTGTAGCAATAAAGATTTTTTCACGCAAAGAAGGAGTGCCAAAAGCTTCTCCCATTTTTTCTTCGCTGTCGGAGTAGGCGCGGGCGGTATCAAAAAAAGTCATTCCGCCATCATAAGCTCTGCGCAATATTTCTACGGCAGTCTTCATGTCTACACGCTGAACAGGAAGCGCACCAAAAGCGTTCTGAGGAGTTGTAATTCCGGTTGAACCGAGTGTAATTGTTTTCATACTTTTATTATATCATAGACTTGCAAAAATTATACTTCTAACGAGATTTTTCAAACCTTTTTTACTATAAATTGTTTGTTATATTATGGAGATTTATATATGAAGAAACTTAACATTTCGAACTCAACACAAAAAATCTTTTTGATTGCAATTTTAATTCTGCTGTTTTTAGTACCGGTCAGTTTAATTAAAAATCTTGTAGGCGACAGAAACCGCTATCAGCAGGAGGCAATCCGTTCAATTACAGAGCCTCTTGGCGGCCAGGCAGAAATACAAGGTCTTGTAGTTGCAATTCCTTACAAAAAATACCGTGATGTTTACGATACTAAGGGTAACAAGCATACGGAGTTTGATATAGAACATGTAATTTTTGCGCCCGATCTTCTTGATATGGATATCACCGTAAAGCCTTATTATTTGTCTCGCGGGATTTTTAAGGTTCCGGTTTTTAACGGTCAGATTGAGCTTAAGGCAGATTTTTCCGATTTTGATTTTTCTTACTTTAATATTTCAGAAGCAGATGTAATAAAAAAGGATGCAGTTTTAATTCTGGGCTTTTCGAATACAAAAAATCTTACAAAGCAGCCTAACTTAAAAATGAATGGAGAGCAATTGCAGGTTTCGCCAATCAAGTATGATTCAATTTCGCCATTCATGACTTCGGTGTGCTATCCGCTGACTTTATCAAAAACTGCTGGAACTAATGGGGCTGCCAGCAATTCTGCTTCACCATTTGTCCTCAGCGGAAGTATTGACTTTCAGGGCGGACAAAACATAAAGCTCAGACCGATTGCTCAGGAAAATATATTCAATATGAAATCCGACTGGAAATCTCCAAGCTTTTCCGGCGGCTGGCTCCCGACAGAACGTGAGCTTTCCGATAACGGCTTTACTGCAACCTGGAATATTGCGGGGTTGAGTACGGTTTATCCAAAAAGCTGGCTTGCAAAAACCGAATATTATGCAGATTCAGTTGATATTTCGTTTATGATTCCGGTTGATTCGTATAAAAAAACAGAGCGGAGTGTAAAATATGCGCTTTTGTTCCTGCTGATTCCTTTCCTTGCTTTGCTGATTTCGGAAATCTTTTCTAAAACAAGAATACACCCGGTTCAGTATTGTCTGATTGGACTTGCCGATGTAATTTTCTATCTGCTTTTGCTTTCAATTTCCGAGCACATTTCGTTTGATCTGGCTTACCTTATCTGTTCTATTACTGTTTGTGTTGCAACACTTTTGTATTCAATGGCAATCTTTAAGAACAAAAAATGGGGCCTGCTTCTGAGCGGTGTGCAGCTTGTTTCCTATGTATTCCTTTACGGAACCTTGCAGGCCGAAGATTATGCTTTGTTAATTGGAAGTATTGGTCTTTTCGCCGTAATCGCTTTGCTTATGTTCATTACCAGAAAAATTGACTGGTATAGTCTTAATGGCGAAGAAAATAAAAATGTGACAATAATCAATTAGTGTATTATAATTTTTGTTGAGGTGATTTATGAACGAGATTTATGATTTTATTAAAAAATGTGGAACTTATTATCTTGCAACTGTAGAAGACGGTCAGCCAAGAAACAGACCTTTCGGTACAATAAACATTTTTGAAGGCAAGCTTTACATTCAGACTGGAAAAAGCAAGGAAGTTTCAAAACAGATTCAGAAGAATCCACGTGTAGAAATCTGCTGCTTTGACGGTGCCAGCGGACAGTGGCTTAGACTTGCCGGTGAACTTGTTCGTGATGACAGGCGCGAAGCTAAAGCAGATATGCTTGCTCATTATCCTGAACTTGGCCGAATGTATTCTGCCGATGATGACAATACCGAAGTTTTGTATTTCAAGAACGCTACAGCTACAATTTCCAGCTTCACTGCAGCTCCTAAGGTTGTAAAGTTTTAATACTGTTCTTTTTTTAGCTGCATTTTGTTTATTTTTTTCTGGGTGTGAATATCTTGATAGCTTTTTAAATTAATTGAACGGACAATAAGAAACCAATAAAAAAGGGTTGTTTTCTTTCAATTATGGTTTAAAATGAAATAATATGGATAAAGACGAAAAACCTAAGACAAAACATAGTCTGCTCTTAAAGATTCTGAGCATTTTTGCCTTCTTTACAGTTATTACAGTTGGTTTTAGCGGGATAAACACTTATATGACTCAAATGCGTTTGTATAAAACCCAGTGTCTTGAAAGTCTGTGTAATATTGTTGATTATCTGGAAGGTTTGATTAAGGATTCTGGTGAAGATTTTGCAAATTACCAGAAATACTTTATGGAACATTACAGTGAAATTGATATTCCTTATGATTTTAATGAATATCGGACCGCACAAAAAAACTTTCTTACTTTATTATCACAGTCTGAAAAAGACAGATATGCAGATGATTCTAAAATAGATTTTGATTCGCTTAACGAGGAAGAAAAAAAAGCCTGGTTTATTTATTATCATGAATACTGGACTTTGACTTTTGAGAATGCAAGAAAATCTTTTAATCTTCCATATACTTATTATCTTGTGCCAAACGAAAACGATTACCTCATGTATTATATGATTGACGGAGAAAGGTCTCACAAAAATGCGGCTGGAGCAATGGCTGATGAAGGGGAGAATCTTTATCTTGGTGATTATTATTACAATTCTTATGATAAATATCCTGTTGAATGGAATACCTGGTTCAGCGGTGAACGCCAGTATGATTTCCAGGTATGGGATAATGACTGGGGTTATACCTATGCCTATTATTCACCTCTCATCATAGACGGTAATAAACTTGGTCTTATAGCAGCAGAAATTAACGTAAACTCTGTATATAAAACAGTTCTTACAAATACATTAAATCAGGCAATTGGTATAATTATTGTTTTGATTATCTGTCTGGCTTTTATGTTTTATTTAATCAATATTCTTTACATAAAAAAAATAATTAATCTTGAAGCAGATATTCGCGAGTATACTGCAGAAAAGAATCCTGAAATAGTAAAGAGAATTGAAGAAAACTCAAAGGGCAGGGATGAAATCTCTTCTTTATCGCGCCAGTTTGCTTCCATGATTGTTGAACTGGAAAAATACATGCAGAATCTCAGAAAAACTTCTGCAGAACTGGTAGATACAAGAAAGCTTGCAGATAAAATGAATACGCTTGCAAATAAAGATTCTCTTACCGGTGTTCGAAATAAAACTGCCTATGATAATGAACTTAAGCGTCTGGAATGGAAGCTTATGGACGGAAACAAAGAGTTCGGTTTTGCAATGATTGATTTGAACTTCCTTAAAAACATGAATGATACTTACGGGCATGAGCATGGTGATGACGCAATCAGAAAACTGTGCTATATTGTCTGTCATGTTTTTGAGCATTCTCCGGTTTTCCGCTTTGGCGGTGATGAGTTTGTTGTAATTCTTGAGCGTGCTGATTATCAGAATGTTGAAGCTTTAGTTCAGGAGTTCAATTTTCAGATTGAAAAAGGCTCTAA
Source organism: Treponema sp. (assembly GCA_016290335.1). The sequence goes on along the minus strand of JAEETM010000015.1, from coordinate 36,248 downwards.
TAATGAAGAGCTGGAGCCGTGGGAGCGCGTTTCTGCTGCGATTGGTTATGCCCTTTATGATGAAGATATAGATAAATCTGTTTCTGATGTATTCAATCGTGCAGACAATGCCATGTATGCTCATAAAAAGATGATGAAAGCAACCCGGTAGGCTTAAATGAAACTCAAAGGATTTTATTCCTCTCTTGTTGCAATTGCAATTCCTGTTTCCATGCAGAGTCTTTTGCAAAACTTTGTAAACATGCTCGACACGGTTATGATTGGCCGTCTTGGAAGTGTAGAAATTGCTGCGGTAGGACTTGGAAATCAGATATTTTTTATTCTCAATATGCTACTTTTTGGCATTACTTCCGGCGGCGGAGTTTTTATTGCGCAGTTCTGGGGTAAAAAGGATATAAACGGAATCAGAAAATCCTTTGGCTTAATGACGCTGATTGCCGCTTTTGCAGCTGTGGTTTTTACTTTGCTCGGACTTTTTATTCCATATAAAATGATTGGCCTGTACTCTCCGGATCCGCAGGTTGTAAAGGTTGGCGGAGATTATCTGCGCATTGTCTGTTTGAGTTATATTCCCACGGCTATAAGCTTTTCCATCACTCTATCTTTGCGCTGCACGGAACGCGTAAAGCTGCCGCTTGTCTGTACTTCTGTTTCGCTGCTTACAAATGCTGGTGCAAATTATCTGCTCATTTTTATTGCGGGACTTGGAGTAAAAGGCGCCGCAATCGCAACGATTTTTTCTCGCCTTGTTGAGCTTTTAATTCTTTTAATCTGGTCGTATTCGCACGATTATGAGGTTTGCGGAAAATTACGTGAGCTATTGGGCTTTGACTGGAACTTTGTATTAAAGTATATAAAAATTGCAATTCCTGTGATTATAAACGAAACATTCTGGGGAATTGGGACTTCGGTTTACAACGCAATTTTTGCCCACGCAGGTACCGATTCCTTTACCGCCTACAGCATTACCGGAACAATCAGTCAGCTGACCTGGGTATTCTGTATGGGCTTTGGTAACGGAATTGGTGTTCTTATTGGCAAACGAATTGGCGAAAAAAAGCAGGAAGAAGCCCGCGCCTATGCACTGCGCTCAATGTGGTTTATGCCTGTGATTGGAGCCTGTGTTGGTGTACTCCTGCTGCCACTTTCAAAACTTCTGCCGTTCCTGTTCAATGTGGAGCCGGAAATAATAAAAACTGCAACTTCTATCCTTATGATTCTGATTTTTGTTTACCCCTTCAATTCCTTCTGCATGGATTGGGTTGTAGGCGTATGTAGGGCAGGTGGAGATACCGTTTTTTCTGCGGTTGCCGAGCTTGTTGTCCTGTGGTGTGTTTCAATTCCGTTGGGCTATGTTGCCGCCTTCGTACTCCATCTTCCAGCCCCAATGATTTATCTTTTTATAACCAGCGAATCTTTAGTAAAAGCCGTTATAGGCGCCATCCGTATTGTAAGCGGCAAATGGCTGCATGAATTGACTTAATCACAGTCCGAAAAAAAAACTTTTCAAATGATATATTTCGATTTATACTTAAAGTAACATTCTTCTTATAAAGGGCGAAATAAGTTTTCTTTTAAGAAAAGCCCGCATCATATAACTACGGAGGTTAATATGAAACTTATTAAAAAAACGGTTAGTGTTTTGGCACTTTTGTTTGTTGTGTTTGCTATGACAGGTTGTGCACAGTTGTTAAGCAAATTAGCTGGAAAAATTGAAGAAGAAACACCAGAACCAGAGTATCCTAGTGTTACAACAGAAGATGAGAGTTCTTTTATTGCCCGTTATGGTCAAGTGTATACTATAACAGTTAAAGGAGAAAGATCTGATAATGGTATTTTAACATATCAGTGGTACAAGGGAACTACAAGCAGCCGTGATGCCGCCGTAGCAATTGATGGTGCTGCTGCAAAATTAGCTGCATACATTTTTACAGCTCCTGCTGCTCCTGCAAAAGACGGCGAAGTATCATATTATTGGTGTAAAGTAACCAACACTAATGCAGCAACTGGCAAGAAAGCTGAAAGCTGGTCTGATTATTTTAAAGTAACAGTAAGTAACATAGAACGAGTTCATGGTTATATTGAAGAGAACACAACTTGGAATCCATTGTATACTTATTATGTAGACAGTTGGCTTACAGTAAATAAGTCTCTTATTATTCCTGCTGGTACAGTTGTAAAACTTGGAAAAGAAGGGTCAATTAATACAACTGGAGAAGGAACTATTACTGCTATTGGTACAGAATCTTTACCTATTACTTTCACTTCTTATCTTGATCATTCTGTAGGAATTACAATTTCAGAGTTTGCTGGCAGTGCTACAAAAGCTGCTAAAGGTGACTGGAAAGGCGTTGAGATTTCAGGTGCTCAGGGATCTACTTTTACGTATGCTAATTTCCGTTATTCAACTTTGTATGCTTTAGGCTTGTTTAAGAAGGCTACAGTTTCTTCCTGTACATTTACTGACAATAAATCTACTGACCATAGTGGCGCGTTAACTATTGGAGAAGCTGGAAATGAATCAATTGTTAGTAATAATGTATTCTATAACAATGACTGGCCTCTGACATGTCCAAAGAATTACACTGTAGATACATCTAACATTTTCCATAATCCAAATGATGAAAACATTAAGAATGTATATCAGGCAATTATATTGAAGGACGGTTCTTATATTGAGAATGCAAAGACTGTTAAGTGGAACGTTACGGAATTGCCTTATTATTTTGTAGATGATTGGTTTACTGTTTCCGATGGTACTTTAATTATTGGAGATGCAACCCATGATGTAATTGTTAAATTTACTGCCGGAAGTTCTATTAATACAGATGAGAAAGGTACTTTAAAGCTTGGCGCTTCTTCAATTCTTACTTCCTGGAAAGATGATGCACATGGTGGTGACATGGAAGCTAATGAACAGCCTGTAGATCCTGACTGGGGTGATTGGGAAGGTATTAGTCTTTATGGAAGTGAAAAATGGGGTTGGGATAACGCTATCAACAAAGATACAGACAGAGTTTTGTATAACGACAAATCAAAATATCAGGAAGACTAATTTAGTTTTGTAAGATTAATACGTAAATTACCGGAAAAGCCTGCCTAATAAGCACTTTTCCGGTTTTTTTTATGCCCTGTGAGATTCTCGTGTCGAGCACGAGAATGACATAGTGAAAACTCGATAATGACACCATAAAAGCACGAGAATGACATAATTAAATGTTAGACATCAGGGTGTTGTCTTTTGTAATATCTTCTTTTTTGCAGAAACGGTGAGGTTGTGAAGTGTGGACCTTTGTACCTTTGCCCTGTTCGCTGGTAATATCGATTGTGCCGTGCATAAGAATCAAAAGTTTTTTGGCAATATTTAAGCCCAGTCCAGAGCTTGGAGATTCTTTGTTTATCTGATTATCCTCGCGGGTAAAGTTTTCGTAAATAAAGGGCAGGAAATCCTTTGAAATACCAATACCGTTATCTTCGCAGTAAAAATCAATTTTACAGGTATTATCATTATCACCAGGAAGCTGCTTTAGAGAATATTTTATTGTTCCGCCAGCCGGTGTATATTTAATGGCGTTCATAATGATATTCAAAACAACATTTGTGGTATGGAAAATATCCTGGTAGATGTAAGGGTAGGATATTTCAGAAGAATATTCGACGGTAATGTTTTTAAGCTCAGCAGCGTCTTTAATCAGATTATAAATATTCTGGGTTGCATTTGTAATGTCGGTAGGAGTTTCTGTAAGCTCTGTTTCTCCGTTTTCAAGCTTATAAAGTTCAACAATATTGTTCAGGAAGGAAAGTATATATTCTTCAGAAAGCTGGGCCTTTAAAAGATTTTTCTTTATTAATTCTGTGTCTGTAGTATTCTGCTGAATCTCTTTTGTACATTTAATTATAGACTGCATTGGAGAAAGAATATCCTTTGCAACATTATACATAAAAATATTTTTAGCTTTGTTTGCAGCCTTTTCAATATCAACACTTGTTTCCAGTTCTATCTGTTTAAGTTTTTCGTTTTCTTCTTCCTCTCTTCGTCTGTTGTCTTCTGTAATATCATTCATAAAAACGTAGAAAATATTACCGTAACGTTCTGCGTGAATGTAGCGTCCAAAGGTGCGGACATCTCTTATATTGCCTTTCTTGGTTATGATTCTAAAGTCTATAGTGGCAACATCTTTTTCTGGTGTAATTTTTTCTTTTATTTCTTCAATGACCTTGTCTAAATCTTCTTTGTAAATAAGATTTAAAAACTTATTATCAGTGAACTTTCTGAACGCATCTACAGATTCACATTCGTAAATGGAAACAATCTCTGTGTTAAAGGCTATTATTTCATAATTACCGTCTGCATGGCAGGAGAAAAATCCACCCGGAAGTGATTCTGCAACTTCATTTGCTGCAATAAGCATAGATTCACTAAGAGAGATTGCCTTTGACATCTGGCTTTTTTGTGGTGCGTTGCTTTGTGTTGTCAAAACTGTTGAACTGTTAATATAATCTTCATAATGGTCTGATGGCAGTGGTTTTGAAAAATAGTAGCCCTGAATAAAATCGCAGCCAAGACTACGTAGTGTTCTAAACTGTTCGTTAGATTCAGCACCTTCGGCAACGGTGAGCAGCCCCATATTGTGTGCCATTTTGATAATGTTTTCTATTACAATATGGTTGTCTTTTATGTTTTGAACAAAGCTTATATCCAGCTTAAGAATATCAAGAGGGAAGCGTGAAAGCATACCTAAAGATGAATAACCTGAACCAAAGTCATCCATTTCTATGAGGAAGCCTCTGTCCTGAACCTGTTTAACTTTTGAAATAATTAAATCTGTATTTTCGGAGTATAGGGATTCCGTAAGCTCCATGTGGAGATAATCGTGATCTATCTGATATTTATCAATTATTTCAAACTGGAGTTCCAGACAGCCTGGTTCAAGAAGATCGTGGCGGGAAATATTAACCGAAACCGGTACTACAGGAAAACCGTTTTCTTCCCATCGTTTTATATCTTTACAAACCTGTTCCAGAATATAATTATCCAGCTTGGAAATAAAGCCGTTACGTTCAAAGAGTGGAATAAACTGCTTTGGAGACAAAAAGCCGTATTCAGGATGTTTCCAGCGTACAAGGGCTTCGGCTCCTGCAATTTTACCGCTGATTGCTTCGTGTTTAGGCTGATAGAAAACATGGAACTCTTTGTTGAGGAGTCCCTGCTCCATAGTTTCTATAAGGCGCTGTTCGTCAAGAAGCTGTTGGAGCAGGGTATTTTCAAAAAAAGCGATGTCTTTGCCATAAATGCCCTTTATGCCACGGATTGCAAAAAAAGCACGGTCGCAGCAGATAACCATTGAGGTTTCCGGGTCGATTGGTGCATAAATACCTATTTTTACTATTTGATGCGGGATTGGAGCTGAATCAAGAATGGAGTTTTGAATCCTTTTAAGGAGCTCAAGATCAACTTTTTCCCTGTAAGTAAAAAACAGAATGTACTGGTCTCCGCCAAAACGGCCACAGATTCCGTAAGGAACCTTTTCCATAAGTTTTTTAGCCGTGTAGGACAAAAACTCATTGCATTTTTTTTCGCCGTAAAGTGTGTTTGTGGACTTAAAATTATCAAAATCAAACGCGATAATACAGAAGTTTTTTGTTGGATTAGAGTTTCTGATTTCTTCGGCCTTGTGTAAAAATGCCTGACGGGTGTAAAGGCCTGTAAGCTCATCGCGTTCCAACTCAATAATTGCTTTATGGGCTTCAAAAAGCTGGACTGTATTTTTTATTCGGTTGATAACACGGGTTGGATTGTAAGGTTTTCGCAAAAAATATATAACTTCAAGGTCTAAAAGCTCATCTTCAACATCTGGATTTGCAGATTCTGTGCTGATTATAACAGGGATGCTTTTTAAAATTGGATTTTTTCTGATTGTTCTTAAAATAGACAGTGCGTTCTTTATATCGACTATGATGGTAGAAAATGTATTCTGACCATTAAGCAGAATTGCCAGGGCATCTGTGCCGTCGTAGGTGCTGATAACTTCAAAATCAGAAGAAACTATATTAAATAGGGTATCAGCATCTTCTTTATTGCTTTCTATGAGGAGAATTTTCGAAATTTTGTCGAAACTAAATTTTCTCATATAATCTATAGTTCCCCTCTTATTTCGTTAATTATACCATAGATTTGTGAGAAAGCAATTTTTATTTTGTAAGCTTCATTCCTGTAAAAGTGACATAAGCAACTTTTGTGCCAAGTTCATCATTTATAGAAATGTCGTAAAAACAGGTTGTGCGGCCGTCTTTAATTAAATGGGCTTCGGAAATAAGCTGTGTGCCTTTTGCCATGCCCACAAAATTAATCTGGCTGGTAACAGAGACAGTTTGCGGGGCATTAAAATTGGATGCAACAGCAAAGGTAAAGTCAGCGAGTGTAAAAATGGCACCACCCATTACGCCGCCATAAGCATTACGGTGAATGTCTGTAAGCTTCATTGAACATTTTGAGTAATGTTCGCCAACTTCATCAATCTGAATGCCACTGGTTACGGTTGCGTATGTGTCTTTGCCAAAAAACTCGCGTGCTTTTTCTAAATCAGTCATAATAATACCCCGTATTCTTGCGTATCTTCAGGAAAATACTTTTGTATTTTTCTAAAGCTGCTCTATCTCCTGCTGGCTCATCATACGAATACCAGATTTTTCCAAAACTCGCTCGGTTTCTGGAATATCTGTACAGCGGATAATCATGCAGGCGAGGCTTGTTTTGCGGCCGGTAAAGCCGTACATATATTCTACGTTGCGGTTGTTTTCGGCAAGAAGCTTGAGAATGCGGCTGAGGCTTCCTGATTCATCCGGGATTTCGATTGCAATAACCGAAGTGATTTTTACCAGATACTCATTATCTTCGAGCATTTTGGCAACTTCTTCCGGATTATCAACAATAATTCTTGCAATTCCAAAGTCACTTGTATCTGCAAGCGAAATAGCCTTCATATTGATGTTATTTTTTGCCAGAACATCTGTAAGCTCCGACAAAGCATGTTTTCTGTTTTCTATAAAAATTGAAATCTGTTTAATAGTCATTTCTTATTCCTCCTGTATGGTGTCATGCTATTTGCATTAATCATGCAACTTTCTAGTATCAATAACTCTCTTTGCCTTTCCTTCTGAGCGTGCAATGCTCTTTGGTGCAACAAGAGTAACCTTTGCCTTAATCTGAAGTACGCTAAGAAGAGCAGACTCCAGAGCTTTTTCCTGTTTGCTTACTTCCGAAATAACATCGCTGAACTTTTCTGGTACCATTTCTACCTTGATTTCGAAAGTATCTGTGTTGTTTACGCGGCCAACCAGAATCTGATAGTTTGGCGGATAACCGTTCTGGAGGAGCACTCCTTCAATCTGGCTTGGGAAAACGTTTACACCACGGATAATAAGCATATCATCTGTACGGCCCATTGGTTTACTCATTCTAACAAATGTTCGGCCGCAGCTACAAGGTGCACGGTTCAAAACACCAATATCCTTTGTGCGGAATCTCATAAGAGGGAAGGCCTGCTTTGTAATTGCAGTGAAAACAAGCTCGCCTTTTTCTCCATCTGGGAGACGTTTGCCGGTTTCTGGATCAATTGTTTCTATGATAAAGTGGTCTTCGTTTACGTGCATACCTTTTTGTTCCTGGCATTCGTAAGCAACGCCCGGCCCCATAACTTCTGTAAGACCGTAAATATCGTAGGCTTTAATTCCAAGTGATTTTTCAATGTCGCGGCGCATTTCTTCTGTCCATGGTTCTGCACCAAAGATTCCGGCTTTAAGATGAATGTCTTTTGGAGACAAGCCCATGTCGTGCAAAGTTTCGCCAAGGTAGGCAGCATAGGATGGGGTACAGCAGAGAATTGTTGATTTTAAGTCCTGCATGAAGGTAATCTGGCGCTGTGTGTTTCCGCTGGAAATAGGAATTACTTCGCAGCCGAGCTTTGTAGCACCACCATGGAGTCCGAAGCCTCCTGTGAAAAGACCGTAACCGTAAGCACCCTGAACAATGTCGTTTTCATCTGCACCAATTGCAACAAGCTGACGTGCTGTACAATCATCCCAAATATCCAGGTCTTCTTTTGTGTAGCCTACAACAATCTGCTTACCTGTTGTTCCAGAAGAAGCATGGATTCGTACAACCTGACTCATTGGAACTGCGAAAAGTCCGTAAGGGTAGGTTTGGCGCAAATCATCTTTACAGGTGAAAGGGATTTTGTCTAAATCTTCAAGACCTTTTACATCATCTGGAGTTACACCAGCTTCCTGACAGCGTTTTCTGTAATATTCAACGTTTTCGTATACATGACGGAAGTTTTTTGCCAGCCTTTCGCCCTGGAGTTTTTTAAGTTCATCCAGCGGCATACATTCATATTGTTTCTGATAATATTTCATGTTCATATAATCCTCTTTTGTGGTGATTGCAAACAATTTGCCCACCGTTTGTTTTATTTTGTTTTGATTGTATATAAAGATTGGTTACCGTGCACGGCCGCTGGTGCTCATTGCACAAAAAAGATTAGAGAAGTTCGCCCTTAGGCGAAAAAGAATGTAAAGACAAAAGTGCGGCTCTTAAGTGAGCCTAAAGTTCTTAACATACACTGAATATAGCACTTTAAAAAAAGATTGTAAAGTATTTTTTTACGTTTTTGCGTGTTTCTATTAAAAATAACAAAATCTTATAGCTGAATCATCAATATCAGAAACTTTTGCAAAGCCTGTTGAACTCATAATAAAGCGAAGTTCGTTTCCAAGGCTTTCAAAGAAGTTTTTAACACCAGTAACTCCGTCTTTTTCAAGATGAGGCAGCATTGAACGTCCAACTGCAACCGCATTTGCTCCAAGTGCAAGAGCCTTATATACATCGGCACCGGTGGCAATTCCGCAATCAAGCATGATTTCAACATTTTTACCGGCAAGAGCTTTTTTTATATCCGGCAAAATCATCATAGGAGGAACTGCATAAGGAAGTCGCCCGTGATGATGACTTACGATGATGGCTTTTGCACCTATATCCGCACATTTCACCGCATCTGCCACGCTCAAAACACCTTTAACCACAAAGGGCAGCTTAGTAGACTCAATGTAAGAGCGCAGCATATCGCTAGTTTGGGCCGCCATTTCTTCGCCAACAACAATATCGTAACCACTTGTACCAAAAATATGGTCAATATCCATGCCGATTCCAAAAGCACCTGCATCTTCTGCAAACTTAAACTGGTCGCGAACCTTTGCGTTATCAGCATACGGCTTTACAATCCTTATTGTTTTTGCGCCTGTATTTATGATTTTCTGAAACTGGTCGTTTTCCATCATACCGCAGAAATTAAGGGCATTGCATTCCTTTGCGGCAATTGAATACTCTTCAAGACCGGTAAGCTCGCGGCCGTTAAAGTTTTTTAAGTGGGAAAAGGCGGGTGTTATAACAGGAGTATCAAAGCTTTGCCCCAAAATTGTAGTTTTAAGATCTGCTTTGACAGAATCTATCAAACGCTCTTCTATGAGAATTGAATCCATGTATCGTTCGGTGATTTCGTTTGCATCAGAGAGTCTTGTATAAGCCATTCAGGTTCTCCTTGAGATATTTCAGGTATTTAATGTATTGTTCATCGGTGTTCAAATGTTCAAGAATAATTGGCATATCAGAGTCGATTTTGTTCATTTTCTCTGCATAATGGCGGAGTGGGTATTCACCGTCGCCTGGGCCACATTCTTCAAGACGGAGTGTGTAGCTGTCGCTTAGATGAACATCCTTTATGTGACAGCTGCGTATGCGTTTACCAAAAAGTTCTGCACATTCATCAATAAACTCATCTGCATAAAAGTAACGGTAAACAGAGTTTGTCATGTTGATTATGTCCAGGTGAACTGCAAAACGGTCTCTGTCTACAGCCGCGAGCAGTTTGAGGTATTCCTGAGGACTTGTCGGGAACATCCATGGCATTGGTTCAAGAGTAAAATAAGTGTTTTTAACATTCGCACGGTCAATAATTTCCTGAACCATGGAAACTGTTTTTTTCCAGGCATCATCTGAAAAATTAGCCTTGTAACCGCCATCCCAGCGCGGACCAAAGGCGCCGGCAACATTTACGGCACATCTGGCATTAAGAAAATCGGCAAGTCTCAGCTGATTAACGCAATAATCCATGTTTGCTTCGCGTTCCTGTGGATTTGTAGAAAGTGCATTGCGCCAGATTCCAACTTCTGCAATTGTGAGCCCGGCCTTTTCTGCAGCTTCCTTATAGGCTATGATTTTCTGCTCCGGGTCCTTGCTGGAAAGAGGAAATACAACAGTGGCACAACCAAGCTTTACCTGATTATCTGCCCATTCCTGTGGGTCTTTGTGATTGAGTGGAGAGGATGTTCCAAGCCTCATAAAAGTTCTCCGTTTTTTTTTAAATTTTTTTTTAGATATAATATACGTAATCTGGTTTTCGTGGAGCCGGAGCCTTTGGAGCTTCTGCTGCATAACCGAGTGCGCAGTGACCAATTCCTTCATATTCTCCGCTGATTCCAAGCTTTTTAAGAAGAGCCTTTCCAAAATCAGACTCAAACTCTTCCTTTGCGCGGTGAATCCAGATGCTTGCAACACCAAGACTTTCGGCAGCATTCATAAGGTTACCAAGAACGAGTGAACCGTCGTAAAGATAAGTTCCAACTTCTTTTTTTGCAAGAACAATAAGAATTACAGGTGCACCATAGAACGGATCAAAGCCTTCGCCCCAGCCGCCAATCTTTCTGTTTTCTTCGCTGATTTCATCACGGAGTTTTTTATCTGTTACGGCTATGATGATTGGGCTCTGTTTTCCCATACCGGTTGCCGCAAAGGTTCCCGCCCTGATGATGGCTTTGAGTTCGTCATCCTTAATCATATCAGGCTTAAAGTTTCTGCAGCTTCTTCTTGTTTCTAAGACTTTTAATGTTTCGTTCATATTATACACCTCTTGTACGACTCGCTCGCGCGAATTAAATTATGTCATAATAATTTTATTACGGCATGGCTGATTTACTTGTATAAATATCAAAGTTTGTTGTAAGAAAATATACGTGGTATAATTATTTTATGATTTCTCCAATTGCTCAAAAAATCTATTCGGCAGTCCGGCTTATTCCCCGCGGTAAGGTTGCAACTTATTCTCAGATTGCCGCCCTTGCCGGAAACAAAAACCTGCGGCGATATGTAGGGAATGCGCTGCATAAGAATCCGGAACCTGGAGTGATTCCCTGCCATAGAGTGGTGAATGCAGAAGGTTTCTGTTCCGGGAGCTTTGCGTTTGGTGGGGCTGATGTGCAGCAGGAAAAGCTTGAAGCGGAAGGTGTGGTCTTTGTAGATGGGCATGTTGATATGGATAGGTTTTGTATTGATGAAGATGAGTTTGAAAGTATGAAGATGGAGCTGAATAATCAACTCGAAACATACAATTAATAACTATTTATTATCTTGCAAACTGCGTTTTTTGCCTCTACGATAGAATTATAATCCAAAAAAAGAGGGCAGAATTATGTTTGATTTTAAGTATTTTACACCGACAAAGGTTGTGTTTGGGAAAAACACGGAAGAGAAGGTTGCGGAACTTATTCAGGAGTTTGGCGGAAAAAAGGTTCTGATTCATTATGGTGGTGGAAGTGTAATCCGTTCGGGGCTGATGAAGCGGGTGACGGACAAGCTGGATGCGGCTGGAATCAAATATGTTATGCTGGGCGGTGCTGTGCCTAATCCTCATCTAAGTCTTGTTTACGAAGGAATTGAACTTTGCAAAAAAGAAGGCGTTGATTTCCTGCTTGCTGTTGGCGGTGGTAGTGCAATTGATTCTGCAAAAGCAATTGGTTATGGCTTGAAAAACGAAGGCGATGTCTGGGATTTTTATGATTACAAACGCACGGCAAAAGACAGTATGCCTCTTGGTGTAATTCTGACTCTTGCGGCAACCGGCAGCGAAATGAGTGATTCATCAGTTATTACAAAGGAAGAAGGACTTGTTAAGCGTGGTTATTCAAGTGATTTTGGTCGTCCTAAGTTTGCAATCCTTAATCCTGAACTGACTATGACTTTGCCTGATTATCAGACTGCGTGCGGTTGTACAGATATTATGATGCATACAATGGAGCGTTATTTTACAAACGGCGGAAATATGGAAATTACCGATTCTATGGCCGAAGCCCTTTTGCGAACTGTAAAAGAAAATGCATTAATTCTTGCCAAAGAGCCTAAAAATTACGATGCCCGTGCCGAAGTAATGTGGGCGGGAAGTCTTTCGCATAACGGACTTACAGGCTGCGGTAATGATGGTGGCGACTGGATGACTCACAAGCTGGAGCACGAACTGGGCGGTCTTTATGATGTTGCACACGGTGCCGGTCTTGCGGCAATCTGGGGAAGCTGGGCCCGCTATGTTTACAAAAACTGTCTGCCAAGATTCAAGAGATATGCGCTGAATGTAATGGGTGTTGAAAATAAAGGTTCTGATGAAGAAATTGCTCTTAAAGGAATAGAAGCAATGGAAGCCTTCTACCGCGAAATAAAAATGCCTACTAACCTGCGCGAGCTTGGTGTAAAAGCAACTGATGATGATTTAAAACTTATGGCTCACAAATGCGCTGTCGGCGTAAATGGAGCCAAAGGTTCTGCACGTCTCCTTAGAGAAGAAGACATGCTTGAGATTTTCAGGATGAGCCGCTAGCTGCGTTGATTTACAACTTTGTTGATTTACAACTGAACGGCCTGGTTTTGAACTATTTGTTTTTAGGCGGATTCTTTTCCTGAGCTGCCTTTATATCTGCTTCTGTAGCCGGTACCCAATACTGGAAAACCTGGATTGGTCCAACTGTTCCAGCCATTGCGAGTGTCGGCTCGGTTGCAGTATATTTTTTGTTCTTTTCGCCTTTATTAAGGTATTTGATTACACAACCGTACATTTTACCGTTGCTTGGGTCAATGATGTTTCCATTTATCCAGAATCCTTCAGATTCTTTTTCCATATTGAAAATCCAAGGAGTTCCAACAGTTTTCATTTTGTTTACCGCACCAGCAACAGGAAAGTTTTTGTAAGATTCTTTGCAGGCACTTGCAATAACATCCTGTGGGTCACTTGTTGTAGCTGCAATTGTTCCAAAAAGTTTTCCGCCTTCTTCGTAAATGCGCCAGATAGCAGTAACTTCTCCAGTTTTGTCATCAATACTCTTCCAAAGCCCGCAAGCCGGATCAGCCGCAAAAGCTGCAGTAGAAAGCACCAGAAGTGCTCCCAATAAAGTTAATAATTTCTTCATAATTTGCCTCTTATAAAATAAAGTTCCCCAAAAATCCGGGGATTAAAGATAGTTTAATCCAAATTGCAAAAAAGGCAAGCAAAATAGTGCATTTTGTCTCCGTGATTCTTCAAAATTATTTAAACAATTTGTTATTAATTTGTATTTTCGTGGTAAAATAGTATTACTATGAGTAACAAACTATCAAAGAAGTTCTATATTTCATTAACAATTTTCAGCCTTATTGGCCAGATTGCCTGGGTCATTGAAAACATGTATTTCAATGTCTTTATCTACAAAATGTTCCACGCCAGCGCAGCCCAGATTTCCCTGATGGTAGCTGCCAGTGCAATTACCGCAGCCGTAACCACACTTATAATTGGTGCGCTTTCCGATAGAGTTGGACGCAGAAAGGTTTTCCTTTGTGCCGGATATGCCTTCTGGGGTGTTTCCATTCTGAGCTTCGGCTTAATCAAAATGGACGTTCTTACAAAGTTCACGGGCAGTGTAGTAGCCGCTGCAACTCTGGGCTGTAATCTCGTAATCATAATGGACTGTGTAATGACCTTCTTCGGTTCTTCTGCAAACGATGCCTGCTTTAATGCCTGGCTTACCGATATGGGTGACGAAACAAACCGCGGTAAAATAGAAGGAATAAATGCAATGATGCCGCTAATTTCTGTTCTGGTTGTTTTCGGCAGTTTTATGTCTTTTGATTTGAACAAACCGGAATCCTGGACAGGCATTTTCTTTATCATTGGTGGAGTTGTAATTGTTGTCGGCGGACTCGGTGTTTTCCTGATTGATGATTCAAAATCGCGCGAGCTTTTGCAGAACGCTAAGGAAGAAAACTCTCATTACTTTAAGAACATTTTTTACAGCTTTAAGCCTTCCGTAATCAAACAGAACTATATGCTTTATGTAATTCTGCTTGCGTTTGCGGTTTTCAATATTTCAATTCAGATTTTTATGCCGTACCTGATTTTGTATTACGAGCAGAGCCTTAAGCTTTCAAACTATGTTTTGATTATGGCACCGGCTATTATTGCCGCAGCACTTGTTACGCTTTTTTACGGCCGCGTTTACGATAAGTTTGGTTTTGAAAAATCGGTAATTCCTGCTGTTGTTACTCTGCTTGCCGGTTATGTTTTCCTTTATTTCTTTACGAACATTGTCCTTGTTTTTATCGGCTCACTTTTAATGCTTTCGGGCTTCCTTTCTGGAATGGCTGTTTTTGGTGCAATGGTAAGAGATAATACACCACAGAATAAAACCGGTATGTTCCAGGGTGTAAGGATTATTGCACAGGTTTTAATTCCTGGTGTTATAGGTCCTGCGATTGGTGCGGCCGTTTTGAAGAATGCAGAAAAAATTGCCAACGGTGATGGAACTGAATCTTTTATTCCTAATCACAATATTTATCTTGCGGCATTTATTGCGGGGCTGTTTATTTTCCTTGCAGTTTGGGGTGTTTCGTGTCTGAAAAAGAAAAGTTCAACAAATTAAAAATTGATGATGATACAGCGGGCGTTACAGGTGAGTGCGGTTCGGAAAATGTTCCATTTGCAAAGTATCCGCGCCCGCAGTTTAAGAGAGATTCGTTTTTTAATTTAAACGGTAAGTGGGATTGCGGAGTTGTGGTGCCGTTTCCGGTGCGGGAAGACGAGTTTTCCTACTATACAACTTTTTCTCTCCCCGCAGATTTTATAAAAGACCGCGTTCTGCTCAATTTTGGTGCGGTAGACCAGATTGCTACAGTTTATATTGACGAAAAGTTAGTTGGAACTCACAAGGGTGGATACACTCCGTTCAGCTTTGACATCACAGATTTTTTTGCAGATGACAGGACTCACGGAACTGCCACGCAACACGAACTGCGAGTTGAAATAATCGATCATCTCGACCACAAGTTCCCGTATGGCAAGCAGAAAAAAAATCGTGGCGGAATGTGGTACACGCCTGTTTCGGGAATCTGGCAGACGGTTTGGCTGGAAAGCCTGCCGGGAAAATATATACGCGGAATTAAAATCACACCGGATCTGGAAGGCATTGCGCTTGAGGTTGATGGTGATGACAATGAGTATGCGGTACAGATTAAGTCCCGCTCAGATGAGAAGGTGCAGACATTTAATCTAGGTGAAAAATCCTTCTATATTAAAATTGACAATCCAAAGCTTTGGTCACCAGAATCACCGGAATTATACGACATAAGTATTCAAGGCTCGCAGGATAAAATAGAAAGTTATTTTGCACTTCGAACAGTCGGTATTGGTCGCGATAAAGACGGATACCAGCGGCTTTTGTTAAACGGTAAGCCTTACTTTTTTAACGGCGTACTTGATCAGGGCTACTGGCCACAGGGAATCTTTTTACCAAACTCAGAGCGTGGTTGGGAAGACGATATTCTCGCAATGAAAAAACTGGGCTTTAACACTCTGCGCAAACACATCAAAATTGAGCCCGCTGGATTTTACGAGGCCTGCGACCGGCTTGGAATGGTTGTTTTTCAGGATTTTGTAAACAACGCAGATTATTCATTTTTCCACGATACAATTTTACCTACAGTCTTTGGAGCAACAAGTAATTTTATAACAGGAAAAAACAGGCTTTTTAACGACAGGTATTTTCATAAATCCTCGGAAACCCGCAGTATTTTCAAACAGACAGTTGCCGACATAATCAGTCATCTCTACAATTTTCCGTGCATCTGTTACTACACAATTTTCAACGAAGGGTGGGGACAGTTCTGTGCAGATGAAATGTACGACTTTGTAAAAGAACGTGATTCTACAAGAATAGTTGATTCAACCTCAGGCTGGTTTAAGCAGAAAAAATCTGACGTAGAAAGCGACCACATTTATTTCAAGAAAATCAAAATCAAAAAAGCCGATAAGCCGATTGTAATTTCTGAGTTTGGCGGCTATTCATTCAAGCTGGAGCCGAATCACTACTTTAATAAAAAACAGACTTACGGCTACAGATTTTTTAAGGACCAGTCAGAGCTTGAAAAAGCAATTCACGAGCTGTACGACACACAGATTAAACCTTATGTAAAAAAAGGCTTGTGTGCCGCAATCTACACCCAGCTCAGCGATGTGGAAGACGAGACTAACGGCTTTTTGACATATGACAGAATTGCAAAAATAAGTTCCAGTTTTGAAATCAAAAACTGAATCAATTAAAGAGTAATATAATATTATTTTTATAATTGTTGAAGATGACAAAAAACAGTATTACAATAAAGGAAATTACAGTTGTACGTTTGCTAACTTTGAAAATTGCTAGGAAAAGCGAAAATAATAACCAATAAAAGAGAATGCTTATGAAGAAATCTTTATACAGTCTATCAATAGTAATTTTATCGATACTTCTATTTTCATGTATTTTTGATAATACCAACAATTTAAAAAAAACTGATAGTAGTTCATCAAATAATAATGAAAAAATTCCTTCGCAGTATTGGGGAACTTGGATACAAATGGATACTGGAGCAGAGTATTATATAGATAATCAAAATATTTATATAATATCTTCAAATACAAAATCAACAATTCAAAATGGAATATCTGGATATTCATTAGAATCTGAAGAAGTCCTAAGAAAAGAAAATATAGTTTTTTTTAGAAAAGGAGGAAAAAATCGAAGTTTTTCTGTAAATATTTCGGGTTTTTCTTCACCAAACATTCAATCATCACGAGCTCCTGCTACTAGTATTTCTGGAAAGAGGCAGAATAAAAATAATTCAGAAGATAATGAAACTGTTTCTTCAGATGATGGTGATCTTGTTATTTTTAAGGGAGGAGTAGCTGATGATCCTCAAACAATAACAATTATTCAAGGATTAGACATTGGATCAGCAACGGTAGAACCTCAGTTTGATGGTGAAAATGTTGGCTCCATTCCTGTTGTTGAACCAGGTAAATATGCATTTAAAACAACATATAAAGTTTCAAATACTGATTCACAAGGTTTTATGTATGGAAACAATTTAGGTGTTTACAATATTTCATTTTATCTTACAAATATAGGACAAGAAACTTGTGCTACTTCTGTTTATTCAATTTCTTGGAATGACACAAATCTATCATCAATAGAATTAGAAAAAGAAGGTAACTTTACCTCAATTGCGCCAGGTTCTGCTAAGGTTATTACAGGTTCGTTTATTTATGGTTATTTTGATGAAGAATATAAAGATGTAACTATAACAATCTCAATTACAGATAGTAAATATGAAAAAACTTGGTATGATTATGTGACCCTAAGATTCTACCGAGGATGGGTAAATTATAGAGTAAATGCAAGAAATTTTAACCAGTCAAGTAATGCAACATTAAACGGTTTTCTTGTTTACCCAGATGGTCGTTCAAAAAGATTTACTGTTGCATCAGAAAAAACAATAACAGTTTCTGTCCCATGGAGTACTAAAGATTATTATTTTGTTTTGAGTGGTGCTAATAATGATACAGAAATGTGTTATTCTTTTGTTGCTTATGAATATGGAAGAACTTCAGATTTATCAGGTGTATGGTCAATTTCGGAAATAAATGCCTATGAACCAAATGATAGTATTCAAAATGCTGTTACAATAACAGATTATAAAACTCCTACAAAAGCATATCTAAAAAATGGTGATATTGATTATTATCAATTTAACACAAGTAGCTTGGTATGTAGCAAAGGAATATTGGAATATTCTGGTCGTACGTTCAATGATTCAACATCAATTTCAAGTTCACTAAACAATGGGGATGGAAAGATTAATCCAGGAGAAATTATCTGGATGGATGTTAAGATTCATAATTCAAGTGGGAAAAATATTCAGGGTATAGATCTGGAAGCATCCAGTGAATCTGAATACATAACGTTTACTGCAAGCAATGCAAGTTATGGAGATATAACAACCGGATATTATCAAAGTTATTATGGATATAAATATTGGTATTCAGGTAGAGGTTGGGACTCTAGTACTTATGACTATTATGACTTAACTAATGATTCATATGTACCATTCAAATTCAAGATCTCAGATACTTGTCCAGTTGAAACAGTAATTCCAATCAATCTGAAAATGACTGATAAGAACGGTTATGAATGGAATGATTCTTTCAGTATTACTGTAGTGAAAGAAGATGTAGATATTGAATTTGCTTCGTATGAACTATCATATTATGATGGATCTGTTATGAGAGAGGGAGATACAAGATCTATTTCGATAATAATTTATAACAAAGGAACTTCTACAGCAAAAAATGTACAAGTAATAATATCATCAGATTATCCACATTTTGTATTTATGAATGATACTGTAAATTACGGGAATATTTCAGCTAAATCTACAAAATCATGTAGTTTTACATTTCAAGCAACAGCGGACTATCCAAGACTTAATGTGATTCCAATTCAAATAACGATTACAGATGCAAACGGCAACGAATGGATTGAGACCTTTACTATTACTGGATAATTTATTATGAAAAATCTTTTTTCTCTAACGTGAAGTGTTTTCCCTGAACGTTCCTGTTCGAGTTACAAATATTGTTTATTCTTTCAAAATCCTGTATTATTCACATCAATATAATAGAAAACATTTATCACATATAGAGGATCATTATGGCAGATGCAAAATCAGAGTTTAAAGAAATATTAAAATCAGCGGCACAGGTTTTTTTTGCTGAAAAAGGAATTGAACTGGAAGCTGGTTTGCTGGAAAGAATTGTAGTTCAGAATGCTCCGGACCCTGCAATGGGAGACCTTGGTTCCCCAATGTTTATTTTTGCAAAAGCTGCGCGCATGGCTCCTCCTCAGATTGCGGCCGGTGTGGCAGAGCTGGCTGCAGAAAAAGCTAAGGTTGCGGGTCTTGGTCAGGTGCTGGCAGTTGGTCCTTATGTAAATATCAAGCTTGATAAGGCTGGGGCTGCGGCTCCAATTCTTGCGGCAATTGCAGCTCAGGGCGAAAATTACGGCAGCTTTAATCAGCAGGGAAAAAAGCCGTTTGAAGGCCGCAAAGTAATGGTTGAATATTCATCACCAAATACAAACAAGCCGCTTCATCTTGGTCACTTGCGAAACGATGCGCTTGGCGAATCTGTAAGCCGAATCCTTAAGATGGCGGGCGCAGAAGTTTTCCGTACAATCATTGTAAATAACCGCGGAATCCATATTTGTAAATCTATGCTTGCATATAAGCTTTTCCACGAAGCAAAGGGTGAAACTCCTGAAAGCCTTGGAATGAAGGGTGACCATTTTGTTGGTCAGTGTTACGTTGAGTTTGACCGCTACCTTAAAGGCGAAAAAGACAAGCCAGAAACTGCTCATCCAGAAGCTCAGGAAATGGCAGAAGAAATGCTTGTAAAATGGGAGCAGGGCGATAAAGAAACCCGCGAGCTTTGGGAAAAAATGAACAAGTGGACTCTGGACGGAATTAAGGAATCTTACGACCGCACCGGAATGGGCTTTGAAAAATATTACTACGAAAGCGACACCTATCTTTTGGGCAAGGAAGTTATAGAAGAAGGGCTCAAGAAGGGCGTTTTCTATAAGGCTGATGATGGAGCGGTTCGAATTGACGTAACAGAAGCTGTTGGTATGGGAAAAGATGGAACTCCTCAGCAGAAAACCTTGCTCAGAAAGGATGGAACTTCTGTTTACATCACTCAGGATTTGGGAACTGCAATTAAGCGCCACGATGACTGGCCTTTTAATCAGATGGTTTACGTTGTTGCAAGTGAGCAGAATTATCATTTTAAGGTGCTGTTCTATATCCTCAAAAAACTTGGCTTTGACTGGACCGACAAGCTTTATCATCTGAGTTACGGACTTGTAAACCTGCCAAGCGGAAGAATGAAGAGCCGTGAAGGTACCGTTGTAGATGCTGATGATTTAATTGACAATTTGCGTGATGATGCGCTTAAAGCAATAAATGAACGTGGCCGTGATGATGAAGTTGGCAATGCTGATGAAGTTGCCGAAAAGGTTGCGCTTGGTGCTCTGCATTATTATCTGCTTCAGGCAACTCCAATTAAGGATATGCTTTTTAATCCGGAAGAGTCGCTCAGCTTTAACGGAAATACTGGTCCTTACCTGCAGTACATGGGCGCACGAATTAATTCAATTCTTGCAAAGGCAGCGGATGCCGGTATTAAGGCTGACGGTTCTGATGAAGCAGTTGCTTTGTTGACTGCCGAAGATGAATGGGCTTTAATCAAACAGCTTGGCGACTTCCCTTCAATTGTTGAACGCGCCGCCGAAGCACTTGACCCGAGTGGTCTTGCCGCCTACGCTTACGAAACCGCAAAAGCCTTCAGCAAGTTCTATCAAACCTGTTCAATCGTAAACGCCGGAGATTCCAAACTCGCCGGTGCACGCCTCTATCTTGCGCAGTGTACATTGCAGGTAATTAAGAACTCACTGAATCTGCTGCTGGTACCGTATCTGGAAAAAATGTAATCGCAAATTGCGATATCCTTTAAATTATTTTATCTCATTGTCATCAAGAACTTTGCTAATTGTGTTTTCTGATTTTCTGTAAGGTTTCGTAGGACTTTTTCGTAGTAGTTCTCAGAGCTTTTTTCTTGATTCTCATCATAGAAAAAGTATTCAGGAGACACTTTAAGATATTCACAAATATAAAGGAACATATCAAGAGAGGGTTTTCTTTTTTCGTTTTCAATCAGATTTATATAATTTACATTCTGACCAAGAGCGAGACTCATTTCACGGGCAGAAATACCTTTTTCATTTCTTAATTGACGTAGTTTGTCTGAAAAAAGCTTAATCCTTGTATTTACTGAATCTGATATAAGTTCCATAAGATTGTATTATAAAATCTTTAAGAAGTTGAAATAAAATCTAAGTGAATGTAAAATTAATACTATACAATCTGTAGGAGTGTATAGAGAATGGTTAAAATGAAATCTAAGGTTTTTAGTGTTTTTGTGATTTTAAGTTTATTCGTTGTTCTTACAATTAGTTGTAAACATGTTATTGATGAAAAAGAAAAAGAGCATAGATTTGGAGAATGGAAAATTGAAAAAGAGGCAACTTGTACAAGTGATGGATTAAAGAAGCGGGTATGTATAGGTTGTGGTTTTGAAGAGACTGAAACAATTCCTGCAAAAGGTCATTTATACGATTCTGGTGTGATTACAACAAAGCCGACATGTACGGGGACAGGTATTAAAACTTATACGTGTTCAAGATGTAAAGAAGTGATGACGGAATCTATTCCAGCATTAGGTCATGCATTTAATGGGATAAAATGTGATAATTGCGGGGAATATTCTGTGAAGTTATCTGAAGTTGGAAAAACTTATACAGATGCGGATGGATTAAATATAAAACTTAATAGTTTTTCTTGCAAGAAGTTGAATAATTTTACTACGATTTATAATGGTAGTATGGTGACAATAAATAATTATAATCTTTATTCGATTAATTATGATTTAATTAATAATGCTTCAGAAATTGGATTAGAAACTGGTGCTTTTAAGATAATTTACAAAACAGCGTCTGGTTCTATAGAATCATCATATTTTTCTGCAAGTACAAGTCCATTGATGAGTTATAACAATGGTATGTGGAAAACTGATTTCCAGACGGAAGTTTTTGATTCTATATCTTATAACAATACTATAACTAAGGATTCAGAGTGGTTATTACCAAATAATATAACGTTTATTTGTCTTGAATATATTGCTAACAGTCAGGTGAACGAATATTTGCTTTCATCAACACCTTCTGATGAAGTATTGAATTGGATATTAGAAGATTTTCATTTAGCTTCAGTTAGTAATTTAAAAGCCAATTTTAATAGCGAAACAAATACTATTACCGTTAATTGGAAAAATCCAACAGATAGTGATTTTGATTATGTTGAATTAAGTTATACAAAGGGTGGTGTTTCAAATGGTGACAGTATAAAGATTCAAAATGAAAGTTATACTGTAAATGATGTAAGAATTGATGGAGATGAATATATATTCTCAGTTTGTGCTGTAGATAAAAATGGAAATAAAAGTGCAACTTCAACTTATAAGATTACACCAACAGGAGTTCCTGTCGTAAAATCTATAACATTAAATCGTTATCATCTTGCTTATAATGATTCAGATCAAACAGTAAAAGTTTGGGCAAAAATTATTAATGCATATTTGATTGAAGATGGAACTGCAATAACAATTCAAGCAAAGGATTCAAATGGTAATATAACAAATACTCTTGCTGAACTGGATAAGAATTCTGGAACAGTATCTGCAATACTAAGGATTCCTGATTCTAGTTTGAATGCAACTTCAAATGGAAATACTTATACTGTAATGTGTAAAATTGGAAATGAGCTGGCAGATACAATTCATACAACCCGTTTTAATGTTAGTAGTGATACTGTTGTAAACGGAATTAATAAGTCAATAAATAATTCTGCAAGTGCAATTCAAGTTCCTTTGTACAGAGTAAATAGTGAAACTAGGATAGATTTGACTTTAAATGGATATAATTTAGATTTAACTAGGATTAGTATTCAGTTAATTAATTCAACTGGTGGTACATATTTTGCAGAACCGATCGAAATAGATAATAGCTCAATCTCATGGACTGCAACAAGTGGTGAAAATAAGCAGTCTTTAGGGGTTTCTTTGGAAGTACCTCAAATAGATGATGTGTATCTTGTAAGATTTTTATTTGATGGTGTTATTCAAGAAGGTTATCTAAAGTTACAAGTTTATGATGTCCCGAAGTTTTCAAACTTCTCAATTCCTCTTGTAAGTACAACAAAAGCTGGAAATAGAGTTACCGCAAAAGTAACAGGTAAAAACTTTGATACGCCAGATTCAAATTTAGGTAATTTAATTGCAACTTGTACGAAGAATTCTACTATAGTTTCAAGCACAACCTTTACAAAAGAGAGCGATAGTGTTATTTATGTATCTCTTATTATTCCAGAAGAAGAAGGGGAATATGATGTAACGATAGCCTATGGGGATAATTCAATTACATCTAAACTTAAAGCAAAAGATTTTAGTAATTATTCTGTAGGTGATGTTTTGCTAAATGATGATACAATTATTCCTTTTGATGCAGATAATATAAGTTTTACAGAGGAACAAAAACAGAATGCTATTTGTGTTTTAGCTTATTTTAATGATTATGGAATTCCTGTTGGAGTTGGTTTATATAATTCCATGAGTGGAGTGAATAATGGAAAGTATCAGTGGGCTCCAAAAAACTCAATTGGATATGATTCAAAGTTCTCAAAAATAGTATGCACTCCAAGTGATGAAGGTAGTGGCAAGGCAAATTCTGTAACTTTTACGGGGGATATTGATGGTAGTGATAATTGGACCTATATTTGTTCTGAGGATTCTCTTGGTGAATTGAATGCTTCAATATATTATCCAGCTTTTGATTATGTGAATAATTACGCAGCAAATTTCGGGCTTATTGGAAAGTATGGAGATGGTTGGTATATGCCAACCATTGCAGAATTGTGCTTTATTTATAGAAATAAAAATGTTTTGAATCTGATAATAAACGCTCTTGGTGGTGTACAATTTGAAGATAGATATTATTCTTCTTCACAAAATGAAGTTGGTATTGGAACATGGTTCTTGCGTTTTTCAACTGGATATGTTGGAAAAACTCCAAAAGATTATGATAATTATATCTGTGTTGTTCGTCCATTTGAACAATAATGATTTTTAATTTGGATAAAGTAAACTTTTCTGTGAGTAAAAGATACATGTTTCATGATTTTTTAGAAGATTATAATCCTCGGTATTACTTTTTGTGAATTGTTTCAATTTCTAGATTGCCTTCTTTAACTCTTCATCATAAGTTTTGAGTGGAAGATTGTAGCGGCGGGAAAGCTCAAGATACGAGGCATCATAATATGAAAGATTGTGTTCTTCAGCAAGTGTAAAAATATGCTGGCGGATTTCGGCATCTGGCTGTAGGTCTGTATAAATCGGTAACTGTTGCAAATCGTAAAGGATATCAAGTGCATCTGATTTTGTTATTGCAGATTTTCGTGTTTTATAAAGCAGAACATTTTCAATCTCATACCAGAAAAGTGGTGGAACATAGATTTGGCCGTTATTTTCAAGAACATATTCAATATCTTTGATGCAATCAGAAAACTCATCATTACATAGACCATTTAAAATGTATGCTGCCATAAAAGATGTGTCTGTAACAAAACATGGAAAAGTGCTTTTGTTCTTGAGATTAGTATTTGCGACCGGCATCTTTCAACTCCTTGAGTTCCGCTGATGTAATTGCAGATATTTGATTTTTGTTTCGATAGTCTGCCAATTTTTTTGCTCGAGCGAGAATGCGTTTGTGAGCATTAACAGCTGCTTCATTTTGTTTTGTGTTAACACCCTGAAGAACAGCAACTTGTTTTCCATTTTTTGAAATGTTAACAATTGCGCCGTTTTGAACTTTTCGTAATAACTCAGAGAAATAAGTTTTTGCATCAAAGGCACCAATATTGAAAACATTGTCTGCAGATGGGGTGAATGAAAAAGCCATTATATCCTCCTGTATTTAAAGAAATGTCTCTAGTATTATTAGAGTATTTCCTTGATAAGAGAATAATAATATGAAAAAATCCAAAAGTCAACTAGAAAATAAACTAGTTTAATTTAAGAGCTTATCTAAAATAAATCTTCTGATAAAACTCTATTTAAGTATAAACTGTCTACGGGCTTTTAATTTGCCGTTTGGCCAGTAGGTGTAGAAATAATATTTGGTAGAATCGAAGTTTGGATTTTCGACGGCCAGATTGCCGTTTGAATCGTATTCATAGGTTGTGATGTACTGCATGGGCTCGATTTTTTTAATAAGGCGGTTCTGGGAGTCGTATTCGTAATTAATGGTAAAACCGTCCGTGTCGCCTTCAGAAATAAGGTTGCCGTTTGAATCGTATTTCTTCCACCATTCGATGTAGCCGTTAGTTCCGTATAACCTGTTCCAGTTTTCGTCGCATTCGTATTTCCATTCGGAATCGCCTGTGGTTGTGTGAATGACAAGTGTATGCTTTTTGCTGTTGTAATCATACCATTCTTCGCCACCATCGAATCTTACTCCGAATAATTTGCCTTCGGAATCGTAGCTGTACCATCTTTCGATCCCTTCAGAATCACTTTCCCATGCACTATTAATTTGTGAGTGAGTCATTCTGTTGTTTTCATCGTATTCATACCAGCATTCATTTTCGTCGTTTTTTTCATAGATTATGTTACCGTTCTCATCGTAATCGGTGATGCCGGTTAATTCATATTCCTGTCCAACTTCCTCGGCTGTTATTGTTGTAAAGGAAAGGGCAGTTCCAAGTAATAATATTGATAAAAGTTTTTTGAAGTTCATTTTGTACCTCTTGTGTTTTTCTTGTTAGTCTGGACGAATTAAAAATCAACGTCGCGCTGGATTGAATATTCTTTACGGGTTTTTGGTTTACCATTTTCCCAGAAAGTGTAAGAGTACCAGCAGTCATACCCCTGGTCGGAGCCCTTATGAATTAAGTTTCCTTTAGGGTCGTAATCATAAGTTGTTTCACTATCATCAACATTGTTTCTGCTTCGAATAAGCTTGCCTGTAGAATCGTATTCGTCCCAGTATTCGCCAATATCGGAGTCATGGTAATGAATTACGTTTCCGTTTGAATCACGTTCAAAGAATACTTCAAAACCGTCTGAGTTTTTCCCATAAATATAGTTACCTTTTGAATCACAGTCATAAACCCAGTTTTCACCGTAAGTGGTTTTCTTTTCTACTTTTTTCCCTTTTGATTTGTATTTATACCAGCATTCAATTCCCATGGTGTCTTTTTCGTGGATGAGGTTTCCTTTTTTATCGTATTCATACCAGGTTTCTGTACCGCTTGCGCTTTTACTGTGTGTGACTTTTCCTGCAGCATTGTAATCATACCAGTATTCTGAATATGTTGTCTTAGTGTGGATTTCATTTCCCTTCTGATCATATTCAATCAGTTCGGAATAAGTGTATGTTTCTCCTAACTGTTCCTTACCTTTCTGATTAAGGTATTCGTAGATGTCATATTCGAACTCATATTCATCGGCTGTAAGAGCAGTTGCTGTAAATAACATTATTGTGATTGGAAGCAGAGCCTTAAGGATGTTTTTGTTTTTCATTTTAACCTCCATATAGTATAATTGTAGGAGCGTAGGAGAGATGTGTCAAGAAATTGTTATGGAAACAAAAATGAAAATAGAAACAAAGAAGGATTTGTCGTACAGTACTT
Source organism: Treponema sp. (assembly GCA_016290335.1). The sequence goes on along the minus strand of JAEETM010000015.1, from coordinate 9,724 downwards.
ATGCTGTGACTCTATATTTTGATGATAGGGATTCTGCCGCGATTAGTAATCTTACTGAAAGGCTTGCGCAGGTTATTGTCAACGATTATATGATTGCTAACAATGTTCCGCCGCATCTTACGCTTGGTATGTTTCATGTAGAAGATGATGATTTGCAAAAACTGGATAAAGTTTTCAGCACGTTTGTGGAGACAGCATGTAAGGAAGTCTTTGCGGGTGGGCAATTGGAGCTTCCTTTTGTTGGACTGGATAGCTTTTTGGATAAAGTTCTCTTTCTAAAACCGGCTGAAAATGAAAAACTTGTTAGTTTGAACAAACTTCTTCATCAAATGTTTGTTCCATATTTTGCACCTGGCGATAACCGTAACTATCTTCCGGAAAACTGGGTTCCTCATGTTGCGCTTGCGGTAAAGCTGACTCACGAACAGTTTGAAAAAGGGATGGAGTTTTTGAAAGACCAGAACGTTGACAATGTAAAGATTGTTTCAATTGGTCTGGCAAAGTGTAACCCGTATACACAGGTTGCAGAAATAAATTGTAAATAAAAAAAAGGGGGAATAATCCCCCTCTTAACCTAAAGCGCCTGATTTATTTCACGTGTTTTTTTTCTATAATAGAGCGTAAAGCTTACCCACATTATAACATACACAACAATGAATACGCCAAACCAGATCAGTGTGCTGACAAGTGTGTGTGGGAACCAGCCGCAGAAAAAGCCTGCAAAGAACATTACAACAGAAGTGATTACAAAATGAAGTGCGGTTTGAGCAACAAGGCTCCAGCGGTCCATTTCGAAGATAACGGTAGTACCAGCGAATGTCACTCCAATTATTCCTGTAATAAAATACTGGGCGATTACTGCAGCAATTGGTGTGTTAGTGTGTGCTAGCAGATAAGTAGAAACCGGATGAAAGTTTCCATCACCTTTGAAAAGTGATTCCAGAATAAGAATTGTCTGCCCAATAAATATACCATAAATAAATCCTAAAAGTGCTCTCTTAATAAATTTCTTAAACATAATATTCCTCCTGATTTTTACTAACGTTTGTTAGTTTTATTAACCATATTCAACTGGTCTTTAATTTTGTTCATATATCTTCTTGAAACAATCGCATCACTTCCATTTGTAAAATTTACCTTAATAATACCACTGAGTGACATATCAAGCTTTGTTACTTTAGAAAAGTTTACGATATCCGTATTCGAAATTCTGATAAAGTCTGTCCAGCCGCATTTTTCTGCAAGCTCTTCAAACTCATACAGTCTCATTTTTACAAGCAGGGTTTCGGTTGCAGGTGCAGTACTTGCTGCAGTTCCAGTCCCAGCTTTACTTTCCGCTTCCATATATACCTTTTTATCAGCACTGTAGATTCGGAAAATCTCACTCTGCTTTACCTGAATGCAGAAGTCGCCATCCCAGCCGTTCAAAACCGCAGCCTTACCGGTTTCATCCATCCTGCTTATTTTTTCTGCAATATCCTTAATGGCCGGAGTCTCACTTGCAGTATGAATCACGCAGTAAGGATTTTCACAGTTTTCAATTTCAATTTTCGTATTCATCTTATTTCAACGTCCTGAATCCTATTGTAAGCACTGGATTCGATTTTGCATACCCTTCAAGGTCACTTTTGTTATTTCCAAGCATCAATCTGTTAAGTCCTCCAAACTCAACAACAAATGCTGTGTTTACCGAATACTGGAACTCAAAGCCACCTCCGAACAAAATGTTCAGCATCATCGGTTGTGCAAAAAGACTATGCTCCCTGCAAGAAAACAGGCTTACCGAAGCACCGGTAAAACCATAGCTTCTTACAACAAAGTCGTTGCCGTTGGTTCGTCCACCAAAAATCACCTTGTCACCAATACTTAATGCTCCATACTCTAACGGATCTGGATTTGCCGAATTGCTGTTTCTCAGAATACCTCCTTCACCCTGAACGAAAATGCAATCGCGAAGAACAAAAGCTTTTTCGGTTGGCAGTAAGTTGAATCCAAACTCACCAAAGCCTCCTGCAAAGTCTTGTCCACAAGACCAGAATCCTCCTGAAGCAAAACGATAATTACCATTTGCAAAAGTTTCTTCGCCCGAAAGGTTTTCTTCTGCAAATCCAGCACTGCAAATAATTGCGACCAAAACTAAAATTAAACCTGTTCTTTTCATGGTTCGCAGTATATACCGACTCTGTTCCGTTGTGTTGATTTTTACGACAAGTGGTAATTTATTGCGATAAGTGGTAAATAAATGGAAGGATAAATAAAAAATTATTGTAAAATGTGTCCAACTAGTGTTAAAATCCTTGTAGCTTCTGGTGTTTTTTATGATAGTCTGCTATTCATATAAGTATAATCCAATCAAACAAGACCTCGAAAATCCAACGGTTTCTATAACACCTCAAGTATTAATTCCATTTAATAACAGAACAAAAAAAGGCTGGTGCGACTTTCATAAACGTTGGGAACTAATCACTATCACTCCAGACTATAATATGTTTTTTTCATGTGGACTTAGATTATCTTCAAACATCGGCCTGAATAAAAGCTGGAACAAAAATCAATACGAGTTCATTATTGATACAGACAACTTTGTAATAAGAGTAAACGAGCGATGGCACTGGATTGATGTTTATGAAAACCAGATTTTTACAACCCAAAAAGTTTTCTCTAAAATAATAGATTTTAATTATGGAATCATGAGTCATCCAAGGGATTGCGACCTTAAGGATATTTCTCCAGATATTAACAATAAAATAATGCATGTTATTCTGGGGCTTTGTAAAGGAAAGTTTGGAGTTGAGCTGCATGCAGAAAATGCAGATCTTAAGGATTTTATAAAATATCCAAGCTGTCCGGAGTTCAGCCATATAGCGAATAAAGTTGATAATGTTAAGAGTTTTAATTTCCGTGCTGATTTGAATCTTTTTAAGGATTTCTGCAATCTGGTCCAGGTAAAAGAAACAAAAAGACTCCGTAAGGATTTTCATAAAAACCCGGAACTGATTCTTCTTCATGCATTTTCGCAATATATTGGTTTTACCAATTCAGATGCAATAAAAACTCTGGTAACGGATGAACTGTTATATAACATCTTTATAACTGAAAACCGTCTCCGTTTTTCTATAAAAAACAGGACAGTATATTTAGATTTAGGAGCTGCAAAAAAAGAGACTTATAATATTCTGAATGGTTTACGGCTTTGGGTTCAGAATGCACGTACCGATAAAAGTGAGTCTGTTATTGTAAAAAGAATGATAAAGTTCTTTAAGGATACAAACTTAAATGTTATATTCGATGCCATAACCATTTATTACAAGAATGCAAGAAATCTTCCTGTTGCCTTTCATGAACGAATCCTGAAAGAAGGCTTTACAAATCAAATGCACGACCAGCTTGTTCAATATTTTGTGCAGGAAGATGATGATGGCAGATACGGATACAGATCTAATGCAGAAAAAGTCACAAATCAGACAATTAAATATGATGATGATGTTTTAAAATTTGAAGATTTTATTGATACGATTCCAGAGCTTAAGATAAAGATAGATTATGAATCTATAAAGCAAAACAGACTTATGATGCTCAAAGCAGAAAAGATGCAGACTAATAATTCAAACGTACAGGATGCAGATGAAAATATTGTTACCGATGATGGTGAAGATATAAATGCAGAAAATGAGATAGAACCTGTTGAAGATATGTTTGTATACGAAAATGTAAAAAACGAAAGTCATCCTAAAACTGCAGATTTTGAAATTGGTAAAAAAATTATTAAAAATGGACCTGAAGATGCGTATTTCTTTGTGCTTCCAAAAACTACTGACGAGCTTTACGAAATCAGTACACACATGCGAAACTGTGTAGGCTATCTTTACAGAAACAAGGTTTTAGATAAGGCTTCCATAATTGTTGTTTTAATTAAAGATAACAAAATGAAGGTTTGCATGGAAATTAAACAGGATAAAAAGACTTATCACTATAAAATTGTTCAGGCTTTGGGTCCAGGAAACGCAAGTGTCAACCGAAGATTCTATTCCGCCATTGAAGAATGGAAAAAACGTCACAATATAGAAGGCGAGCTTACTTATAAGCTTTAGGCCCAGCTATTTGTAATCACTTGATTTAACTCTCCATAATGACAAACCTATGCAAAAACACTATAATCTTTTCCATATATAATCTTAATTATTCAGCACAATGGAGTAGGATGCTGAAAAGGACGGAAAAATGAAAGCTATTGAATTGGAAAAGGCTTACGATCCAAAATCATTTGAGGACCGTATCTACAGTGAGTGGGAAACCAAAGGTTATTTTAAACCGGCAAGCGATGAAGCTTCGCCTATTCACAAGCAGTATGTATGTCAGTGTGCAGACTGCAACAAGAAAACCAACACTTATTCCGTCGTGATTCCTCCTCCAAACGTAACCGGCGTTCTTCACATGGGACACGGTCTTAACAACACTCTGCAGGATATTGTTGTTCGCTATCACCGAATGAAGGGCGATAACACTCTCTGGCTCACGGGTACAGACCATGCCGGAATTGCTACACAGAACGTTGTTGAACGTCAGCTTAAAAAAGAAGGTCTTACACGAAACGACCTTGGCCGCGAAAAGTTCCTTGAAAGAACCTGGGCTGTAAAGGAAGACCATCATAACACAATTGTAAAGCAGCAGAAAAAGCTTGGAAACTCTACAGACTGGGACCGCGAGCGTTTTACTTATGATGAAGGCTTGAGCGCAGCTGTTCGCGATGTATTCGTAACTCTTTATGAGCGCGGACTTATGTACCGTGGTAAGCGCCTTGTAAACTGGTGCCCGCGCTGTGGTACTGCTCTTGCTGATGATGAAGTAGACCACGAGGATACACAGGGTGCAATGTATCACCTTTATTATGAATATGCTGATGGAAGCGGAAAGATTGAGGTTGCTACAACCCGACCTGAAACCTTCTTTGGTGATACTGCTGTTGCCGTAAATCCAACAGATGAACGTTATACAAAGCTTGTTGGTAAAATGCTGCGTCTTCCTTTGACAGGAAAAGAAATCCCAATTATTGCTGATGAATATGTTGATAAAGAGTTTGGAACCGGTATGGTAAAAATCACTCCAGCTCACGATCCTAACGACTGGGAAGTTGGTAAACGCCACAATCTTGAGGTTGTAAATCTTCTTACTCCTGATGGACGCCTGAACGAAAATGTACCGGAAAAATACCGTGGACTCAAGCCGGAAGCTGCCCGTAAGCTTGTAATAGAAGACCTTGAAGCTGCCGGCCTGTATAAGGGTGAAGAAAAAATGGTTCACTCTGTTGGTCACTGCTACCGCTGTAAAACTGTAGTTGAGCCATATTTGAGCGACCAGTGGTTTGTAAAAATGAAGCCAATGGCAGAAAAAGCTCTTGCTGCATGGAAAAACGGAGAAATCCAGTTCTTCCCACAGAAATGGGAAAACACATACGAACAGTGGCTTGTTAATATCCGCGACTGGTGTGTAAGCCGCCAGATCTGGTGGGGACACAGAATCCCTGTATGGTACTGTCAGAAGTGTGGAGAAGTAATTGTAAGCCGCACAGACCCGACAAAGTGTTCTAAGTGTGGATGTGGTGCAGAAGACCTTAAGCAGGATGAAGACGTTCTTGATACCTGGTTCAGCTCATGGCTCTGGCCTTTCTCAACACTCGGCTGGCCTGAGAAAACTAAGGACCTCGAAACCTTCTATCCTACAACAGCCCTTGTAACTGCATACGATATCATCTTCTTCTGGGTTGCACGTATGATTATGGCTGGTCTTGAGTTTACAGGTAAGGCTCCATTCCATGATATCTACATGCACGGACTTGTTCGCGATAAGCAGGGCCGCAAAATGTCTAAGTCTCTTGGAAACGGTATGGACCCTCTTGAAATTATTGACATGTACGGTGCCGATGCCCTTAAGTTCACACTTGGCTTTATGTGTGCCCAGGGACAGGATGTTTTGATTGATAAGGATTCCTTCAAGCTCGGAAGCCGTTTTTGTAACAAGGTTTGGAATGCAAGCCGCTACCTTTTGGGTAATCTTGAAGGACGCAATCTTGTTCCAGTTACAGATGCAGATCTTACCGAACTTGACAAGTGGATTTACGGCCGTTTGAATAATGCAGTTACAATTGCACGTGAAGCGCTTGAAACATACCGCTACAACGATGCAGCCAGTGCCCTCATGGAATACTTCTGGAATGAGTTCTGCGACTGGTACGTTGAAGCTACAAAGATTAACTTTAAGAATGGTGATGATAAGGAAAAGGATCGTCAGACTTCAGTTCTTATGAATATCCTCGAAGAAAACTTGAGACTTCTTCATCCATATATTCCTTTTGTTACAGAAGAGATTTACGCTAAGCTTCCACTGGCAGAGATTGCTAAGAACCGCAAGGCAGCAGGAACTCAGAAGATTTCATCTAACAGCGAATATGTTGGAATGCTTATCAATGCTCCTTATCCTGAAGTTGCAGCTGCCCGCGACAATGCTGGAATTGCAGAACGCTTTGATTCTCTTAAGGATTTGATTGCCAAGCTCCGTGCTGCTAAGGTTGACTGTGGTATTGATCCTGCAATAAAGATTAATGTTGGAATCAAAATTGAAAAGGGAAGTGCTGCTGAGGTTGCCCGCGAAAAGGTAGAAATGATTCAGCTTTTGGGCGGTATTGCCAAGGTTGATTTTGTTGATGCAAAACCTGCAAGCTCAATCGGAACTGTTGGAAAAGGCTTTGAAGCATTTGTTCTTGTTGACGAAACAATCAATAAGGAACAGCTTTTGACCCGCTTCCAGAAGGCTTTGGAAAAAGAGCAGGGCTATGCACGCATGAGTGAAAACAAGCTCAATGGAAACTTTGCACAGCATGCTCCTGCTAACCTTGTTCAGGAAGAACGCGACAGACTTGCCGAAAGCCAGAAAAAGATTGCAGTTCTTGAAAGCTACATCAAAGAGCTGAACTAGAACTGAACTGGAATTAAACATTGCCCCGAAATTATTTCGGGGTTTCTTTTTGTAAATTATGAGCTGGATTTTTCTGGTATTATTATATGGACTTCTAAAGGGCGGACGCGAAATTGCCAAAAAAAAGGCAATGGACAAAAACTCCGTCATGGAAGTCCTTTTTACTTACACGCTGCTTTCCTTTATCCTCGTTATTCCACAAGCCCCAAAAGCCGGCGGTCTTGAACCAAAGTTTTATTTCCTCATAGCGCTAAAATCTTTCTGTATGTTTCTTGCCTGGCTTTGCAGCTTTAATTCGCTCAAACGGCTGCCTGTAAGCCTGTACGGAGTGCTTTCTTTATCGCGCGTAATTTTTGGAACTTTACTCGGTGTGATTTTTCTGCACGAGACAATGGGAGTTTTTCAGATTGTGGGATTACTGCTTGTGTGCGGGGGATTACTGTTACTTAAAGTGGTAGATTCCCGTGTCAAGCACGAGAATGACATTGCGTCTCCCGACACTGTGTCATTGTCGTACTCGATGCGACAATCTCAATCATCTGAGCCCACTCCCTTTCAGCCGCCATTTAACCAGACTAGCGTCTTCTTCATCATTCTTGCATTCCTATCCTGCCTGTTCAATTCATTTTCCGGCTTTATGGACAAAATCCTCATGAAAGACATAACAAGCTCGCAGCTGCAATTCTGGTATATGCTCTTTATTGTCTTCTATTATATAATCTATATTCTGATTAAGAAAATCCGCCTCAGCTGGAGTGTGATTAAAAACGGCTGGATCTGGGCGCTCGCAATAATGTTCGTAATCGGCGACAAGGCTCTCTTTATCGCCAACGGCAACCCAGCAAGCAAAATTACAATAATGACGCTTATAAAACAATCCGCCTGTCTTGTTACCATCATCGGCGGCAAAATCTTCTTCCACGAAAAGAACATTGGCCGCAAACTTCTGTGTGCCGCAATCATCATAGCTGGAATAGTTATTGCCGGAACTCTGGGAAAATAACAAAAAAATCTTTCATACAAATTGATTCACATAAAAAAAAACGCTATATTATCTTCCATATGATTAAGGATTATGAGATGAAAACCGAACGGTCTCTGCGTATGGATGATTCGAATATGAATCAGCTGGGAAGAATGCGTATTGCTCCTTATATGCAGCTGGCAACCGCTCTGATTGGAAAGGCTCGTCACGCCGGCGGTAATATGTTCCGTCATCAGATGGACACGCTCGCAATCCTTATTGATTACGGTTATATTGATTCGGTGCTGCTTAAGGCTTCTGTGGTTCACGATACTGTGGAGGACATTGAAGGCTTTGACAGAAATCTGATTGTAAATGCCGATGAAGAAGGGCAGGCTGTTCTTGATTTAGTGCTTGAAGTAACCCGCCGCGAAGATGAAAACAAGCAGCAGTTTCTCCGTCGCATCCTCGATACCGGCAGCCCGAAGGCCAAAATCCTTAAATGTGCAGACCGTATTTCCAACATGATTTCGCTCGGTTACGTTACCGACCCTAAGTTTATAGAACGCTACTGCGACGAAACCGAATACTTTCTTCTTCCAATGGCACTTGAAATTGATTACCACATGTACCAGGAATTAATCAGCCTTATTATGACCCGCCGCCGCTATCTGGAAGATGGTGGTTATTTTGATACAAGGCATAAAGAATCTTCCGGATCATAGCTGTTAACCTACAAAAAAACGTAAAAATCACTCAAAATTCAAAACATATAGACTATTTCACGAAAATCCGCTATTTTATATACAACAAAAATCTTAATCAATTTTTTAGGAGATATAATATGGCAAATGTAAGAGTTGCTATTAATGGTTTCGGCCGCATTGGTCGTTTGGCTTTCCGTCAGATGTTTGACGCTAAAGGATACGAAGTAGTTGCTATCAACGATTTGACAAGCCCAAAAATGCTTGCTCACCTCTTGAAGTATGATACAGCACAGGGTGGATACATGGGCCGCATTGGTGAAGGTAAACACACTGTATCTTATAAGGACGCTGTTCTTGAAGAAGATGGAAAAACTGTAAAAGTTCCAGGTTCTATCATCGTTGATGGAAAAGAAATCACAATTTATGCAAAACCAAATGCTGCTGAACTTCCTTGGGGAGAACTCAAAGTAGACGTTGTACTTGAATGTACAGGTTTCTATGTATCAAAGGCTAAATCACAGGCTCATATCGATGCAGGTGCACGCAAGGTTGTAATCTCAGCTCCAGCTGGAAATGACCTTCCAACAATCGTTTACAATGTAAACCACAAGACTCTTACAAAGAACGACAACATCATCTCTGCTGCTTCTTGTACAACTAACTGTCTTGCTCCAATGGCTAAGGCTCTTAACGATGCATTCCCAATCCAGTCTGGTATCATGTCTACAATCCACGCTTATACTGGTGATCAGATGATTCTTGATGGTCCACAGCGCAAGGGTGACCTCCGCCGCTCACGTGCAGGTGCTCAGAACATCGTTCCTAACTCAACAGGTGCTGCAAAGGCTATCGGTCTTGTAATTCCTGAATTGAACGGAAAATTGATTGGTTCTGCTCAGCGTGTTCCAGTTCCAACAGGATCTACAACTATCCTTACTGCTGTAGTAAAGGGCAAGGATGTAACAAAAGAAGCTATCAACGCTGCTATGAAGAAAGCTTCTGACCCAGAAACATTCGGATACAACGAAGACGAAATCGTTTCTTCTGACGTAATCGGAATGCGCTTCGGCTCACTCTTCGA
>JAEETM010000172.1 GCA_016290335.1 Treponema sp. | reverse complement strand
TGCCAATAAGCCTGACAAGAAAGAAGCATCTTTAAATGTCATATGCGCGTTTACGGCAAAAGAAGTAGAAGAGGCCACAGGGGAAAAGTTCTCTACGGAGGAATTCTTAAGTAAATATAAAGATTTGCAGGTTCTGGAGCGTAATGAACTGTCTCCTGATAAAGTGAATTATAAGTTATTTATGCCGGATCCGTATGAAATTAAAGCGGATAACAAACTGTCTCTGGCGCCTAAAGAACTCCTTGATAACTCAACCATAAGTATTTCCACAAACAAAAACGGGAAACAGCCTTATGTTTATCTTCACATTGTAGACAAAGGGAATACAGATACATTGAAGAGTCTCCGCCGTTCTCTTGATATGCAGATTGCCATCACATCTGCCAACAATATGCTTTATACAGTCGTATCCACATTCCCACTGCCCAACCTTCAAGCACAGAAAGATAAAATAGAGGAGGCCACGCCTTTTTCCAAAAAGAAAGTTCGCAGCGAATTCACGGACGGAAACACGGAGAAGCTCAACAGCTATATTGCTTCCCGCAAAGCTTTTCTGAAAGGCCTGTCTTTCTTTGCGCCGGCAAAGGATACCGTTCCTTTCGGTTTCAATGATGAATTGCTGGGGGGAAGGGTCAAACTACCGGAAACATGGGCATATGCGCAGGTTAATGATGATGCAATCGACTTAAATATTCCGGTTAAAATTACACTGGCCATGCCCTGGAACGGGGTATCCGAATTTTTGGCACCTCAGGAAAAAGAAGAAGCTGCAGCGGACAAAGACTACGACGGGAATGCGCCGGATAAAAATGTGGCCGATGCTCCACAGGACAAGGAAAATGCCAGCAACACGACGGCTACAGAAGACACGGGCAAATCACTGAACAAAGAAGACATCTCAAAAATAAATTTTCAGAAAATTTCAGAGGTAGCCTTATTCGCTTCCTCCAAAACCAAAGATAAAAATACGTTTTCTGAACTCTTCAACAATCCGTTCCTGACAAATATGCTCATTGATAAATTTATCAATGAAGGATTGAAACATCCGTCCGTAAAAGAATATGTCGATTTTAATAAAATTACTACAAATTCAAACTTCAGCAATAATTACGGAACAATTTCATTATCCGGCAATGGTTCTGTAAAAAACAATTATAAATTTAACCTTAACGCAAACGCAATGGTTACACCGCAAACATTCGGATTAACAGCTTACATTTCCAGAGATGAGAAAATAATGAATCCGGAAATGGAAAAGGTTTTAGGTAGTATTAAATTGAGAAGGTAATACAGTTTTTAATAAAAAACCGGCCAATATTTTGAGTCGGTTTTTTATTTTGAAAATCGACCTCGTAAAAAGCCCGTAGAACGATTTTTAAGGCAGGGTACGATAAATGAGTCGCGTAAAAACAAAAACGGGCTTAAAACGCAAATAGGAGCGTTATAGAGGATAATGGCATATTTCGGGATCCAAACAGGTTTAAGCAGCGTGAAAAGTAACAAGTTCACGGAGATTCTTTTCGCAATAACCATCATAAATCCATTGGTTTGGGAACATTGTAAGAAAACAGTTAAATAATGGCTGTTTTTCCTCTTCTGATTTTACATAATATATATTATCGGACGTAAAATAATTATTGGGAAATATGCGGGGTTTTTGTGCAATATATTGCTTTTACATCAAATTCTGAATAAGCAAACGTAAATGAACAAACGTTTGACATCTCCCCCATGTTCTGCTATAATTGTTTTTAGAAAATATAACTTTACATGTTTTCAATTTTGATAGTATTTTTTGGGAGGTTGTTTCTATGGCCAGACACAAAAGTTTAATCCCTAAAGATTTTGACGGTAATTATACAGAAGAAATGTTAACTGAGCGGCAGAAACAGGTTTTGGATTATATCCGCAGCTATGCCCAGGCTAAAGGTTATCCGCCATCTGTCCGTGAAATCTGCAAGGCTGTCGGATTGTCTTCTACTGCCAGTGTCCATAATCATTTACATAAACTTCAGAGTATGCATTTTATCCAACGAGACTCAGCCAAGCCACGCGCGCTGGAACTCACTCAGGAAGCCTCCTGGCGTAACAAAACAGTTGTTCCTGTGCCTCTTGTAGGCAATGTTACTGCCGGCGTTCCTATCCTTGCTGTAGAGAATATTGAAGAGACTTACCCTATTCCTTTGGATTTGATTGGCACAGAAGATGATGTTTTTATGTTGTCTGTTAAGGGCGACAGCATGATCAATGCCGGTATTCTCGATCATGATTATATTGTCGTACGCAAACAGAATTTTGCCAATAACGGTGATATTGTGGTTGCCCTGATCGATAATGAAGAAACTACGGTCAAACGTTATTTTAAAGATTTACGGTCTATCAGGCTCCAGCCTGAGAACGATGCGTACAGCCCCATTATCGGTAATGACAACATCCAGGTTATGGGTAAAGTGATTGCCGTTTTCCGTATGCTGTAGCCTCGCATCAATTTGACGTCTCACCTTTTTTGCAATGTCTTTCTTTTGTCATTTTGATGTCATTTTTTACTTTTAGTTTTAAAAATAAAACTACAGGATTGTGTCGTTTTGCACATCCTGTAGTTTTTATTTTGCTTGTCTTATTAGCTCATATTGCCTTTTATGCCTGAATCTTGAGATTATCGCGACTTAATAATCTCTTCACAGGCCTGTAACAGCGACTTATCAGTTTCACCTTCCATGATAACATCACCCATTACTTTTGCCTTTCTTTTTTCAGTCGCCGGTCCGATCAACCGTGCTGCTGCATTGATCGCCAGTTGCCCGTGTTCGTATGTGAGGCCTCCCTGCATAAAGGCATTGTATGGCTCTCTCATCGGTCCGTCAGCACTTAGTTCGATGGACGCACCCTGAACAAATGTTCCGGCAGCCATAATGATTTTATCCTGGTATCCGGGTATGTAACTGGGTACCGGTGTTACATGGGCGTCAACCGGTGAATTGAGTTGCACCGCCACACAGAAGTTTTCAAGATTTTTTGCATTCTTTAATGTTATCGACTGGATAATGTCGTGCCGTAACTCATTATGGACCGGTTTAACTTTATAGCCGAGCTTTCTGAATACCGCAGCAGCATAAACTGCCGTTAACACAGCCTGCATTACCACATGAGGCGCCATAAACAATCCCTGATAGAATTCCCGGGCAGTATCCCCTAACGTAGCTCCCATCTCTCCGGCAAGACCCGGTACTGTAAGGCGGCAGGCCGCATTATACACCAGTTCGTTTTTCCCGACAATGTAACCACCGGTCGGTGCCAATCCTCCACCTACATTTTTAATCAGGGAACCAGCCATCAGATCAGCTCCGTAATCCGTCGGTTCTTTTGCTTCTGTAAATTCACCATAGCAATTATCTACAAAACATATAATATCCTTACGGATTTTATGAACTTCTTCAATCAGCCGGCCTATCGCGGCAACATCCAACGTGCCCCTGTCATCACTGTACCCGCAGGACCGCTGTATATGCACCATCCTGGTCTTTTCGGTAATAGCGCCGCGCACAGCATTGATATCCACATAATTGCCTTTCATAGGGATTTCTTTATAGATGACCCCTATGTCTGTCAACGATCCCGGTACCTTCACAGGATGGCCTATGATTGTCTGCATGGTATCATAGGGCGTGCCTGTGGCACCGATTACTTCGTCACCGGGACGCAGGTTACCCAGCATGGCAACAGCCAGGGCATGGGTTCCGGATACAAACTGCGAACGTACCAGGGCTGCTTCGGTTCCAAAAACATCCGCATAAATCGCGTCCAGTTTTTCCCGGCCTAAATCATTATACGCATAACCGGTTGAAGGTTTCATATAAAAATCCGATACCTGATGCTTCC
>JAEETM010000067.1 GCA_016290335.1 Treponema sp. | reverse complement strand
CTTGACACAACGAAACTCAACTTCTACCGGCTGTGTATCTGGTAGCTTTGGATTTTTTGCATCCAAAGAATTTTGCAGGATTTCTTTTACAAGTCCTTTATACGGATGTCCTTCAAATAAACCGGTATCCGCCTCATTTGGACCAACGGAATCGACACATGAGCCTCCAAAATTCCAACTGTACTGTTCACTCCAAGTAAACATATTACCACTCCTTAACCCTTAAATGAAAACTTGTTTTTTTCTTTGGCGGCAGCATTATTGAACTTACCACGGGTAGAAGATAAAGCATCGTCAATAGCTTTAAACATTTGGTCAACGTCTTTTTTGGAGTATTCATATGCTCCTGTATTGGAAAGATTTCCCAGTAGTTGCAGCGTGTCGATAATTCTGTTCGTCCTTGCCTCTGCCAACCTTACAAATTTTTCTCTCTTTGTTTCTCTCATAATTGCTTCCTTTCTTGATAAAATAAAATTTATCATTTTATTTTTATGATATTTATAGTATACCGTTATAATAAAATAAAGTCAATAAATATTTATAATATTTCAAATTTATTTCAAATATTTTTATTATATTTTAACTATTCTCGCTTTTGCGATGAATTATTGAGCAATAAATCTACTCCTGATATTGTAATTTACTTATAAATTTCAAATATTGCCAGAAAATGAAATCTTCCTGAAAGTACAACAAATAATATATGCTTTTGATAAGCGTTAAATCAAAGTACGGAGTTTAATCACATTATGTCTATACAAATCCAACAATGCAACCAAACAATATTTTATGAGTAAACTGGGAAAAAATCTACACCATTTTTTACCCGCGTATTGTATTTTTCTTGCATAAATGATATAATAGGGATGAAAGTGGTATAAAAAAATTCCCGGAGGAAGTTATGGGTAATAAACAAATTCATGTACGTTTAGATGATGTTGTGTATGAAGAACTGGCAGAGTATGCAAAATATTCCGGACAGACGGTTCAGGAATGTATTTCGTTTGCGCTGATGGATCTGTTTGAACAGCAGAAGCAGAAACGCAGTCTGAAAAGTGGTGATTTTACTTTTATTGATCTGTTCGCCGGTATCGGTGGCATGCGCATTGCGTTTGAAACGGCAGGTGGGCGGTGTGTTTATTCCAATGAATGGAATAAGTACTGCCAGCGGACTTATTTTTCCAATTTTGGAGAAGTGCCGGATGGTGATATAACAAAAGTTGAAGCCGAAAATATCCCGGATCATGATATTCTGGTGGCTGGTTTTCCCTGCCAGCCTTTTTCTATTGCCGGCGTTTCCAAGAAAAACAGCTTGGGTCGTGCGACCGGGTTTGAGGATAAGACCCAGGGGACTCTGTTTTTTGATGTATGCCGGATTATAAAAGCGAAAAGACCGAAGGCTTTTATGCTGGAGAACGTAAAGAATCTCTGCAGCCATGATAAGGGTCGAACATTCAAGGTAATCTGTGAATCGCTGGACGAACTAGATTATAAAATTTTTTATCAGGTGATTGACGGGCAGAATTATGTGCCGCAGCACAGAGAAAGAATTCTTATTGTCGGCTTTGACAGAAAACGTTTTGGTACTGATGTTGATTTCAGTTTTGATATTACACCTACTGATCCCAGACCGGTTATGGCAGGTATTCTTCAGGATTATGTTTCTGACAAATATACGCTGTCAGACAAGTTGTGGCAGTATCTTCAAGATTATGCTGAAAAGCATAAAGCAAAAGGCAACGGGTTTGGGTATGGTATAGCTCCGCGAGATGGCGTGGCAAGAACTCTGAGTGCAAGATATTATAAAGACGGTTCAGAAATACTGATTGCACAGGAAGGTAAGAATCCGCGTAAACTGACGCCAAGAGAGTGTGCGCGCCTTCAGGGTTTCCCTGATACTTTTAAAATACCTGTTTCCGACACCCAGGCATATATGCAGTTTGGCAATTCTGTCGTGGTGCCCCTCATGTCAAATGTTGCTCAGCTCATTATAAAAAAACTGCATGAGCTGGAATCTGGCAATAATAATAAAATAGCGTTATAAGAAAGGCGATAATCATGGATACGCAGAATCTGGCAACACAGGCAATCCTTTCCGTGATGGGTGGAAAAAAGTCGTTTTGCAAGTTCCTTTCTGCCAATGATACTGGTAAAACCGGTGGACATCAGGCGGGTATTTATATAGCAAAACCTGCTGTTCCGATTATTTTTGATCAGCTTTTTGAAAAGGGCCAGAACCATGACAGGTGGGTCAATATAGAATGGCATGATGGTAAAACCACTGAAACGCGTTTTATTTATTACGGGCAGGGGACTCGAAACGAATACCGGATTACTAATTTTGGCAAAGGCTTTGAATTTCTGAGACCGGAATATACAGGTTCACTTTTTGTACTAATTAAATATACTGAAGAAGATTATCGCGCGTTTGTGCTGGATAATGCTGATCTGATTGACCAGTTCCTTGACGCTTTCGGAATGGGGCCTGCTCAGACCAACAATTTGATTGAAACAGGAGATATGACTTTTGAAAGCAGGGAGAAGGCGGCGATCGAAAAATTTATAACCGGCCTGGGACCTGATGCGATTTTTCCTGAAACAAAGGTTATGGCGGCAGCTGCAAGACAGATCCAGAGTGAAGTCTATGATCATGATGAGTATGTTATGGAGAATCCGGACAGGAAACTCATAGACTGGACGGATGAGGAGTTTCGTCTGTTTAAGGCTGTGGAGCACGCTTTCGAGTGGCCGACCATTGCAAACGGTTTTAACAGCATAGATGAGTTTATTAAAGTTGCCAATACACTTTTAAACCGCAGAAAGAGCAGAGCGGGAAAGAGTCTGGAACACCATCTCGCGGCACTTTTCAGTGGAAATGAAATCGCCTTTGAATCCCAGGTCATTACAGAAGGAAACAAAACACCGGATTTCATTTTCCCTTCGGGGTCGGCCTATCACAATCCCTCTTTTACAACGTCAAAACTGACCTCACTTGCGGCCAAAACTACCTGTAAAGACAGGTGGAGGCAGATTCTTAATGAAGCAGATCGTTTAAGGGATGAAACAAAATATCTCTGTACACTGCAGCAGGGAATATCTGCGAAACAGATGGAGGAGATGTCTGCTGAAAAAGTCAGGCTGGTAGTGCCGAAACCGTATATCAAAACGTATCCGGGAGAATGGCAGGAGCATATCTGGAGCATTGATAAATTTATAAAATATGTAAAAGAAAAAGAGTCTGAATAATGGATATCAAATCAGCAGAAGACAGAAGTCGTAACATGGCCGCAATACGGAGCAAAGATACAAAGCCGGAAATCTTTTTCAGAAAATTGCTGTTTGCAAATGGTTTTCGCTACAGAAAGAATGTAAATTATGTTCCCGGGCATCCTGATTTATATTTGGCGAAGTATCATACTGCGATTTTTGTTCACGGTTGTTTCTGGCACAGGCACAAAGGATGCAAGTACGCGTATATGCCAAAAAGCAGGCAGGAATTCTGGAATGAGAAGTTTGAAAAGAATATCAAGCGCGATGAAGATGTATTAAGGCAACTTGCTGATGAAAAAGTCAGATGCCTGATATTATGGGAATGTACAGTCAGAAAAATGATACAACAAAAGGACTTTGAGAGTCACATTATAAAAAACGTTATATGTTTTCTAAATTCCAGTCAAAAATATATGGAAATATAAAGGAAATTATATAAAAAAACGTCGGTAAAAAACCGACGTTTTTGCGTTTTAATAAGGCATTAAGTTTCTTTCATATGCCTATGAAACTTTGCAACTTTCGAAACGTTGCATTTGGTCTTTTATTAAATTCGTCTATAGTACAGGTTTTGATTTGTTCACCATTTCTGAAGACGCAAATCTGATTATTCTTTAACCAGATTTTGCTGTCACCAACCTCAAAAGCTACAGTGTTATTTTCTTCATCAAGAATTTTAGTATCTGTTCTGCGTTTTAGTTCGACGAAGAAACGGTAATCTGCTTCACTGCGAAGCCGTAGTTCTGAATATTTCTTACTTGTGCGCAGTAGGAAAAAATTAGTATAAGCAATTGGGTTCGGGCCGGTTTCTTCAGTTTTAATGATATCTGGAAGGGGTACCCATTCTTTTACATCAAACACATGATATAACTCGGCTGGGTGGTTGCTGTTTCCAGGAAGTGTTCTGCGTTCTTCCTTATGCCAGTTTAAAAACTCTCCATAATAACAGATACCGGAGCCTTTTTCGTAAAGAGCAATGTATCTGATCGGCAAATTATCCTTGTTGAAACGCCGTGTAAAGTACATTCGATTATTATAAAAAATATCAAAGTGTTCTTTATCCGGGACAAATCCAATCAGAACGTCTCTTTTTTCCCAGTCAACAGTACGAATTCGCTCTTCTATTCCTGCAGGCAGTGTTGTTCTTTCAAATGCAGATTCGGAAGAATCAGTAATAAGATCATCTAATAGTTTTGTAACAAGGGTCGTAGCAGAAGGAAGAAATGGCAATCCACCAATATTTACGCTGTCAATACTTTGGTAAAATCTGTGACTCTCATACCTTTGTTTTTTATTATTATATCTACATTTGCAGTTCGAATCTCTAATACTTTATCAGAGCCAGTAGGAAGTGAAGCCGTCATCCTCAAACCTCGTCATCATATAACCAATTTTTTCCGCACTTGCCGGATATTTTGCAGTATTTGCCAGGGTTTTCATCTGTTCACCTGCATTTCCGGTATCAGCATCAATTCCGGCATCGTTTCCCATGCAGAATTTAAATAAATCAAACAGCAGTTTTTTGATAGCTGCTGAACTACCCTGAATACGTGGCAGTATCTTTTGCATGATTTCATTGTCTAATGCTTCTTCATACTCTAACAGGTCGTCTGATTTTTTATTATATAACATGTAAAAAACGATTTCATCCCGGACACGATATCCGACGTGAGAATTTGCCTTTTCAAGATATACGTTCAAAGCCTGCAGATCATCACAGATTTTTTCTACAAAATCCGGTTCTTCGTTCATGCAGTCTGTAGCAAGAACAAGATAATTCGCCTGCAGAAAACTGTTGGGCAACAGTTGTGGTTCAACAGGTTTCATGGGTTGCAGAGGTTTCAGATTAACTTTACTGAATTCGATGGTGTTAGCACGATCAAGGACCTTTTTACTGAACGGGAAGGTTGTCTCGTCCATATTTACGGTCCCAATAATGTACAGATTGTCAGGTATGCCGTCCTTATAATGTGCGATACTTTCGGTTACAATCTTTCCATCTCTTTTTTCACGGGATTCGATTACTGACAGAAAATCACTCAAATAATATTCGACCCGTGCAAGATTCATTTCGTCAAGGCAAAGGAAAACTGGCTTATCAGGATATTTAATGGCACTGTCAAAAGCAGAACAAACCGGACCGGGAACGAAATTACCATATAGATCAGTATGTCCAAACAGATCGCTCCCATCGCTCCAGTCAGGCCTTACCGAAACCAGTTTGAATTCAGCACCAATTGCCTCGGCAAAAAGTTTTACCAACCTCGTTTTCCCTGTTCCGGAAATACCTGCAAGGATAACAAAGGGTTTGCTTTTCAGGCTTAAATAAAAGTTTTCAATAAGCCCTTTGGGATAAGTAAATCCACGGGATGTGATATAATTACTAATCTTACTAATAGAGTCTTTGATGTTTAACACTTCGTTCAGTCCTTTGTTCTTTTCACAAAACTCTGACCATAATTTTTCAAGATTATCACAATACTCTGCCTTAATTGCAATTCCAGATGCCTGTGGACTCCAATGCTGTTCCGGGAAGTTCTCTTTCAGCTGTTCCTGGGATAAGATTTTTCCTTCCGGATTTAGAACCGCATCAAAAGAAACATCGATTGAACGGCAAGTAACTCCTGCCAATCTTTTTTGTTCGTCCCAGTGTTCCGTTTCGTATGAGGGCCCCTCTGCATAACCTGAAGCAATAATCCCATTGGTTTGACTGCCTAACTTTATTAAAAAAATCCTATCGTCCTTCTGAACATGATTACTGCTGCAGGACCATTTTTCAAGGTAACGTTTTCCACTTTGTGTTGCTGAAACTGCTTCGGCACAGCCATCCCATTTCCAGTTGTTTGGATTCCACGTTAGAAGCCATGTGTTTCTCTTTTCAGGCGAACCGTTACCAATTCTTTTCCAAAGTTCATTTAAATCAGATATAAGTTTCTTTATAGGTCTTAGTTTTGCAAAGTTCATGCCAGCTTTAAAAGCATTTGCTCCTGAATCTAAACCTTGTTCTAAAGTGATATGTTCGACATAATACAAGACAAGTGAACTGTTCTGATTCCATGTTGAACCTTTTCCGCTGATAAAATCCGAATATAATTCAATATAAAACCTGGCAGAGGCTTCTGCAATATTGTCAGGATACTGAGTAAGAATAGATGAAGTCGCTGTATTTAAGTCAATTTTACCCTCATATACCGCTTTTCCATTTTGATATAACGCTTCAATTAATTCTTTGGTCATTGTTCCCATAATAGCGCCTCCTGCTCTGATAATAACAACTGAATAAGCGTTAATGTTTTTTCTTATTTACTATGTTACTTGTCAAGGAGAAAATATGCAAGATCAAAAATAGTAAAAAAGTGCCAGAAACGGTATTTGATCTTTATACAGATGATTATCAGAAACGTGATATTGGACCTGATTCGCTCATCACGCATCAGGTTTTTTATATTACTGTTTTTTCAAACTATGGATTATAATAAAGGTGACAGCTGTTTTATTGGCGAATAAAAATGATGAAACAGTTTAGTGAGCAGAAATTTTGAAACGGGGGAATTACCATGAAAAAACTGCTGATACTTGCTGCCATGTTCTGGATGATCGCCATGCCCGCCCAGGCACGGATCATGGTGGAAACGGATAATTTTTCCGATACGATCAGTTACCGCACCTACAAAAATGTGGGCACCTACGGCATCCGGGAGTATTCTTTTATCAAACAGATCGACAGGGAGGAGAATGCGAAATACTTCCTCCGCCTGATCATCAACTTTACCAATCATTCCAGCGCTTCGTCCCGCTATCTGCTGGACAGGGAAGCGGATTTTACCGTGGACGGGAAAACCTATAAGGCGCAGAAGGCTGTGAACACGCAGCTGCCGCGCTCGTTCCAGCGGATCAATCTGTTTGATCTGTGCTATTATTCCATCCCGCAGGAATGCGCGGAAGCCATCGCGGCCGGAAAGTCGGTAAGCTTTACGGTTTACGTGCCCAACCGCAAACCGGACAAAATTTCCTTCAGCGAAGAGAAGCTGCCGGAAATAAAGAAGATCATCACGGACGGTCATTTCGCGAATTACCTGGAGGATATTAATAAGTAACCGGATTAAAAATATTTCGGCATACTGAACCATGACCGGAAAACTGAACGGTTTCTCAACAGATATTGCGCATTTTTCATGTTTTATTTATAACATATAATGTAAGGTGAAAATCCGTTGTAATATTTTGTTTCGAAAGGTGGGGAACGTATGACAGTCAACAAAAACGAGATCACAAAAGAAGTGCTGGAAAATGCACTGCGGTGCAAAACAGCGGAAGAGCTGATTGCGTTAGCCAAATCAGAAGGAATTGAAATTACGGAAGCCGAAGCGGAAGCTTACCTTGCTGAGTTATCGGAATGTGAAATGAAAGACGGACAGCTTAGACGTATTGCGGGCGGAACAGCTTTTACAATTAAGTGTCCGGCCTATGGATATTGAAGTGTCGTATAACTAATAATTCCTGTTCTCCCCAACAGCCGTAGATTTTTCTGCGGCTGTTTTGTTATAATTAAGTAAATCAATGTTAATTGTACTATTTGTAATTTAAAAGGATAATTGATATGACCAGGGTAACTCTCTGTCCTTTGAAATCGGACGACCGTGAACAGTTCATTCGTGATAACCAGGAAGCTTTTAACTATGGAGCCCTTGAAGAATTCGGCCTCCGGGACGATCATTTTGAAAAAGAGAATGAAATTATTTCCCGCGAGACGATAGAGAATTGTATCGTCAAAGGGGAAGCCTATCGTATTATGGCTGGCGATAAAAAAGCCGGCGGCGTTGTTATCAATGTTAATGGCGAACGGGGCAGCCTGGAATTGTTATTTGTTTCCCCGAAGGAACATAGCAAAGGTATAGGTTTCGCTGCATGGCGCGCTGTGGAAAAACTCCATCCGGAAGTTAAAGTCTGGGAAACGTTCACTCCGTATTTTGAAAAAAGGAATATCCATTTCTATGTCAACCGCTGCGGATTTCATATTGTAGAGTTCTTCAACAGGTATCATCCTGACCCGAAGGATCTTGACGCGGGCAATGAATTGGACGATCAGTTCCCGGACGGGATGTTCCGTTTTGAAAAAATAGTGAAGTAAATTGCTGTTTTGCTCAGCAACGATGAGTATGATATAATTAGAAAAATATTTCCGTCACTGTCAATTTTGCTGCTTTTGTGATATAATAAATTTAAATTTAAACATAAAAAATGCAAAAGGCGGAATAAAAATGAACAGAAATAAAATGAAAAAATTATTCACTTTCCTGTTACTGGCTGCGACGATGATGCTTTTTCCATCTGTTTCACAAGCTTTTGGTTCAGAAAATCCATCCGATAAAATTACGTCTTTTGAGATTGTCACGCTCCGCCTGAGCGGTATGCGGTTTACCACCGAGTATGAAATTGTGATGAAAAGCAAAAAGGCCGAAGTCACTGAATACGAGATAAGATATGAAAAAAATGGCGATAAACGAGTGCCTGAAAGCAAAACGGTGTGCAGCCCTGACAGGGTGCTGAAACTGCTGAACGACTGCGAGCTTCTGACCTGGGACGGCTTTGTCGGCAATCACCCGAAAGACGTCAGGGACGGAATCATGTTTTCCCTCAAAGCCACCGTCAACGGCAGCCGGAAAATTTACGCGCACGGATCGGAGAATTTCCCGGAACATTTCAGGGAATTCAGGGACGGGCTGGAAGCCATACTCAGTCAAAAATAACTATATGGATCCGGCAACCATACAAGGTTTATTTGAGCGGTGCAGCCTGTTTCTCAAAAGGAAAGCAGGCTGCGCTTTTTTTGGTGCGGGAGATACGGTTCTGCCACCTTTAACACCGCGGGTTTGCATCGAGATTCCGATTTGGCATCCCGATATTTCATCATTAGCCTAACAAAAAATCACAGCGCCTGCCAAAACGCAAGCGCTGCAACTTACCTTTTATTCTACCCAGTAATACGATACGGCGAAAATGGAGTATCGTATAGCCGACAAACCTCAATTTTGCACAGTAAATGATTCAACAGCCGTGGATCTTCAACATCTACGGCTGTTTTTTTAATACGTCAAATCCCAGTTTGGCTAAACAAAATGTTCTTCATTAAAACCAATATTCTTGACCTTTTACAAATCACTTATTATAATTATAAAAAAGATAATTCAGAAGTATTAGTCAATTTTGAGGAGTGTAAAATGAAAAAGTCCGTAATCATCGCTTTGGTATTATGTGTACTTGTGATTTTTACTGGTTGTGGAAATACATCTAAAAACGCAGAGAACGAAAAGAATGCAAAACCTACGACAACAGAACAGGTAAAACCAACCAACAACACAAAAGGACAAAAAGCACTGGGAGCTATTACACCTGAACAAGCATTGGAATATATGAAAAAGACAAAATACCTGGTGATTATTGATGTTGCGCCTACCAAAGCCTATGATAAAGGGCACTTTATCGGCGCTATCAACATCCCTGTCGAAGGCATCAGCATCGAAGAAGAAGAAAAACGTTATAAAGAACTCATTCCCACTGGAAAACCTGTACTGGTTCATTGTAGGAAATCAATTTACGCACCCGTCGCCTATAGACGCATTTTAGAGTTGCGTCCTGATATTCCTGAAATTTCCTATATTAATGGTGCTCCATTGTTGAATCAGTACAACGACTGGAAAGCTACACACAATAATTAAATCAAAACAATTAAAAATTCAGCTCCGACCACTGAATACATTTCAGCAGTACGGAGCTGTTTATTTTTATAATTCTCTTGTTACTTTTGCTTACGCTCTTGTTCTACCTCATCATAAAATTTTCTTGATTCCAAAACTACAGTAGGGACAGGTCGTTTCTGTCTGTGAGCAGCTGCTTCGAAAGCGTCTGCTTGTTCACGACTCAAATGGTAGTCATTAGAAGAATCAGCAATCATAAGATACAAACAATCAAGGTCAGCTTGGAGAGAATATAACCAATTGTTAATTAGTTCATAATCAATGACATCTAATTTCTCTGCTGGTCTTTCCACCAAACCCGAAAGTAAGGCAAGCTTAAGTTTTGCAGACTTTTGCAGTTCTATTGCTTTTACCAATTCCTTTGACGAGAACATAAAAAATACCTCCGAAAGATGACTGTAAAAAATGATTATATCAAAGGCACAATTTTATTTTATCGCAGTTCCAATAATAATACAATGTCAAACCCCAATTTTGCACAGTAAATGATTCACAGTCGTGGAAATTCCACGGCTGTTTTGTTTTAGTATGACAAATTCTGATTTTCTTCAACAGTCGTAGATTTTTCTGCGGCTGTTTTGTTATAATCAAGTAAATCAATGGTAATGGAGTGAATAGACAAATTCCTGTGTAGCGGAGGAATCGGAACATGAAGCATGAGTGCAGAATAACAGTGCTGGAAACAAAATGTTTTACAGAGTATCAGGAAAAATATCTTGCGGATCCGAAATCGGGCCCATGTCCTTTTTTTAAGAAGGGCGACACGTTTTTGCTGAAAAGGACGCCGCAGCAGGATGATTTCTACCATTTGATGAACGGCAGATTTTGCGGCGAGGCGTGGGACGCGGTAAGCCGGTATGTATATGCCGCGCTGCAGGGCGGGTCCATCATGAAGGGATGGACAAACGACGACCGCATGATGATCGCCTGCTGCAATGACGGAACGCGTCCTGTGATTTTCAAAATAGAAAGAATTGACATTCCGGAAAACGAGGAGGAAAAGGCCTGGCTGGCAAAACAGAATTTTAAGAATACGGCGGAAGACGCGTATACCGGATGATGGGAAGCGGGGTTTTTCTCAGTAAAGATTATATGGTATAATTATAAAAACAATTCCTGTAAGTATGAATTTTTCATAGGCTGTATTATATGTTTTTATAAGAGGCATTAAAAATTAATTTTTTTGAGGAGGGGAACATTATGCCTATCAACAAAAATGGACTCACAAAAGAACAGATTGAAAAAGCTATGCAGTGCAAGTCAGTGGAGGAACTGACAGCGCTGGCAAAAGCAGAAGGCTACGAGATTACAAAAGAAGAAGCGGAAGCGTACTTGGAAGAACTGACCGATGTTGAGCTGGACGGTAAAGAACTTAAAAATATGGCCGGCAGTGGATGCTACGCTGATTGTCAGTCAGTATGTGGCTGCGATTGGGAGTGTCCGCACGATGTTAGGGGCTCCCGTTGAATTGAAAGGCGAGCGGTTGAAGAAGATGGGGGATGGCATAGATTAAATTCCATAAGCGTCAATTTTGATGAATCTGTCTTAGGTTGTATTATATGCTTTTAGAAGAGGCATTAAAAACAACTCTTTTTGAGGAGGGGAACATCATGCCGATTAACAAAAACGAAATCACAAAAGAGCAAATCATGAAGGCCATGCAGTGCAAGACTGCCGATGAACTGATGGCGCTGGCAAAAGCCGAAGGCTACGTGATTACTAAAGAAGAGGCGGAAGCGTACGTGGCTGAACTGGCCGACGTGGAACTGGACGGTAAGGAACTGAAAAATGTAGCTGGCGGCGGGTGCTATACAAAGTGCGATGCGGAATGTCCTTATTATTGCCCACATGATATTTATCCCGGATGATAATTATAAGAGATGACAAACTATAATTGTAAGGCATGTAAATTCGTGTTTTCTTCAACAGCCGTAGATTTTTCTGCGGCTGTTTTGTTATAATCAAGTAAATCAATGTTAATGGAGTAAATAGACAAATTCCTGTGTAGCGGAGGAATCGGAAAATGAAACATGAGTGCAGAATAACAGTGTTGGAAACAAAATTTTAAGAATACGGCGGAAGACGCGTATACCGGATGATGGAAACCGTCATTTAACAGAGTGGCTAAAATTTCCGCCGCTAACCACCGGATATGAAAGTGGAAGAACTTGAAAAAGCAGACAAAAAGATATATAATGTAAATTCGCAGAAATGTGTTAAAACGATTTTAAAATAGTTAGGAGATTAAACTTTTAATTTTCCCTAAGAAAGGAGAGCCATGAACATTTACATCATCACCTGCAGTTTTAATGTATCGCAAACATTAATTGACTGCGCGTTCAAAAGCGAAGCGGATGCAAAAGCTTATGCCGATGCGTTGAACAACGATAAGGCCAAAGCAATTGCCCGTTGCAAGGAACTCATCGCCCGGTGCGATGGTGAGGAAATGGTAAAGTTTTTTGATGAAACATCCGGCGTTTCCTTTGCTGTTGTTCCGGTTGAAATTAAATGAGTTTAAACCCTGATGCGTTTGCGCATCAGGGTTAAAAATTAATTTTTTTGGGGAGGGGAACATCATGCCGGTCAACAAAAACGAACTCACAAAAGAACAGATTGAAAAAGCGATGCAGTGCAAGACTGCTGACGAGCTGATGGTATATGCCAGATCGGAAGGCGTTGACATTACTAAGGAAGAAGCCGAAGCGTACCTTGCCGAACTGTCGGAGTTTGAGCTGAAAGACGGAGAGGTCAGACGTGTTGCGGGCGGTTTTTGCGGAAATGATTTAGAATGTCCCAGTTTTTGCCCGGATTACTCCGCGCCGTATTGATTATAATTTAAGGGAGGGGAACATTATGCCAATCAACAAAAAGGAACTCACAAAAGAACAAATCATGAAGGCCATGCAGTGCAAAACTGCCGACGAACTGATAGCGCTGGCGAAGGCCGGGGGCTATGAGATAACCAAAGAGGAAGCGGAAGCGTACCTGGCGGAGCTGGCCGATGTGGAACTGGACGATAAGCAACTGAAGAAAGTAGCAGGCGGCGGGTGCTATCCGGACTGCCCCAAAGACTACTGCTTTGAAAATTAATAAGGGCTGAACGGAGGTTTTTACGATGGCAAAAATTGAAAAGAGCGAGCTGACGAGTGAAATGATCAAGGCGGCCATGCAGTGCAAAACTGCCGACGAACTGATAGCGCTGGCGAAGGCCGGGGGCTATGAGATAACCAAAGCCGAAGCCGAAGCGTACATGGCGGAACTGGCCGATTACGCGCTGGACGGGGAAAAGCTGCAGGCTATCGCCGGCGGCACCGGTCCTTATGATGCCCGGCGGCCGAAACGATAGAATAATCGAAAAATACCAATTTTGTACAGTAAATGATTTAACAGCCGTAGATTTTTCTGCGGCTGTTTTGTTACAATAGTAAGAAAACAATGGTTTCCGGATACAATTTATAATTCTTGATAGTAATGATTTGCGTGATGACGGGGGGACAGTATGAAAGTAAAGTATGTTTGCACGAAATGCGGAAAAGTGGAAGACGTAACGACGCGGGCGCCGAAATGCGAATGCGGCGGCCTGTGGAAGCTGCAGTATGAACTGCCAAAGTTTGACGAGGCGCTGATCGATAAGGACGAATGGAGCATCTTCCGTTACCGTGCCTTTATGCCCCTGGCGGACGAAACGTGGAAAACCGTCACCATGGGCGAAGGCATGACGCCCATCGTTCCCTTTGACGAAGACCTGATGCTGAAGATGGATTATTTCATGCCGACACTGTCTTTTAAAGACCGGGGCGCGGCGGTCCTGATTTCCCACTGCAAGTCCATCGGCGTGACGGATGTGGTGCAGGATTCCAGCGGCAACGCGGGCAACAGCGTGGCGGCCTACTGCGGGCGCGTGGGTATCCACTGCGAGATTTTTGTTCCGGAAGGGACGTCGCCGAAAAAAATCGACATGATTAAGGCCCACGGGGCCGTGGCCAATGTGGTGCCCGGTTCCCGCGACCACTGCGCGGATGTGTGCAGGGCGAAGGTAACGGAAGAAGGAAAGTATTACGCGAACCATGTGTACAACCCGTTCTTTTATGAAGGAACGAAAACCTACATTTATGAAATTTACGAGCAGCTGCACCGGATCCCCCGGAACATTTTCATTCCGTTGGGGAACGGGACCCTGTTCCTGGGCGGGGTCTTTGGCCTGGAGCACCTTGTGGCCAGCGGCGTGGTTCCCGAAATGCCTAATGTGATCGCCATCCAGAGCGAACACTGTGCGCCCTTTGCGGAAGCGAAACGGCAGGGGCTGAAAGTGCCGGCCGCGGTAACGCCGGAGCCGACGCTGGCGGAAGGCATTGCCATCGGCCAGCCCATGCGTGGTGAGGAAATTCTGGAAAAGATTTATAAATACGATATGGAAATCGTGGAGATTCCGGAAGAAACGATTCTGCCGGCCCGTGCCACGCTGGCGGCCAAAGGCATTTACTGCGAGCACACCACGGCGGGCAACTACGCGGCGTACCTGAAATACTGCCAGCTTCACGGCAGGACGCCGGACAGCCTGATTACCATGTGTGGCGCCGGACTCAAGTCAGATCACTGATACAAGTTCATATATTTACCACTGTAAACGATTCAACAGCCGTGGAAATTCAACTTCCGCGGCTGTTGTTTTATAATAATACATAATATAGAAAATCATCATGATTAATAAAAAAGTTTCTGTTTTAAAGACAAATTTTATATTTGCTTATGGTATTATTATAAAAAAGAACGGTCTCTGCTGTTTTAGTTAGATTGCAAGGGGGGAATTGTTATGCCAATCAACAAAAAAGAACTCACAAAAGAGCAAATTGTGAAAGCCGTGCAGTGCAAGACTGCCGGTGAGCTGATGGAGCTTGCTAAGGCGGAAGGCTATGACATCACAAAAGAGGAAGCGGAAGCCTATTTTGCGGAAATTTCCGATATGGAGCTTGACAGCGAGAAGCTGAAAAAAATAGCGGGCGGCATTGAAACCTGCTGGGCGGTTGACGGCTGCTCCTGGCATATGTAAAGTGCGGCGCGCCGGAACCGTCAGTCCGGCCTGTGCTGTAACACGAAAGAGAATATAACAGGTTTCTGATTTCCCGGCGGCCGTGGAATTTATTTTCCGCGGCTGTTTTGTTATAATTTACATAAAGTAAGTTGGTTTTAAGTCGGTGTTTAACGAAACGGCTGCAGAGGATCATGAACGTTTTGAATGGGGGGCAGGCCATGTTAAAATCCGAAAAGCGTGAATCACAAAAGTTCAAAAAGCGTTACGGGCCCCGGCGTCATAAACTGCTGGGGATCAACAAGTGGACGCGGAAGCAAAAAGAGTTACAGGAAAGAAAGTCAACGGAGAAGGAGGGGGCGGAATGAACAACCGGCAGATTACGGCGGTATATGAGGATCTGAAAAAGCTCGCCGGAAATGAGATTCGGACCGCAGGCGGGAACGACCTGGTGACGGCCTGGCGTTTGTTTGAAAAAATGGACGCGCTGATTAACCTCCAGTATTGCGCCGCGAATTTCCGTATCCTTCTCGAAAGTACGGAAGACGAAGAGAGCAGGGAACTTGTGCAGAAGCACCTGCATATCTTTATGACGACGGTCTATATGGATTATCTGGAGGAAGTAATCGGGACGGCCGGCAGCGAAAAGGCCGGCAGCGCCGGGGTGGCGTACCTGCAGGAGGAAATCTGCGACAACCTGGCCCCGGTACTGGATTTCTTCCGGAGAGAGTTTGGGGAATAATGCAATACCATTAACAGGGATATATCAGTTGAGGAAGAGCTTAACCCGCCGCCGGAAAAAATCAGCGGCATAATGCGTGAAAAGTATGTATATGTAATGGAACATAAAAGCTATTATCCCAAGTGCATTCTGCGGTCCGTAACGGACGTCGATGCGTTTCAGAGCGGACGCTTTGCGAAGCAAAACGGACGCCCTAAAACACATAAAATTCCCTCTTACTCTTGTGGTTTAATTACCACCGTGTAATGCTTTGTGGCACGTTTCATTATCGAATTGGCGGAAACCTCGTCATTCAAAATCATGGATGCCCAACTGTTAGGTTCCCGTTGGGAACATATAATCGTGGATTTGGATAATTCGCTGCGCTTTTCCATAACCTCAAACAGCACTTTTACTTCTCGCTCATCGGTTAAGGTGTGCAAAAGAAAATCATCCAGTATCAACAGATCCAATTTCATATGGAAACGGATTTTTTTCTGGTACTTGAGATAGTCCGTCTGTTTTAAGGCTACCATCGTTTCCAGGAATTCTTCGCAGTGGTAATAGGCCGTGCGAAATTTCATACAGGCCTGTATTCCGAGCGCTTTAGCCAGGTAGGACTTTCCACTGTCAGAAGGCCCCAGAATGCAGATATTCAAACCATCTTTTACGAAATCCAACGAAGACAACGTTGCTGTTATCTCTGTCGGAAGATACACTCGTTCAGCGGAATCTTTACAATTATCAATGGTCTGCGGACATCCGGAAAGATGTGCCCGGCTGAGCCGGTTACGAAACGCGTTGGATATCTTTTCCTGGTATTCCGGTCCAACCAATTCTTCCAGCATTTCTACCCGGTCTATCGTATCAAAAACTTTGTTTCCATAAAGTTTCTCTAAGGCGGATGCCATCAGGGGAAGTTTCAGTTCATGAAGCTGTTCTACCAATCCCTCAATCCGGTTATTCCTTTTCATTGTTGCCAGCCTCCTTTCCGGCGAGCATACTGCTCTTCGAAAGAAGGCGCTCAATGTCACCGGCATGCGGATTCATTATAAACGCACCTTTGTTGCGTTCCTCATTTACTTTTGTATTAAAACCGGCTGTTCCGATTTCATCGGCTACGGCCGCAATTGAGTTCTTAATAAACGAATACGAGATATGGTTGGTTTCAACAGCGGTTTTGCAACAGTCCTCCAGCGCCAGTTTGCTGTACTTTTTTGTAAAGTTCAGGATACCCATGCATAAACGGTAGGTTTGTACTTCATGTTCCCTGCTTTTCAGAACACGCTCAATTACTTTTACCGTATAAGGGCCTACCGTCATGGCCTTTCTGGTAAAGTACGGCGCATTCCATTCCGACATCTGTTTATAGGAAGCCGGAAGATGGGTTGGATCGGTCAGCCATTCCCCTTTGCGGGAAGCCCGCTTCCAACAGACAATCTTTTCGCCTTTCATGGAATAGATGGTTACCGTATCCGATGTGGCAGCAATCATAACGTTCTTATGCAGAAATGCTTTGTCCACACTGTAATATGCATTGTCAAAGCGCACGTGGAAATCGGCAGATACCTTTGCCATTTTCCGTTCCATATATTCGTAAGATACAGAAGGAAGCGGCATTAATTCCAGCTTCTCTTCTTTCCATAAATCATACCGGCTATAGCCTTTCTTCTTGAAATTACTGTGGTTCAGTTCATCTAATTTTTTCCAAAGATCCTTGTTGAACTGTTCCATGCTAAAATAACGGTTCTCTTCCAAATCATGGAAGAATCCTTTTTCAAGGATGCCGACCGCGTTCTCCACGCTGCTCTTATATTTTGGCTTTCTTACTTTTGCGGGAAAGATCACCGTGTGGTTGTGCTCAGCCCATTCCGCATAATCCTTGTTCAAATCCGGATCTATCCAGTCACGGTTTGCAATTACAGCCTGCTTGCAGTTATCGCAGACCACAATGGGAGGAACCCCGCCAAAATATTCTAACGCATGGTTGTTGGCCATAATCCATTGGGGTTCACGGGTAGACGTCATTCCCTCTGCATAGATATACTGGGAATAAGGAAGGATGGCCACAAACACTACAATCGTAGTTGTTTCGCCGGTCACTTTGTCAATCAGTTGGAACGTCTTTCCGGCAAAATCTACTTCCATCTTCTGTCCGATTACTGCCTGTATATGGATTGTCTCGTAATTCTCTTCACACCATCGGGCATAATTTTCACAGAATTGCCGGTACTGGTAGGGCTTTGCTTCCCTGGCGATACAATCTTTCCGGTAACGGTTCCACAGATACACGAGCGTCATGTTCTTTCGTTCTGTTATCTGTTGGAACACCCACTCATAGTTTGGCTGTTCATAACCAGCGCTGCGTCCGTTACTGCCGGGTGCATGTCCATATACGAGCTCGGCAATGGCATAGTTGGTTATGCCTTCCGGCAAAGGATACGAAAGTTTTTCGCATCTTTCAAAAGCGCGGATAAAATCATTTACCCCGGATTTGCTGGCGTGAAACTCTTCCGCCAGCTGCTTGAAGCTAAGACCCAGCGCATAGCGCTTAATAATGATGTTTTTGTAGTCTAACATGTTTCCTCCCATAATAATTTATTTCCATCTTTCGATGGCTGTAATTATTATAGGAAATAAGAAACAGTTTTTATATTAAATCAGTCCGCTCGCTCCGCATCGCGTCCGTTTTGCTCCGCAAAACCGTCCGACGGAGTCCGCAGATTGCATATGCGCAAACATTTTGATTATTGCAGCTATACTAAATTTCCCCGTGGTACATAAAACGGGGGCAGGTCACGGGGACTCTGCGAGACGCAGAGTCCTTTTGTTTTGCCTCATTTACTCAGTCTTCCCGATCCCCAGCAGCCGTTCCATCTTCTCCTTCCGTTCCCGGGTGATCCGCTGGTAGCGGCCGGTG
>JAEETM010000066.1 GCA_016290335.1 Treponema sp. | reverse complement strand
CAGGCGGAAGTGATGATGCGGAAAAACCACAGGAAACAGGAAGGCGATTCTCATGAGTAAAGAGGGAAAAAAGAAAAAAGACAGCCGGCCGGATTTTCTCCGAAGGCTTAAACAGGGAAGGGAATGCATATCCGGTACAGACGGGTCAAAACCTGCCGTATGCGAGGTGTTCCCCCTGCGGGATTACTGGCTTCTGCTTTTCTTCAGCAACGGGGAAATCAGGCTGTACGATTGCGCCTGGGTCTTAAAGTTATCGTCCATGGAAAAACTGAACAAGAAAGGCTTCTTAAAAAAGGCGCAGGTCGATAATGGCACAGTCAAGTGGAACAAAAGCATCGCATTGCAAGCAGATGAACTTTACGGGAACAGTACCCCGCTGACGGATAACGAGGGAAAGCTGCTGCAACTGTTGTAAAAGATAATGACAACTATTACGATGATCGGGACAATAGTGATATGCCGCCTGATGACGAGATTTCTTTCGCGGAACAGGAGCCCCTTTCTTATAAACGGATTATGGATTCGTGCGGAATGGTTTGCGGTAGCAATGCAAAGTAAAAGATATAAATTAAGAAACGAAAGGAGAGGATAGTAATGAGTTATGTGCCTTTTGTGATTGAACAGGATAGAAACAGCGAGCGTTCCTACGACATTTTCTCGCGGCTTCTGAAAGACAGGATCATTTTCCTGACCGGCCCCATTGATGATGCGACGGCCAACGTGGTCATTGCGCAGATGCTGTTTTTGGAATCGGACAACCCGGACAAGGATATCTATCTGTATATCAACAGCCCGGGCGGCAGCGTGACAGCAGGCATGGCAATCTATGATACCATGCAGTACATCAAGCCGGATGTCTCCACAATCTGTATCGGATCTGCGGTCAGCATGGCATCCATCCTGCTGATGGCGGGAACCAAGGGGAAACGCTTCGCCCTGCCGCATTCCGAGGTGATGCTGCACCAGCCCTTGGGCGGGTATAGTGGACAGGCTTCGGATATTGCGATCCATGCGAAGAACATCCTGCGTATCCGGGAAGAGATGTATGACGTGATTGTCTCCCATACTGGACAGGAGCGGGAAAAGGTGGTTGCGGATACGGATCGCGACAATTACCTGACAGCGCATCAGGCGCTGGAATACGGCATCATCGACAGCGTTGTGTCCGAACGGTAAGAATCATAAGCAGAAAGGGGAGTGGTACAGTATGCTTGTCAGGACTGATTGGAAGAAGGAGCCTGTATTGCAGTTTGGCTTTATGACGATGAGGTCAATGATATCTGAGATAGATGAGGATACCGGGGAAGAAAAGGAACCGACGTATTCCGAATCGGTGTTCTTTGATTATGATGCAGACTCGCAGCTGTATTGGCCGTATGCACTGAAATGGTACAAAAGGGCAGCGTTGCAGAAAGAGCCGCTGGCCATCGAGATCCTGCGACAAATAGAATGCTTTAAAAATACGGAACAAAAAGCACTGAACGGCGATGCGGAAGCCCAGTATTTACTGTCTGTTTATTACCATGACGGTTATGGAACGTATAAAGACTTTGGCAAGTGCGCGGAATGGCTGAAAAAAGCAGCAATCAACGGGAATGAGGACGCAATCCGGTCAATAGCGGAATGGAACCGGCTGACAGGCTGCGCGCAAAAATTAAGCGATTCTGATTTCAGTGCGGAACCGGATTTTTATCCGGACGAAGATAGCATTTTTCTGGGAGGCCGTCATGGATGGGTTGACGAGGAAAACCGTGAATTAGCCCATACTGATATAATCTGGGAAAAGTTTTCCAATCTGGACTTTGGCAATACGCTGAAGGCAGCGGAAGCCGGCAATCCGGAAAAACAATACCAGGTTGCATGGCTGTATGACTGGGGCAAAGGAACCGAACAGGATATCAAGAAAGCAATCGAATGGTTCGTAAGATCCGCCTATAACGGCTACGCCTCGGCGCAGACGGAGGTGGGAATCATGTATCATGCGGGGATAATGGTCACAAAGGCAAGGCTGGAAGTGTTTAAAGGTATAAATAGCTGAATGAAATGAACTAGACACTAGGATTAGAATATTATATGATTATTAAGAACTATGTCTGTTCAAAAATTAAGAACAAGTATAAATAATGTAGGCATCACCTAAATTTTGGGGATAAGTCATATGAGAGAGATCGGCATTGTTCAGTTTTTTTGCTAATATAACAGAAAGCTTGAAGATATAGGCGATTATTGATTTATTTCCCATATTGCCCTTTAGAAACAGGAAAAGGGATATATTTTAAAGACAGAGACGCTGGTTCAAGTATTACAAAAAATGATATCGTTACATTTAGAAAGATTAAAACCGTTAATTACCAATTGGAAAGGTTCGGCAAATTGCCCAGTTATACGAGGTTAACGTGACTAATGAAATTTCTTTCTGTGAAGAAGAAAAAAGCTTAAGAGAGGTGATTAAATTGGGGCTGAATAGTTTTGTGGCTAGAGAACCTAGAGCGTTGCCAATATTTGTTTTGGCAGATACTTCTGGAAGTATGCGCGGCGACAAGATAAATGAATTAAATCTTGCGTTAAGAGAAATGCTTACCGCATTGACAGAGGCAGACGACATCCGTGGGAAGTTTCAACTTTCCGTAATTGCCTTTGGTGGAAACGTTGAGATTATTCAACCGTTAGCTGATATTGACGGGATTACCCTTTCCGAGTTAACAGCAACTGGTAATACTCCCATGGGAGAAGCTTTTGAAGTAGTGAAAGAGTTGATTGAAGATAAAGACGTGGTGTCTTCCAGAGCATATACGCCGACAATTGTTTTAATAAGCGACGGAATCCCCACCGATTGTACTGAAGAAATGTATAACAGAAAGAATTATAATGAATGGGAACCGCTTCAAAAACTTCATTCCGGAAATCGAACCTCAAAATGTCAACGCTTGGCATTAGGAATTGGGGAAGATGCTGACTTGGAAATGTTAAAGGCTTTTATTAATAATCCGGAGATTCCTGTTATTAAGACAAAAGATGCTTCTGGAATAGTTAAATTTTTCAGGTGGGTGACAATGTCAACTGTTGCGCGCATTCATAGCGTTAATCCGAATAATACAGGGGTTGTAGCTCCAATTATTGATTTTGATGACGAGGAAATTGTAATATGATTTCCAGTGAGGAAAAGTGCGGGGACATAATAGTTGTTACCGTATCAGATATCGGTTTTAATCATTTCTCTAATAACATTTCTAATCAGGACTCAGTGGGGTATACCGTTATTGGCGAGGACTTTGTTCTGGCTTTATCTGATGGGGTTGGATCATGCAAAAAAGCTAAAACCGGTTCTGAAGCGGCAATCCTATCAGCAAAAAAGGTTTTTTCTGACGTCAAGAGGGGAATAATCAAAATTGATTTTCATGTAATAGTAAACAGGCTTATTACTGAATGGAAGTTATTTCTTAGTAAAGAAATAATTGGTGATTGCTGCGCAACTTTGAGTATTGCGATGAAACTTGGCGACAGGTTATTGCTGTTTTCTGTTGGGGATAGTCTTTTAGCCGTTACATCCGGAGAGATTAAAATTTGTTCACCAGAAGATAATAAACTGTTTGCCAACCAGACGCTGTGTCTTTGCGAATCAGTGAGCTCTGCAGATTTTTGGACAAAAGAGGTAATGTTAAAAAACAATGACAACTATGTTGTTTTTGTTTGTTCGGATGGTGTTTCGAACGGAATCCAACTTGGTCGCGAAATAGAGCTCGTTAAAGAAATCGAAATGAATATTACTGAAGGAAGAATTAAGCAGGAGTTAGAATCTCTGGTACTTGATATTTCAGAATTTAGCGCAGATGACAGGACTATAGGGGTTGTTAAGTATGAAAGAAAGAATGAAGGATCTTTCCGGTGAGACAATCACTGGTTCCAGCGGCAAAAAGTATATATTGGGAAAACCTTATGGATATGGCGCTCAAGGAGTAGTTTATGAAGACGCAACTGAGCGTAAAATGATTAAGTTCTATTATCCGAATGGTTCAAGTGTAATTGATGAAGATATTATAGACAGACTTCATTTTATTCAAAATATCGAAATGCCGCCGAACTTTGTCAAGGTCGAAGACGTTATAGAAAAACCATATGTTGGTTATGTAATGGAAAAAGTGGTTGACCATGTTCCTCTTAACTCGTTTTTGATTCCCGATAAGGAAATGTCGTTTGCGGAATGGTATAATCAAGGTTTTGGGTTGCGGCAAAGAATTTTTATCGGATATGTTATCGCCAAGGCTTTTAAATCTCTTGAGAAAAGGAACCTTTCTTACTGTGATATCTCAGGGAATAACATTCTTGTCAAAATAAAAAAAGTACTGTCAAAAACAGGTGCATCCAAAACAAGTATATCTATAAAGATGATTGATGTAGATAACATTTATATTGCAGGAAAAGGGGCCGCTACAGTATTAGGGACTCCTCGATATATTGCCCCTGAAGTTATAGACAGAAAGAGAAATCCGGATGTATTATCTGATAATTATTCACTTGCGGTTATTCTTTTTGAATTGCTGCGCATAGGACATCCTTACATAAGTGACGATGTTTTGGATGGCTCGCCCGAGGATGAAGAAGCTGCACTTGCAGGCAAATATGAGTATGTTACTGATGCCAATTCAAAAAGCATGCTTCCTGAAGATATTGTGCTGACTGATAAGCTGAAAAAACTTTTCCGTAGATGTTTTGTTGATGGAAAGAAAAACCGTTTGTCCAGACCAACTGCGCAAGAGTTTGAATTTGCTTTACTTGAAGCGACTAACAAGGTCATCAAATGTCCGTCTTGCGGGGCATGGCATTACCCCGGGAAAAGCGGCAGAGTTTACGGAGTTTGTCCTTGGTGTGACGCGCCATCAAAACCTGCAGCAAAACTGAATTTTTACAATCTGCTTAGAGAAGGCGAAAGCTATCGTAACGGAGCTGCTATAGACAAAAGAAAACAACCGGAAGCAGATAATACATATATCCTTAGGGAAGGAAAAAATTATATTAAGAACCTGTATGTTCTCAAGTATGATGAAGCTACAGAAAACTTAAATGCTGAAGAAAACTTTATGACGATAGCCAAGAATCGAGAAGGTTACTGGGCGTACAATGAGTTTTTCAAAGAAGGCATTGTGGTTCAGCGCTGGCGCACAAAAGAATATTTAAAGATAGAAAATAATGATAGGATTCTTCTTGAAAATGGTGATTTAATATTTTTTGAACAAAATGTAAAAATTGAAATTGGCGGTAAAAAGTACTCTTTCGTTCGAATGGCGAGATTTTTGGAGGAAGCAAAGTGAAAATATCTGATATATATTCTGCAAAAGGATTGAAAATAAAACTTACTTACGATGATGTCTCTGCCGGTTATAAAGAAGGCATTCTTATACGGGTAGAACCATCGCAGGATAATCAGTTTTTTTTCGTCAGCCAATATGGGAAAGATAGAAAGAATGATAATGTTATCCTTTGTAAAGCAAGTCCGAACACTGCAGATTATCTATTGGATTTGTTAGAAGGTGAAAGCTACGGTGCGTATCGGTGTATGTTCTTAATCGATGGTGTTGAAGAAAGTTTTATTGAAGTACAGGTTTATACGTTCCAAACGGTAACGGAATATAAGACACCAATTAACATAATTGTGGGAGATGAGTTTCTTAAATCCCATAATACTGATAACCTGTACCAAGGCTATGTCTGGGACCAACTTGGTATGCCGGCAATTTTTTGTTTAAATTATAAAAACAAGAAAAAACAGAAGGATACTATTCGTTTTATAGGCGGAAAAAAGTATTTAATTGCGCAGAATACAGCCCGGGGAATATTTGCTGATAGAGAAGCATACTTGAAAGAGAAAAACGACCTTCCTGTAGATATTTACGTGGCACCTGAGATAAATTTTGTAACTGAGTCGGAATCGACAGAGGTGAATGATGATTTAAAAGCTGATTTAGAAAAAATATCAAATCCAGCTTCTTACTTTGCGCGTTGGGAAGCATATGATGCACTCAACAAAAAACTCCTTGAGATAGAGAGTGATGAATTTGGTGAACTGTATTACGTTTCATTCTCTTTTCGTTCTGAAGTTAGCGGTGTTTCATATGAATTTGAAGTTGAAGAGGAACTGGATGATTCCTTTATAGGAAAGGAACTAGGGGTTCCGGAAAAAGAAACTGGACGCAGGAATCAGCCTGTCAGGTATGCTCAAGACAGCAATGATAAACAAAACAGTAAAAACAGCAGTAACAAACGGCAGGTTGGTGTTGGCAAGATCAGGAAAATTTCCGGTAACAGAATCACAACTTTTCTTGAAGCGGGTGATAATACCGAACTTATTCCACCAAGCGGAGCGTTAACACTCTATACAGCAGGGGATTGGTATATAATGGCCCGCAGGCTGGCAGCAAGAGAAAGAATGCTTAATAATAAATCACCCATAAAATATATCGTTTCACTGATAGAAACCGGAACATCAAGGTATGTATTGTCAGACAACTGGAGCAAAATAAAGCCGGTTACTGACGAACTCAAAAGAAACTTCAAACGTGCTGTTGAATTGAATCCGGAACAGATAGCTGCTCTTGATCTGGCAATTAATACTCCTGATATTGCTTTAATACAAGGTCCTCCGGGCACTGGCAAAACAACAGTAATAAAAGCGATTATTGAAAGATTCAGGGAGATTTTTGAAGCGAAAGAAAAGGATCGCCAAAAGATAAAAGACGGCTATTTGATGAAAAGTCCGAAAATATTAATTTCCAGTTTTCAAAATGAGGCTGTTGACAATGCAATATCCACACCTTTACCTGGGGATTTACCTGCATTTCGTAAGACTGCAAAACGAACAAAAGACAGCAGCAAAGAACAATATCAAAAGGTGTTGGATAAATGGTTGGCTGAACTAAAAAATACGCTTGGCAGAATGGTTGAAAACACTTCTGCGCCAGAATATGTCGAAAACAAGAGACGTTTAGACGATGCATTTCTCTCATACAAAAATGCCGGGGAACCAATTGATAAGGCAATATTATTAATAAATCAGTATCTTAGCTTTGCGGATATTCCTTATCCAAAGGAAACAGTCGAATTAGCAAAAACGGTTATTGCTTCCGCTACGATTTCAGATGATGATTACGAGGATTTGATTGTTAAAAAGCTTGAGGAACAGAGATTGACAAAAGAAGAATTCGAAGATGACGGAGCAAGAAATGCCAGGCGCCTGGCGGCATATATTCGAATAAATGAAGATTTAAATATTCCGGAAAGAATCAGGGAATCGATAGAAGCGGTAAGTGATGATAATTTTACTGCAGAAGGCTTTCAAGAGTATGTACAAGCAGTTAAGACTCTGAAGAAACAATTTTGTAAAGAGCGTGTTTCTGTTGATATAAAAGACAAAAGAATGATTAACGAATGTATACTGAACCTTGCCAATGCATTTTCCAAGCACTACTACAGCAAGTTATCTGATTTAGAAGGGAAAAAATCACTTATTATCAGTGATTTTTTAAGCCGTATTGAACAAGATTCCGAGGCAATCGTAAGTAAATACTCGGTAACTACGGCAGCAACATGCCAGACAAGTCTGGACTTAAACGTTAAAGATAAAGAGTATGATCTTGTGATAATTGATGAAGCTGCCAGGGCGAATCCTTTGGATTTGTTCATTCCTATGTCGATGGGTAAAAAAGTTATCCTGGTTGGAGACCATAAGCAACTCCCCCATATGCTTGAACCAGATGTTTTAAAGCTATTGAAAGAAGATCCCCGGTTTACGGATATTCCTGAAATGGAAAAGAGTTTGTTTGAGCGGCTTTTTGAAATGTTCGCAGTCGGACAAAAGCCCAAAGCTCTTCGCTTAACCAGACAGTTTAGAATGCATCCTGAAATTTGTAAATTTGTAAGCGAAATTTTTTATGATGGACTTTTGGAAACTGCAAAAAGTGTTACACCAGAACTTAGGTCAAGTCCGTCGGAAATTAACAATGGGAGGGCGTTGACGTTTATTAACGTACCAATTTCCAGAGGAGTAGAAACAAATGGAATATCAAAAAGCAGGTTGCCGGAAGTTGAAGCTATTGTCAAAGACGTCCGTATAATTTTGAATGTAGATCCGAAAGCAACCATAGGTATTATTACCTTCTATTCCGCACAAGTTCATTTGCTTGTCAGTCATTTAGATAAATTCCTTAATGACGAAGAAAAGAGTAACATAGAAGTCGGTACTGTTGACGCTTTTCAGGGAAAAGAATTTGATTATGTGTTGCTTTCCTGCGTCCGTGCGAACCCATCAAAAAATGGAAAGGCGCCGGTAGTAGGTTTTTTGGAGAAACCTAACCGATTGTGTGTTGCTTTCAGTCGTTCAATAAAGCAGCTGGCCGTTTATGGAGACGCGGAAACATTGATGCAGATTCCATGCTTTAAGCGGTTGTATGATATCTGTACGTTTGGGCAAGGAGGTTGTTACCGTGAATATTGATATATTAAATATCAGGCGGTTTGTACCCAACAAACAAGCCATTGATATTGCGCTTCCCGTAATAGCGGTTGAGTGCGAAGCGACACCTCCTTTAGAAAATTATCTCGATGTGTATGAAGAAACTGTGCTGAGGCTTGTATCAATCGGATTGTCTACAAGGGGCATTGCAAACGCGTTAAATGCAGCAGAAAGTCTTGTGGATAAAGTTCTTATACATTTACAGGAAAAGAACTATGCTGAAAGAGAAAGCAGGAAACCATGGAAATTAACGGAAGATGGGACGAAGTATCTAAACGGTTCTGTTATTTCCGAACGTGTATCTTCTGAATCGCAATACGGATATATGTTTATCAATGCAATAAAAAAAGAGGTATTGCCATATTTTCATTTTGGTGATGTAGGACAGATATCTTTATTTAGAGGACCGTTACTGCCACTTAAATTAACAACTGAAGGTAATGAAGCAGCTACGTTTGAACCGGTAATTATTAAACAATCAAAATTGCAAAGAGCATACAAAGCATATTTTAAAAACTTAAAATTATCAAAAGAATATGATGAGGGAGAAATAACAAAAGAAGAAGCTATTGATTCGTTTGCAAATGAAGAAGCTATTGATCTCTTTGCCGATTTAGAATCCTTTGACGAGGAAATTGATAGTGTTGAGGAAGAACAGTCTGAACATCCTTTTAAAATTGCCAATAAAGGGTCTTTAAGGGGAAAAATGTTTATTAGAACTCTACAAAGAGATCCGATAAATATTTATTTAAGGATGAGAATAATCATTGATCCAAGTTATCCCGGTGGTTACCGTACGGAGTCACCTTTTGATTTTAGCGGAATAGACGATAACTATTTCCTAAGGCAGATTCAATGGATGGAATTATCGGAAAATGCGTATTTGGCCGGGAAACCGGTAAAGGACTTTTTGTATAACGAGATTTGTAAAATCAGTTCTTCCTATAAACGTAAGATTAAGGATAAAGATTATGAAGTGTTTTTAATTGAAACGATGCCTCTTTTAAAACTCTACCGTTCGCAGTTTCCATACGTATACGATGATATGAGGCGTATTTACGCTTTAATGCAGCGGCAGCACAGCCTTTTGGAGAAAGAGAATATTGTCAATAATTTGGCAAGATGCGTCGTTGAAAGTTTATTTAATTCTTTGTTCCGTTCAATTACGCAGGATAATCTTAACCTGATCCAACAAAAAGCATTCGATGATATTTCGACTTATGGATACGGGGTTTATAAAAAGCGTATATGTGATAATGTGCATCTGGATGTCGACAGTTTGAAATGGATAGGAACTAAATATTTACAAACTATTGTTAAGAGGCTCGGTCATACATTCGGAAACAGTATTGTGGAAAAGTTCGTTAATTTGCTTATTGTGGAATATCATCTTGGTGATATTCAAATAAATAAGTTTCTCGCTCAGCCGGATATTAATCAAAAATATAATTTAATTGACAGCCTGAACAAAATCAGAAGAAAGGTTTCTCATGATACTGACGACAGGTTCTCAAATAATGATTATGAATATTACAAGGCTAATGTTTTTAACCTGATTAACAGCTTATTGGAAGCATACAGGGAGGATTAAAGAATGGCAAAAAAGAAAAACAAAGCAAAAGCTCAGTCAGGACAAGGAAGTGGAAAACCTGATCAAAAGTCCTCGGTTACACAACCATCTGTACAACCAACCAAACCTGCTACATTGGACGACGCGATAGCAAGTAAAAGCGAGGCCGAGTTCGAAAATATAAAAAAGAGGCTGATTGAGCAACTTACGGAAGAAATAGAATTCTGGAATAAGGAAAAACAAGAGGCTGAAGATGCTGCAAAGAGAGCTGCCGAAAAACAGAAAGAGGAAGAGAAAAATCTTGACAATATCAGGAACAAAAAGCAAGATTTGGACAAAGAAATTACAGACCTTAAAAATGAAATTAAAGAAATAAAAGAAACAGCTAATACTGTTAAGAACGAAGCAGATTCTTATTCGGCAAAAGTCCGCAAAGAGGCTGAAGACATTAAGGAAAGTGCGGAAAAAGACAGAATTGATTTGCTGACGAAAGCAACTGAAGAAGCAAAAGCAATATGGAAGGACAAGGCTGACGAGCTTACGCAACAGTTAAAAGAGTTATCAGATCGTGAACAAAAGCTATGGAATGATAAGAAAGCATTGGATCATGATAAGCTAAAATTTGAAGACGAGAAAGAGGCGCTGGACGAGTTAAAAGAAATCCTTAAAGCAAGAAAGAACAGATATGACGAAGCAAACCCTGCTAAAATCAGCGTTTTGGAGAACCAACTGGAAGACGAAAGGAAAAGGACGGCAGTTTTTAGTGAAAGCCGGGACAAACTATCAGAACGAGTAGCGTTTCTTGAAAGCCTTTTAAATAATGTGAAGACAGAAATAGAGGGCGCGGAACAAAGCATACGTATTGCTTCTGTGAAAGAAATTGTTACGGCGTTGCAGGAACTTCGCGATAAACACGAAAAATTAGTGTCTATTTATACAAGATATCCGGATGACGCAGCGATAGCGAAGTTGGAGGAAAATGCGAAAAAAGCAGAGCGATTGGAGCAGGTTAATGAGACTTTAATTTTTGAACGCAATAGATATCAAGAGGAGTTATTTGCAGCAAGAAACGCAAAACGGGCGTTGGATGTTATTAAGCAGGAAGTAGAAGCGACAAATGCATTAAATGAACATTTGCTGCAAGAACTTGAAAGTCATAAAACCGCGCTTGAAAGCAGAACCGGCGACACTTGCCCGTCACTATCTAAAGTTGACACGGAAACTGAGTCAGTCGATTTTAAAAATGATGTCTCTGGGCGTATCCGCAGGCGTAAGTTAACTTCTCTTCAGGAAATTGTTTCGCATGTTAAAAATTATGCCGGAAGTCGTCCCGTTGAAGAGCAACTCTATTATACAGATAATGATATTCGGGCATTCCTGGCGGGGATGTCAGTTAGTCGTCTTATTATTCTTCAGGGGATGTCAGGAACCGGCAAATCAAGTCTGCCCCGTATTTTTTCGGAAGCTATTTCGGGATTTAACAAACTGATTCCTGTGGAATCGTCGTGGAGAGACCGGAATGAACTATTGGGTTATTATAATGATTTTAATAAAAAGTTTAATGCCAAAAGCTTTACAATAGAGCTTTATAGAAGCAGTAAGGATCGATGCGCACAAATTCCAACCTTCATAGTTTTGGATGAAATGAACCTTGCGCGTATTGAATATTATTTTTCTGATTTTTTAGCGATATTACAAGAACCTGATCATAACAAATGGTTAATAGAACTTGTGGCATCAGATATGAGAACCCTTCCCATGGAACTTCCGGATGACATAAAGAAAAAAATGGCAACAGACGATCCGTCCATTTATTCAATTTGGGAAAAAATGGAAAAAGCCAGGCAGGGAGACTTAAAGTCGAATGCTTCTGATGATGAAAAGGAATTATTAACTGCCTACCTGGATAAACTTGGTCAGTTGACAGGAGCTAAGAGCCTCATTGATGGTCGTAAGGTCAGAGTTACTGACAATATTTGGTTTGTTGGTACTGCCAACCGTGACGAGTCAACTTTTGAAATCAGTGACAAGGTATACGACCGTGCTCAAGTAGTTTCTCTTAATAGAAAAGGTGTGCCGGAGAAGAGTTATGCGCCATCAACTGCTAAATTTATTTCGGTTACCGACCTTGAAGAACTGTTTCATGAAGCTGTTTTGAGAAACAGAACCCAAAAAGAGGTCGAAGATAAGCTTAGTATGCTTGACAGTGTCTTGATGGACAAATTTGACTTGTCTTTCGGAAATCGGATTGTTACGCAGACCATTAATTTTACAGCGGTATTTGTTGCAGCCGGAGGATCTTTAGAGGATGCGCTAGATTACCAAATTTCCACAAAAATACTGAGGAAAGTAATTTCAAGTGATGACGCGGAAGCACTTTTAGTATTGCTTGATTCCGTTAAGGATTACAAAGAAACGACACGCCTGCTTGAGAAAAGATTGAAAGAGTTGAAATAAGATATGAAAGTTTTCTATCATTCAGTAATAAA
The DNA here is from genome assembly GCA_016290335.1 of Treponema sp. The sequence goes on along the minus strand of JAEETM010000066.1, from coordinate 6,151 downwards.
ACATACAGAACTTATACCGGGTGAAGTTTTACATGTCGTTCCATGCAAGGCTTTCCTCGAGATATTGGATGTGGATGACGACGCTTCTTATAATCTCCTTTATAACAGGGAGTTACTTGATCCTGGAATAAAAAGAATTGAATGCAGTGGAAACGCAGAACTTATTGTGAAGTTTAGCGGGTACCAACAGGTTTATTATGTTCGCCCTTGTGTACAACCTTTGTCAATAAAATACGCTAAAGCGTACGAACAATTTGCGTATGAGTACAAAAATATAAAGCAGAACGAAATAATCAGTATACAAAATGGTGAACTCAAACTTTATGCTATTGATCAGAGCGCAGAAGTACAAGATTGGACAGATGTTTTTAACCAAATCAGAGATGCTCTAAATTCCTTTAAGGTTATTTGTGAAAAGCCAAAGTCACATTTAAAGGCGGTAAACGAGGTGCGACCAATTGAAACCGTAAAACGGATTGGTTATGAATCGATTCCTTACCTGGCTGCTCACAGTGAGGACTGGCTGGCCCGTACCGCAAGCGGTCTGAAACCGGCACGTCTTTTTTCCAGAGTTGAAGACGACGAATTTCAAATTTACGAAAACCGCGTTGTGAAAACTCTGTTGGACCTTGTTATCAGGTTCTTACGAAAAACAGAAAAACAGCTTCGTGATCAGAGGGATCAGTTGCGCGGCATAATAAACAGTGCTGTACAAATAGGAAGCTTTGGCTTTGACAAAAGTTTCCAAAAAGCCGTTTATGAATTAATGTCATCAGATACGAAGGATAATGAATACAGGTCCAAGAGTTTGGATTTAGTTGAAGAACTACAAAGGCAGGCATTTGATCTTTTAAAGAGATACCGTGCTCTTCGTCAGACCAGGTTATATCGTTATCTAAAAAAGTCAAAGCCCGTAACTAATCCTCTTAACGAAACAAATATTCTTGTATTGGACAAGTATTATAGCGTTATTTTTAAATTATGGAAAACAATCCATCGTATTGTTGCCCCAGCAATCATAGAGGAAAAATGTGAAAGTACTTTTGCTGACACATACGATGCATATCAGAAATTCTGTGCAACCCTTTGCGGTTATGCAGCTCATATTTTGGAATTTGAACCAGATCCTAAGCAAAAGGGACGTTATTTCAGATTTTCTGACAATATTGAAATGCTTATCAACGCTTTTAATACTTCGGACTATAATGCTATTCATGTAGTTCTTAAAGATAAGGAACCCAGATCAGTGGACGTGCCGCAGAATATAGATATTCCAATTACCCCCGGCCCGCCGAAGAGAGGTAGTCGCGAATTTACATATGATGGTTTTTCATTAAGCTGGCCGAACGATATTACAAATGACGAAATAGATGCGTTTTGCAGTATATTCAAGAAGAGTAGAAGTTATGGAAAAGAAAGAATTGAAGAAAGCAGGAAATTTAAAAATCTGAAATCTTGGATAGTTGATCAACAGCGGAAGTTTGATGAGCCAAAGCAGACTGGATTTTTATTAATTGCTTCACCGATTGAACTAGACGAAGAAAACCGCTCTGCATTTAAGAATGAGATGGAAATTGTTGCACAGGGCATTCTCGATAAGAAATCTAATGAACAAGTGATTGTGGCGTTGCCACTTTGTAATGAAAGCGAGCAAAAAATCACAACATATGCTAAAGAGGACGGGCAACCGGTTTCATTGCTTCCGCTTACTATGTTTGATATAAACTCTTTTAGAAGAATACAAAACGTATTATACAGACATATATTAATGCTTAAAAAGGAGGGTAAATGTCCAAATTGTGGCGGTACAATGCAGAAAAATGAAAATCAATTCATTTGTAATAATTGCAATCAGCTTACAGTTACCAAAACCATCTGCCCAAAACCAGAGTGCAGGCACGAGTACTTATATATGAGCTATAACGTTTCCCAAGCGACATTAGAAGGAATGCGGAAAGTTGAACCTGAGAATTTTTATCAGTGGGACAGCTTGTATCAGTATAAAGATATAGTAAACATGACTGTTTCGTCAGGTAAAATCCGAACAGTATGTCCGCGCTGCCATCAAGACTGATCAAATTTGTAACGATAGGCAGGGGTGTTGGCAGAACATTGCGAGTTCAAGTGGTCTTTAAAGAATGATATAGACGAAATAATTGAAGGTACTCTGTTAGAGGAAGTGGTCGAAACAGAACTCGAATAGTACTTTTAATGTTTCACGTGAAACTTTTTGTTTTACCGCAAAACGCCAATACAATACGGCGAAATGCAGCATCGCATTACTTTTACATAAAAAACGGCATTCGTTTTCACGCGGATGCCGTTTCTTTTTTTCATCTCCATCCCGTCTCCCTTACACCGCATCCCTTTCATTCAGGCCGATGAACTTCGTGCAGTCGTTTTTGAAAAACAGATTGACCTTGCCGGTGGGGCCGTTGCGGTGTTTGGCGATGATCAGTTCCGTCAGGTGGACGGGGGAGGCGCCCGCGTTTTTGTAATAGTCTTCCCGATACAGGAACATGACGATGTCCGCGTCTTGTTCCAGGGAACCGGACTCCCGCAAATCCGAAAGCATGGGCTTCTTCACCTGGCGCGTTTCCACGCTGCGGCTCAGCTGGCTCAGGGCCAGCACCGGCACATTCAGCTCCCGGGCCAGCGCCTTCAGTCCGCGGCTGATCTCGCTCACCTCGTGCTGCCGGTTTTCGGAATTGTTCCGGCGGTCCGGGGCCTGCATCAACTGTAGGTAATCGATCACGATCAGGTCCAGCCCGCCCTTCGCTTTCAGGCGGCGCGCCTTGCCCCGCATCTCCTGGATCGTGAGGCCCGGCGTGTCGTCGATATAGATGCTGGAACCCGCCAGTTTGTCGGAGGCCATCCAGATTCTGTCCAGCACCTGCTGCTTTTGTTTTTGCGTTTCTTCTGCGGCGGCTTTGCTTTCTTCCGCGCACGCTTTGCATTCTTCTGCCGTACTGCCCTCTGCGGGCAAAGCATGCTGTTTTTCTTCCTCCCTCCTTGGCCGCAGTTCGCCCGTCTCCAGGTCCGCCTCGGTGCAGATCATGCGCTGCACCAGCTGGTCGCGGCTCATCTCCAGACTGAAAAAGGCCACGCGTTTCGGCGCTTCATCTTTGCCCGCGCCCCGCAGTGCCACGTTCTGGGCGATATTCAGGGCCAGGGCGGTCTTGCCCATGGAAGGCCGGGCCGCCAGAATGATAAAATCCGAAGGCTGCAGCCCCGCCGTCACTTCGTCCAGATCGGTGAAACCGGTGCGCAGGCCCGTCACCGGCTCGTCGCTTTCCACCATACTGCCCATGCGGTCCACGGTGCTCTCCACGATTTCCTGGATGGGCACGAAATCCCGGCCCCGTCTGCGTCCAGTGAGTTCGAGCAGCTGCTTCTGCGCCGAATCCACCGCGTTCCGGATCTCCCCGTCGGGGCATTCGTAGCCCAGGCTGGCGATGACGGTGCCGCTTTCGATGAGCTGACGCTGCATCGCCTTGTCCGCTACGATCTGCGCGTGAAATTTCACGTTGGCCGCCGTGGGCGCCACTTCTCCCAGCAGCGTGATGTAACTGACATCGCCAACCTCCTGCAGTTTGTTCATCTTTCTCAGTTCTTCGATGACAGTGACCAGATCCACCGGTTCGCTGCGGCCGTACAGATTCAGCATGGCCTGATAGATGACCTGATGGGCCTGCCGGTAAAAGTCGTCCGGCTTCAGGATCCCGGACACGGTGCCCACCGCTTTATTGTCGATGAGCATGGCGCAGAGCACGTTCTGCTCCGCGGAAATATTTTGCGGAATGATTTTCTCCTGCATCGGTTGTTATCTCCTGTTGTTAATAAAATTAGTGTTGCGTTTCGGGTGAACGAATGCGAAACCGCGCTTCGTTTTCTATTTCAGTGGCAGACTCGGCTGCACCGTTTGCGGCAGGCACTCCGCTGCCACAGTTTCCCCGCAGGCAGCCTCCGGTTCCCCAAACCCTTCCATCGTTTCCTGCCTGACGGCGGTTCCGCCTTTCACCAGGGCCTCCGCTTTCCGTTTCTGCTCCAGGTTGGTGTTATGGCGCTCCCCGGGCATCAGCACGGTGTAGCTGATGTTCCGCTTCAATAGGCGGGTGACGGCCATGGCCCGCTTGGCGTTGCTGCCCTCCTTGGTGAGGATATCCTCATGAAAGGCCGAGGTGAAGAGCAGGGGGACGTTCCTGGTCAGGCAGGTGTTCACGATCTGGATGAAGATCTGGTTGCAGTACGAGGTCTCCGGTTCCGAACCCAGATCGTCCAGCACCAGCAGGTCCTTGTCGCAAATCTGGGCAAGAAAATCGCGCCGGCCTTCAAAAGCCATGGTGTTCAGCTCGATCATGACCGTGTTCATATTGGTGAAGAGGCAGTGGTAGCCCCGGTCCGTCAGGTCGCTGACGATTTCCGCGGCGAGGTAGCTTTTGCCCGCCCCGGCCCCGCCGAAGATGGACAGGCCGGTGCCGTCCTGCCGCAGTTCCTCAAAGTGGTCCGCGTACTTCCGGGCCACGCCGGTGGCCGCCGGGTTCTGCCCGTTATCGTGGGCGAAGTCCCAGGCGCACAGTTTTTCCAGCCCGAAGGCCTGATAGCGTTTTTCCCATTTTATGATTTCCTGCAGTCCGTGCTTTTCGCTCATGCCGCGCACCCCCTGTCACTCAGTCCCAACAGCCTGGTTGCTTTTTTCTGGGCCGGGGTGGTGGGGAGGAACAGATTCCGCACGGCCTCTTTTTCTTCTTCCGGGGTGAACGCTTCCGTTCCTTCCCCGGGCAGGTAGAAGGGGCAGCGTTCCCCCGGCTGCCAGTCCGCGCCGCCGACATCGGGTTTATCGAAATAGTTTTCCGCCAGCACCTTGGCGAAATTGCCCGGCTCCAGCAGCCAGCCCAGGGTGACGGTCCAAGTGCGTCCGGCCTTTTTGCCCAGAAGGAAATCGCTGCTCCCGATGCGTTCCACGGTGTTCACAATGGTTTCTTCCCCGTAACGTTCCAGCAGATAATCCAGTTTCTTTTGCAGCAGGGGGACCAGCCCGGTGAATTTCCGCAGGGGGAGTTTGTTCCAGGCATCTAAGATCCGTTGGTATTTGCTTACAGGCTTATGGCTTATAAGCATATCAGCATATAAAGCATATAAAGCATATTTATTATTAATATTATTATTAATATCAGTAAAACCGTTTTGCGTTACATGTTGCGTTACAACACTCGTTACATTTTGCGTTACATTATCCGTTACAACCTGCGTTACATCTGGCGTTACAGGTGTTGTTATATTCTGCGTTACAACATCCGTTGCCTGCAACATTTTGCTTTCCTCCACACCCCGGGAAGGGCTTTCCGCAATTGCGTCTTCCACAACTGTTTCGTGCAATTCTTCCGTCTTCTCCTTTTCCTTTTTCAGTTCCCTGCACTTTGCCACACGGAGGCGGGTCTGTTCCCGGATCCGCTTTTGCCTGGCTTCGTCTTTCGGAGTCAGGCCTTCCGCTGTTTTCTTCTGACAGCCGGTGAACTGGAGCAGACCGCCTGTGAGGGTGAGCCGGTCCAGCTTCTGCAGCCAGGCCACGGCCTTTTCCACCAGCGTCACGGGGAAATGGAAACAGGAAGCGATTTCCGGAACAGACATGGGCACGCCGGGAACCAGACAGACGGAGTTGTCCGGTCTCGCGGCGGCAATGGTTTCCATGCAGTGCCATACGCCCAGCACGGAGGCTCCTTCCGGATCTTTCATCATAATAGCGGTAATGTTCAGCAGATCGTTCGTGACCTGCGCGTTCTGGTTTTCCATAAAATGGTATGAGCTCCTTTCGGGAGACGCTGATTCAACGCCGCAGAAAGCATCGCGTCCCATGCGCGCAAATGAATCAGCGTTTCCTAAAGTTTATAATTTCCTGATGTTTACCTGTTCTTTACACTACGTTGCGTTTTTTCAGAAGCCTCCGCATGCGGTTCAGCGTACGGGTCTTCGTCCTGCTGATGAACTGGGGTGTGCAGCCCGTCTCCCGGGCGTACTCCGTGGGCGTTTTCCCGTCGAAATAGAGGGCGCGGATACAGTCCCGCTGCCGGGGGCTCGTGTGGGTGAGGGCCTCCTGCACTTCCTGTTCCAGTTCGGCCAGCAGCAGCGCCTGTTCCGGTTCTGTCTCCCG
>JAEETM010000014.1 GCA_016290335.1 Treponema sp. | reverse complement strand
TAATTTTTGGTTCTCCAAGACCTACACTTGCTTCTATGCTGCAAGGTTTTACAATTGGTGTATATCTTTGATGTGAATCAGTATTCCAGAATGCGTATTGAGCTTTATAAGTATAACTTATGCCCTTATCTGTATAATAATCTACAATCGGAAGCATTCCTTCATCAGTTTTGTAATGTTCAATTTTTACATAACATGGCTTTTTATCAGTATCATTTTCATAATATCTGAAGATTGTGCGGCTTGCATTATAATCAGAGGAATAAGAAACATCAGAAATTGTAAGCTTTATGCCATTGTCTGCTGTAGAGTTTTCAGCTGATAATACAATTTCGCCGGCTCCTCCAGTTGCTGTTACAAGTACAGAATCGTCTTCTGTAGTTCTATATCTATTATTTACCTCAAATAGATATGTATATTCTTTTCCTGGGTCTACAAAACAGTCTGTAAAAGTTACAGATTTATCTGTATTTTCATCTAAACTAAAAACCTGTTTCCAGAGCCATTTATCTTCTTCTTTTACACCCTGATATATGCTTATTGAGCTGGAAATATATTTATTCGGTTTCTGTTCATCGTCACTATCATTAAATGTAATATTGATTACATTTCCATCTGCAGAAGGAGTTACCGTAAATTCAGGCTTATATGGAGACTCTGGAAGGATAATTTTTTCAGGAATTCCACAGTCTTTTATATCAAATTTCTGATCATATACAGGAAATTCAAGTTCTACTCTATCTTCTTTAAAAGAACCTTTTACAAGACCTGCAGATTCAAGAACTAGAGATGCATCATACCATGTTTTAATAGAGAGAGTATTTGAATCTATTTTAGTATCATCGGTCATTTCCATATACATAATTTTTCCATTATTCTTTTCAGTTATGAAAACTTTTATATCATCAGGAAGTTTATATATATTAACCTTATAATCAATTCCAATTTCTTCTTCAGCCTTTGTCTCAACATCAAAAATATATTCATAATAAACATCCTGACCTTCAAACTCAGTACCTGTAGTATCGCCGTTTGATAAAAATACAATGGTATCATCATAATAAGTAACAACAGGAACAGGGGCTTTTACAACTACGTTTGAACCGCTTTGAATAGCTTCTTTTGTCAATTGAACATCATTTGTTCCTTCAACACTCTTTACTTCTGTTTTTCCATCAATAAGGATTTTAGTCTTTTCAGGCGCAGCCCCACTCTGACCGGCAGATGCCTGGCCTTCTTCAACAGGCACTACCTGAACTTTTTCTACAGTTCCGCCTTTGATTGTAATTTTGTCTACAACTTCGCTTACTTTTATTTCGTTAATTACAATAGTTTCTGCAGATTCAATTTTTGTATTTGCAGCTTCTACAACTACAGCTTCAATTTTTGAAGCATCTTCAAGTGCAACTCGAACATTATCTTTCTTTACTTCTACAGAAGCGATATTTGATTTATTAATGTGAATACTGTTAGAACCACCACCGTAAATCTCAAGTTTTGCAATAGAACAATTTGTAAGAGTTACATCACCTTCTCCAACCTTTTCGTCTACTACAATCACTGCATTCTGAACATTCTCTAATTCAATGCCACTTGCTTCAAGTGTAAGCTGTTTTCCGTTCAAATTAAGATTTTTTATAAGTAGTGACTTTGAAACCACTGCATCTTCACCAATTGCTGTATTTTCAAAATCAATGCTGTCTTTTGCAGCAGCAATTTTTTCTGTTAATTCTGTTTTGCCTGGTTCATTTGGATTTTCAGGTTCTTTTTCTGATTCTTTATCTTTTTCTGATTCTTTATCTTTTTCTGATTCTTTATCTTTTTCTGATTCTTTATCTTTATCTGTTTCTTTATCTTTATCCTGGTCTTTTTCTTTTTCAGATTCTTTTTCTTGTGATGTTTTCTGTCCCTCTTCTACACTATCTGAATAACCTGAATCAGCTATTTTTGGACATCCTGTTAAAAAAAATGCCAATAACACAAAAATAAAACTTAATTTAAAAAGTCTATTCTTCATAATTAATTCTCCATATTCTTTTTTATATTTTTTATATCATTTTTTCACATAATTTATCAACCTCTCTAATCGTTATAAAAATCCATATTTCCCCACCATATTTCCCTAGCAGTTGAAACCCTCTTCACTATCATCTATAATATAAACTTATGACAGAAGGAAAAAAGATTATTGCAGAAAACAGAAAGGCTCGCTTTGATTACTTTATTGAAGAAACTTATGAGTGCGGAATTGCACTTGAAGGTACCGAAGTAAAGTCTGTTAAAAATGGTAATATTTCTTTTCCAGACAGCTTTGCAGAAATAAAAGATGGCGAAGTTTGGGTTAAAAACTTTCACATTTCGGAGTATGCCTATTCCTCAATTTTTAATCATAATCCCGACCGTCCTAAAAAATTATTGCTGCATAAAGAAGAAATTAAGCGATTAAATAGAAAAGTTGAAGAAAAAGGTTACACTTTGATTCCTATTGAGTTTTATTTAAAGAACGGAAGAGTTAAAGTTGCGCTCGGAGTCTGTAAAGGTAAAAAACAGTACGATAAGCGTGCAACAATTAAGGATAGGGATTTGAACAGGGAGCTTCAAAGGGAGTTTTCAAACAAACTGAAAGGATAAAGCTTTGATTAAGAAGTATTTTATTGTTTCAATTATATTATCTCTTTTTATTTCGGGCCTTTTTGCAGAAGAACGCTACAGCATTGACTACTACGGTATTGTCGCTACGGAAATAGATGCAAATATGTCCAAAATGACGAGTGACCTCTACTACACCCAGCTCTGCGAAATCAATAATTTTGTTATAAACGACAAACGCGTAGAATCTTCAATGCAAAGCGTTCCTGAAGAATCTTCACTTTCAACCGATCACCTTTCTTTTTATACAATAATTTCAAAAAAAGAAAACAGCTCAAAGTGGATTTCTACCCTAAAACTCATAAATCCTGTAACAAACGAAACTGAATCCGAAACAAAAGAGTACGATTCTTTCTATAAGATATTGATGGAGCCAAAATCTGTTCTTCACGAATCAATTTTGAATCTTCTTGAACACAAAACTACTAAAAGCAATGACAATTTTGCCATGCCGGAGCCTAAATCTACAACTGGTATTGAATCTACCGAGTTTTTATCAGGCACATGGGCTGGCGAAGATTCAATTGATAAGATTGTAATTATGCGTGGTGGCCGCGGCTTTGTAATTTTTACAAACGGAGCTTCCATGAACATAACTGTTGAACTTAAATCAGAAGACGGTCAGAAAAAAATATTGATTAAACAGAGCGGACGTGCAAATGCTTCCTTCTTCCCTGAGCTTTCAAGAAATGTTGCCCTTACAGAAGCCGTAAACGCCGCTCCAATCACCTGGTCTTTCAGCGTAACTAACGATAATACCCTTACCGGAACAAAAAACACCCTTATTGAAAGCAACGGCGCCGCAATCCGAAGTGACATAAATGTAACCTGGAAACGCAAATGACAAACGCTATCACTGTATGGTAACAATCATTTTTTCTGCGTTTGTCTGCAGTTTTGCAAAGCAAAACTGCACATTCCATTACACTTTTGTTTAAGCTTGCAGTTTTATTGCACCTTGGCGGATAATTTTGTAAGATCCGGTTTCTACCTTTACAATTGTTGATGGAACAGAGCTTTTCCGGTCGCCGTCAGCTACAATTAAGTCAACTTCACCTGCAAACTCACTTATAATAGCAGCTTCCGTATCTAAAACCGGCTGACCGCTCCTGTTCACACTTGTAGAATAAATAGAAGCACCACATCCGGCAATCACTTTTCTAAGCCATTCATCCCCGGGGCAGCGCAAGGCAACAGTTTGAATCCCCAAACCATTCTGTTCCTTCGTATTTACAATTATCGTCAGTGGACCCGGCCAGCAGTCAAGCAGCTTTTGTGGAATTACCTCATCTGTATATTTAAAAATCTCCTGTGGAGTCGAAATCAGCTGGATAAAAGGCTTATATTCTTCCCTTCCCTTTATTTTCCTGATGATGGAGTCGGTTTTTCCATCTACAATACCCGAAAAACCATACACGGTATCTGTCGGAATAATCACAACTCCGCCATTTTTAAGAGAAGAAATACATTTTTTGATTGAATCGTCATCAGATTTGCGGCAAATCATAAATTGGCACACCTGTTACCATTGGTTTCTTTTCGCGTTTGAACGAAATATTACCTTTATTCAAATCATAAAGGAATAATATAATAAACCAAAGACTTGCAAGTATCAATGCCACCATTTTACAGAATCGTTCAGAAATATAGTCCGGGTCTTCGTGCCTTAAAACAGAGCCTGTATCGTACAAAGTGGTCTGAGCCGGCTTAAGACCTGTAATTTTAACAAGCTTTTCACCATCAGCTACATAATCAAGCTTTCTGGCATAGGCTGCAATAACCGTTTTGTCACTTTCCAGAGAAGTTAATTCAAGTTTTAATTCATTATTTATATTCTGAATATCGGTTGTGCGCTTGCTGACAATCCTTTTCTGCTCTTCCATTTTGTTATAACATTTCAGACTGTTCTGCCCTATCGTTCCCGAAAGAAGCACGTAAACTAATGTTCCTATGAATATAACACTTAAATATTTTGCACGATTCATAATTACTAAATTATCGGCAAGGGAGCACATTTTCACTACTGTAAAAATAAAAGTTTATAAAAAATACGTAGCAAAGGTTTGTATTTTACGGAGCGTCATAAACTCCTAGCGGAGTAAAATACGGTTCTTTGCGAGAGTATTTTTTTATACAAACAGTTATATTTTTCTTGTTTTCCGTTTTAAAAATGTGTGCTATAATTATTTTAAATTATATTGAAAAGTACTGTTTATTTTAGACATTTCTGCCGATATATAAAGATAGAAAACTAATATCTTAACAAGAGGGATTAAATGAGCGATTCAACAGACAACACAAACGAACTTGACAGTTATGGAGTATGGGTAAAAAAATCACCTTCAGAAAATACTGATGATAATTTTGAAATTACTGACTCCCTGGATTTACCAGATTTTGAGGAGCAGGATTCTTTTGAAGATACAGATTTCTCTGATATGTTCAAGGATGATAATCAATTCGGCGCAGAAAATACAGAAGGAGATACAACGCTTACTTCAGATGAGCTTTTGAACCTTACAAGCGGAATGGAAGATGTTCCGGTTGAAGAAGCCTCTGTTGATTTTGACGATCTTCCATCAGATGACATTCCTACAGCACCAACAGAAGAAACAGAAGAAGTTTCACTCGATGAGTTTGAAGAAGTTTCTTTTGATGATTTTTCAACTGATGAAGCTCCGACAGCCGAATCTTCTGATGACAGCGAAACAGAAATCTCTCTTGATGACTTTATGTCAGACAGCCCTGCCCCTTCAGCAGGCGGTGAAGAAGAAGTTTCCCTCGATGATTTTGTAGACTTGAGCGAGTTTGGTGTTGAATCCGCTCCAGCTGCACCAAAAGAGGAAGAAATTGTTGACGAAAAGCCTCTTGATATGGATATTAGTTTTGATTCCTCTGCAGATGCAGTTCAGACAGTAGAAAACACAGAAGCTGTAGATAATATAGAAGAAGATGAAGAAGAAACCGCTCTTTCTTCTGAATCATTCGAAGAAGTTTCTTTTGATGACATTGAATCAAAAGCTTCTACAGGTGAAAACATTGAAACAGAAGAAATCGACCTTTCAGACTTTGGAATCGATTCTGATGCAGAAGAAACACCTGTTACCCAGGATGTTGAAGGCTCAAAGATTAAAGAACAGATTGTTGATTATGATCTTTCGGTAGATAACGACAACATGTCTTCAGCTCCAATCGTAAACGAAATTAAATCAGAAGCCGCTCCTGTTCCAGAACAGCCTGTTACAGAAAGTTCAGGTGTTGCAGCCGCTGCTCCTGCCAATACAGTTACATTAGACGAAGCAAGTTCTTCACTTCTCCAGCAGATTGTTGCAGATTTGTCTAATCTTAAGGAAGAAATCAACTCTCTTAAAACAAATCTTGCAGAAATTAAAGCAAAAGAAAGCTCTGGCATTGTAGAAGAGCCGGTTGAAGAACCTGTTGCAGACGAAACAACTGATGATATTTTCGAAGGTATTGAAGAACCTGCAGATCAGGGTGGTTTCTTTGGTTCAAGTGACGATGATGATGACACTCTTGCCCTTTCAACAGATGATTTGAACAAAATCATGAATACATCTGATTTTGTAACTGCTCCTGAAGAATATCCGGAAACAGTTGAAGAAACTGTAGAAGCTCCTTTTGAAGAGACTCCAGAAACTCCAGTTGAAGAAACTCCAGTTGAAGAAACTCCAGTTGAAGAAACTCCAGTTGAAGAAACTCCAGTTGAAGAAACTCCAGTTGAAGAAACTCCTGCTGAAGAAGTTACTTTTGATGAAGTTCCTGTAGAAGAAACACCGGTAGAAGAAGTAACATTCGATGAAACTCCTGTTGAAGAAGCTCCTGAAGCTCCGGCAGAAGAAATTACTTTCGAAGAAGCACCTGTAGAAGAAGTTACATTTGATGAAGTTCCTGCAGAGGAAACACCGGTAGAAGAAGTAACATTCGACGAAGTTCCAGTAGAAGAAACAATCACAGAAGAACCAGTAATTGAAGAAACAATCGTTGAAGAAAGCTCAGATGAACTTCCAGAAACAATTGAGTTCGAAGATTTCTCAAGTTCAACAGAAGAAGTTGCACCAGAAGTTGAAGAAGAAACAGTTTCTGAATACTTTACAGAAGACATTTCTGAAACTCCTGTTGATGAAGATCTTCCTGAAGAAATTGCAATTCCAAACGAAGAAGAACCTGAAGTAATAGAAGAAGATAACAATGACCTTCTTAAAGCAGCCGCTGTTACAGGTGCTGCAGTTCTTGGAGCAGCAGCAATTGCTACAGCAGTTTCTAAGAACCAGGATGAAGAGCCTGAAGAAGAAACAACAGAAGATGTTACAGAAGAAAGCTTTGACGATGCATTCGCTGATGTTGATTCATTCGAAACAGAAGAAGTTCCATCTGTAGAAGAAGCTGCCGAAGACGCAGTTGCTGATGAATCGTTTGAAGACCTCTTCGATACAGCTGACGAAATAATCGCAGAAGAAGAATTACCTGCTGAAGAAACAATAACAGAAGAACCTCTTATTGAAGATATAGTTGAAGAAGAAATAATCGAAAACGAAGAGCCACTCATTGAGGAAACCTTCGTTGAAGAACCAGCTGATGAAGACTTCAGCTTCGAAACAGTTGATGAAGATACAACCGAAGAGCTTCCTGCAGAACCTGAAGCAGCAGAACCTGTAGAAGAAATTGCAGAATCAGAAGAAGTTCCAACTGTTGATTCAATCGAAGATGACTTTGCTTCAGATGACCTTGTTGCAATGAAGAGCGACAATACATTGACTGAAGACCACATTGATTATCTTACAGAAAAAGATGAACCTTCTGTTGATGATGATGAAAATGCAGAGCTTAAGAAAGATATTAAATCTGTTCTCCTCTACATGGATCAGCTTCTTGAAAATCTTCCTGAAGACAAAATTATTGAGTTTGCTAAATCTGACGAGTTTACTACATATAAGAAATTATTCTCCGAATTAGGATTGTCTTAATGGGATTTTTACAACAGGTAGCGGTATTTGAAGAAAATGCTAAACAGCAGGAAGCTTCAAATACCGTTCAAAATAATTCAGAAAAATCCAATACTGTTGGTCTTCTTAAAAGAATCATTCGCATGAATGAAAAAAACAGATTGGATTTTTTTGATTATGTAAACAAGTATAATCTTTCTCAATGTGCTGTTTTCAGATTAAACAACGGAATATTCCAAATAAATACCTGCTATGGTTTTGACTGCAATTCGATTTTAAAATCAGTTTCAACTTTAGATTTCTGGGATGGACTTATTCCTCAAAAGAACACTCCACTGCTCTTTTCAAAAAAAGATAATTCTATTCAACCGCTTTATCAGTTTTTTTCAGATAAACTCATAGATGCAATAGATTCAATCGTTCTTTACCGTTCACAGGATGATGTAATTCTTTTCTGTTCTTCATCTTCCATCGAAACACTTGTTGAAGACAAAGACTTTTTTGATCAATTCAGTTCTCTTGATAAGTTTGATTTTGAGTTTGCATTTTCAAATGATGAAGCATATTTTACTGATAATCCTGCAGCAGCTAAAGCAAACACTTACATTATAAATCTTTATGATTCCATCAAAGATTTTATTGATAAACAGAATATTTCAGATAACCAGAAACTCCATTTTGAACAGGTTATTTTTTATAATATTTTTTATTCCTTAAGAAAATGCTTTCCAAAGAATCCTATTGAAGAAGCAGATTATTCAATAAATCTTTACATTCAGGCAAGAAACAGCATCCCAAAACGAATGCTCGAACAGCATCTGATTCTTACACTTAAAGACATTCTTGGAGACAGCAGTTCTAAACTGAAAATTATTCTTGAACCATTATATAATAAAAAAAATAATCAGGCGGCAAACTAAAATTGAATCTCCTGTTTGGTTCATCAAAAGATAACAATCAGACTGTTTCAGCAGACAATCATTACATTCATTCTCCCTACTCCCCGATTAAAGAAGCAGAACGTTTTGTTTCTCTTTTGCCTGCCACAGAATGTGACATAATTATTCTGATTGAACCTGGTTTGCCTTATACGCTGCCTTTTTTAAGAAAAAAATACCCGGATGCAAAAATCGGTATAATCCGACTTATAAAAGATTTTAATGCCTGTAATTCAGACTGGGATTTTGTTTTTGATTATAAAGATGCACAAACCCTTGAAAATTATTTATTATCTTCATTTACAGAAGAACAGCTTTTATGTTCCCAGCTTTTTGACTGGACGCCGACTAAAAATCTTTTTCAATCAGAAAGTACACAAATCTGGCAGACGTATAAAAATGTACTCGAACATTGCCGTACAATACTTATAACACGCCAGTATTTTGAAAAAAAATGGATAATCAATACGTGTAATTATATTAAATATCTTAAAAACAATTATTCCATAATCCGGAAAACTTCAAAACCAATATTAATTGTCTCTTCAGGCCCCAGCCTTAATAAAGTTATTAAACAGCTTTCACAATTCAGGAACAATTGTTTTATAATCTGTCTTTCTTCTGCAATCAGAGTTTTACTTTCCAACAACATTGAACCTGATTTAATTCTTACAACAGACGGCGGTTATTATGCAGGCCAGCACTTAAAGCAGCTGTTTAATTATGAAAACCTTATTTCCTCCGCTCCCTGCGAAGCTTTTATTCAAAAGCAGCTTTTTGAAAAGCTGAACTTAGTTCCCTGTACTTATTCAGATGGCATTTCAAATAAAATGCTGCAGGCGTGCAGCATAAATGCCATAACACTTGAACGTAATGGAACAGTAAGCGGAACAGCCTTAATGTTTGCCTTACAGCTCACTGACAATTACATTTACTGTCTTGGTATGGATTTAGCTCCAGGCAAGGCAACTCAGCATACAGAACCAAATGAACTTGAAATAAATAATTCCATAAAGGATTTCCGTTTATCTAATAAAGAAACCCGTCAGACAAAATCAAGATTCAATTCAGGTTCACTTGCAATTTACAGAAACTGGTTTGAAAACCTGACCGGTTTGAAAAATAAAGTTTTCCGCGTAATAGAAGATCAGGAAAATCTTGGAGAAATAAAAAACATAAATTATTCAGATTTTATAAACAGAATGATTTCTGCAAAAAAATCTTCGCAGGAAAAATCCATATTCCAGAAGCAGAAAGAATATTCATATAACGAAAGATCTCAGAGAATTAAATTACTGAAATCATTTATTGAAAAAAACAATTCCACAGAAGAATGGAAAAAACAAATCTTTCCGGTAGATTTTATTTCAATAAAGCATGCAAAAAATCAGGAAGAAAAAGAATTACTTTTAAAGAATCTTGAAGAAAAGAATCAAAAGCTTTTAAATAAAATAGGGAAGCTTCTCAATTAGTTTGGAGTAATTATGGCAAATAATGTTGATATTTCAGCTTTACTTAATAATTCGCCTCAATTGTATGTTTCCCTTCTTACAGCCAAAAACGGTTCTGTAATTCCTGTTTTTGCAGACGGTAAAACAATGGAATCGCGTTATAATCCCCAGAATGATGCCACCCGTTTTATAGAAACAATTCCTTTTTCATCTTTTTACATTATTCTTGGAATTGGCAGCGGAATTGCCATAGAAGCTTTATTAAATAAATATCCGCAGGCATTTTTTCTCTGTCTTGAAAAATCTCAAAATGATATAAACTTTTTATTACAGATACCTCTTGTAAAAAAGCTTCAGGGAAACTTACATATTAAGTTTGCCTCTATCGAAAATCTTTCAAGTCTGCTTCAATCCCTGTACATTCCATCTGTATACGGCGGCCTTTATGTTGTAGAACAACTCAGCTGGATTCAGGAAAACCAGAATCTTTATCCTTTAATTCAGCAGATTATTAAATCTTCACTGAACACAGTTTCCGCTGATTTTTCAGCACAATCACATTTTGGAAAAATCTGGCAGAAAAACATTCTTGCAAATCTTAATACTTATTCAACTATCAAGCCGCCGCAAAAAAAATTACCTGCAGATTATAAAACAAAAACAGCCGCAATCATTGCTGCCGGTCCATCACTTGAAAAAACATTACCTGCTCTTCTAAGCTCCCGTAATGATTATTATATCATTGCAACAGATACAGCTTATTCATCTTTATTGCAGAATCAAATTATTCCGGATGCAGTTGTTTCAATTGACGGGCAGAATATTTCTCATTCACACTTTTTCGAAAAGAATCTATCGCTTGAATCTACACTTTTTGTTTTTGATTTATGCTCAGATTCATCTGCCGTAAGACATATTTCTAATCTAACAAATAATATTTTATTTTCAGTTTCAGGCCATCCTTTCAGCGAGCTTGTTTATTCTTATTCAAATGATTCTTTTATAAAGCTTTATTCAGGTTCCGGCACAGTTACAATTGCCGCCCTTGATTTTGCAGTAAAATGCGGCTTTTCAAAGCTTGAAGTTTTTGGTGCAGATTTTTCTTATTCAAACTGCAAAGCATACACTAAAGGTACATATCTTGATAAATTATATTCAACAAAAAGCACAAATCTTGAAACTACAGAAAAACAATTCTCAAAGCTTTTATACCGTACAGAACTTATAAAGCTTTCCAACAATAATTCTTTTACAACAACTGTTTTAGATTCCTACAGACTTTCATTTGAACAGTATTTACAGTCTAATAATTACGCATTTTCAAAACAGGAAAACAAATATATTATTTCCATAAAAGAAAATCCAAATCAACCGACTTTTCCGGTAGGGCTCAGCAACTATAAACAAATCATTCAAAGAATATCTGATTCAGCCTCAAAAACACAGGATTTTAACAAAAAAACAACACTTTTTGACCTTAATAACCTTGATATTTCACTTTTACCATTAATCTCCTGGTTAAGATTTTACGATAATAATAACAGCAGTTTTCAAACTTTTTTGAAAAAGGCTTATCAAATATTGTCAAGGATTCTTAATCAATATGAAAAGTAAACTTACCGGCTTTTATTGTTTTTTTGTTGTTTTAATGTTTCTCGTTTCCATTTTTACTTTTGGCTTCAGCGTTTTTTCTGAATACACACAGGGAGAAAACCGCTGTGATTCAAGATTCGAGCAGCTTTCATTAAGCATTAAACAGCTCACAAACAGGAATGCTTTTTTTACAAAACAATTTGATGACCGTTTAAGTGAAATTGTTTTACCTCTTGAAGATTTTGCAGTACTTCATATTAAATATAATTCCGAAGATTATCTTACATTCTGTGCAACAGAAAATGAATACGATGCCCTTAATTCTAAATACATTTACAATAAAGCTTTTTCGTTTTCTACTAATGATGGAACTGTAAGCATTATTGCTGCAATGTATCTTATCCGCCCTTCTGAAATTGCACGCTTTGCAAAAATCTCTTTCTTAATGATTTTAATAACTACGATTATTACAATCATTCTTATAATCATATTAAATCATAACAGCAGAAAATATGAAGCAACTTATGCAACTGAAGAAGATGAGCAGCAGCCAGATTCTGGTAAAACAGCTGATGAAATTATTGCAGATATGAATTATTCAAAGCCAGTATTAGACACAACTAACATTACAGCATCTAAACAATTTGAAGAAACACCTGTTGAAGTTAAACCAGTAGAACCGGTTGAAACCTTAACTGCTCCAGTTCAGGAAGAAATACCGGAAGTTAGAACAGAACCTAAGATTGAACCAAAACCAGAACCAGAAAAACCTGCAGAACCAGCTAAACCGGTAAAACCTGTAGCCTACCCTGTTGAAGAAGTTAAACCTATGGTAATTAAGGAAAACGAAAACAAAACACCGGAAGGACTTTTTTCTTCAGAAACAGGACTCGGCTGGGAACAGTATCTTAAACCACGTCTTGAAAATGAATTAAACAGAGCTATAAGTTCAGAAGTTGATTTAGCTTTATTCCTTATTAAAATACCTTGCATTGAAAAATCATCAGCAGTATTCAAAGAAATCTGCGAATACCTAACCATTCAATTCCAGTTTAAGGATTTGCTTTTTGAATATAAAGAAGATTCGATTGCAGCAATTAAAATCAATACTGATGTTGATGAAGCTCTTACCTTTTCAGAAAAGCTTCAGGCCGACATAAACGAAATGCTTAAAGATTATCCTTCAAAGTGTTACATTGGTATTTCTACAAGAACAGTAAGAATGATGTCTGCCGAAAGACTTCTTAAAGAAACTGATGAAGCGCTCATTCACGCTCAGGAAGATGATGATTGTCAAATTATAGCTTTCCGTGCTGATGCAATAAAATACCGTCAATTTATGGAAAACAATTAGTGTCATTGTCGGGCTTGTCCCGACAATCTATTTTTCTTCAGTTCCTTCTTCAGTAGCTTCTTCTTCCGGATACAATTCTTTCCTTAGTTTTTCCAGTTCCTGCTGGATTTTCTCACCATTTTTATTATCAGGGAAAGTCTGCTGGAAAGTTTCAAAATATTTTACGCTTGTTTCATAATCCTTTTTTGCAATATACACTGCAATTAAGTTCTGCATATATTCATCATTTTCAAGATTCTTTTCTACAAGCTCTGTATATATTTTTACGGCTTTATCAGTATCGCCGCTCATTGCATAAATATATGCTATGGAAACCTTTAAGGAATTATTGTCAGGATCTCTTTTCAAAAGATTTTCGTACATTGGAAGCGCATCATTCCATTTAGATTGAAGCGTGTACGTTCTGGCAAGCTTATAATAAACGTTCCAGTAATTATCTTTATTGTTTAAGGCAAGCTTATAATATTCAATTGCTTTATCATACTTTTCCATTCCAAAGTACAAATCTGCAATTGCAAGATATTCATTTGAAAGCTTTTTTGCTTCTGCATTAGTTTTACCTGGAATCGGTACACCGGTAGAAGCACAGCTCACTAAATTACACGGAAAAACAAAACAAAAAAAAGCGGCCAGTAAAATTGCAGTAAAAGTAGTTTTTTTCATTCTATTTCCCCGTGTATTCAAGACTCTTAGCCAAGTACAACCTTTTCAATTTCGTAAAGCTGACTTCTATACAGGCCGGAAATGTTGCTTCCGTAATCTGCAATAAGCTGAATGATGTTTCTTGGAGAATCTTTTGTATCACAGCCGTTCAAGCGGTCACCTGCATCACCAAGACCAGGCATAATGTAAGCTTTTTCGTTCATTACAGGGTCAAGCCACAACGTATAGCATGTACAGTTTTCCAAAGCACGTGTTACGCGGATACTTCCCTTCAAAGTAGAAATTGTATTAAAGAACTTAATTGATTTTGGATGAACTCCCTGGCTCTGAAGATATTTTACAACTGTTACAAGAGAACCGCCTGTTGCATTCATAGGGTCAGCAAAAATCAAATCTTTACCATCAAGCTGTTCAAGATTAAAGAAGGATTTATTCAAATCCATAATGTATTCCATATCATTTTCGTTCTTTGAATCGTTACGGCTGATTTTGAATAAGGCAAAAGGAGTAATGTATCCGTTTGATGAATATTCCTGTATTTCCTTTGACATAATCATACTTGGAAGAAGAGCACCACGAAGCATTACACACATAACTGAGTTTTCAAGCTTGTGATCAATTGCAGGAATCTTATGAACAGCATAGTTCTGAACAGGGAATGTTACAGGAGTTCTTACAACAATATAACCTTTTTTATCTGAATGCTGGTCGGTATAAGCCATTCTGAAAAGCATTTCGTAAGCACGCTGGCTGTAATACATAAACTCCTGATGGTCTGTGCGTTCGTCACGGAGCTTTGAAATTACACGTGAAGCTTCTGCATGAGCTCCTTCTTCAGTAACAAAAGAATATACCCTTACATTCGGATGAGAAGCACATATTTCCTGCATTGCATGTCCCATCTTGTCGTAGCCTTCAATAATTTTCTGCTCATCAACCGGATCAAAAGATTTCATTGTTTCCTTGAACATTTTGTCAAGTCTTTCCAAGTCAAGCAAATCCTGTCTTGTAAGATAACCATCCAAATCTTCTGCCTTAAGAATAATTTTGTCACTTGCCATACGTAAGTCTCCTGTATTTTTAAAAATTTAATAATTTCAATATCTGTTCTTTATTTATATGTACATTCTGTACAATAAGCTCAGAATCATCTCCGTCCTCAACTTCCGAGTTGCTCATTCCCAAAGCAAGCTTTAACAATGCCCTTCCCGCCTTTAAGTATTTATTGCTTGAGAACTTAAATATAAACTTTACTTTATATTTTCCAGCGTCTTCATCATCCTTTACAATTGCACCGGCTACAGTTATGATTTTCAAATCAAGATTAACACCTGTAATTGTAGATAAAAAAGATTTCGGATTATTTGCAAAAAACCGGATTTCATCCTTTGCTTCCAGAAGATAATTGTAAAAGTATTCATCCGAGTGCATTATACTGTCTTCTGCACTATTTACCTGATCTGCAAAATCCGGTAAAGAAAGTGTATCGTAACGGCCAAGCATCTGTTCAATGCTTCTTCCCATACAGGCAACATTGTTAGCAGGGAACGACATGCTGATATAATCCTCTGAACCTGGAATAACAGCCTTAGTGTAAATCGGGTGCTTTTTTGCTTCGCATGAAGAACACATTATTACATCCCAACCGTTCTTTTTATTAAGAAACTTTGGAATCATCTTTTTTGGAAAATTACCGTCTATTGCAACCTGTACAGCATCTGAAGAAAATGCTTTTTTTGTAGTATTAACTCCAATATAAGCGGTATTAATTCTGGCGATAATTCTTTCAATTTCGTGCTTTGCAAGACCCGAAACGTTATCACTTATTATTTTTTCAATAAGTTCATTATCAACATTATTCGGTACTGCAAAATAAAGATTGCTCTGATTATCAAGCAGAGATAATGCTTCTACTTTCCTGCCCTTTGGCATTGTCATACAGGAAGAAAACAAAAATGCAACTGTACAAAAAATAACCGACAGCCCAAATAATTTAGACCATCGGTTACAGTGATTAAGCTTTTTCAATCAAAATGCTCCATGTTTTATCATCAGCTTCAATAGCGATTCCGTCTGCAATTGAATCTTTCCAGCTTATATCAACGGCCAGTGTTTCGCTTGAAATAAACTCAGAGAACATTGAATAAGCATCCTTGAGTTTTTCATCACCGGAAAGAACAATCTTAATTCTGTCGGTAACATTATAGCCGTTTTCCTTACGCTGATTCTGAATACCTCTGATTAAGTCGCGGACATAGCCTTCTTTTTTCAGCTCGTCGGTAACCTTTGTATCAAGACCAACTGTAAGTGTTCCATCATTAAGAACCTTGAGGTCATCTTTTTCGAAGCGTTCAACCAAAACCTTTTCGCTGTCAAGCTCAACAGAAGTTCCTTCAACATCAATTGTAAGCTTTGTTCCGTCAAGGATTGACTGAATCTGTTCGCTTGTAAGAGTTGCAATTATTCCTGCTGCAGCCTTCATCTTAGGACCAAGCTCTTTTCCAAGAACCTTAAAGTTAGCTTTTGCCTTATATTCAACAAGCTCATCTTCTCTTTCGTGGAAAATTACTTCCTTAACATTAAGCTCTTCGCGGATACAATCTTCCATTTCTGCAAGAACCTTTTTCTCTTCTGCATTGCGTGTTACAAGTGCAACGTTTGCAAGTGGCTGACGGTTCTTTAGGTTGAATGTATTTCTAAGGCTGTGACCCATAGAAACTGCTTTCTGTACTGTTGCCATCTTGAACTCAAGAGCTTCATTTATCCAGTCCTTATTTGGCTCCGGATAATCACAAAGATGTACAGATTCTTTGTCTTCAGGATTCTTAAGGTTCTGATACATTTCTTCTGTAATGAACGGTACAAATGGAGCAGCTGTTTTTGCAAGAGTCTTTAATGCAATGTAAAGTGCTTCGTAAGCTTCTGTTTTGTCGTTGTCGTTTTCAGATTTCCAGAAACGGCGGCGGCTTCTGCGGATATACCAGTTATTTAATTCATCAATAAACTTAACAATCGGGTCAATAGCTGCAGACAAATCATAAGCATCAAGTGCTGCACCAACTTCCTTTACAAGATTCTGTGTAATAGACAGAAGCCATGCATCAAGAGGATTAGATGGTGTTTTTTCATCAAAAAGATGACCTGTAGGGCTGACCTTATCAATATTTGCATAAGTTACAAAGAATGAATAAGAGTTCCACCAAGGAATTATGATTGATTTTAAGATATCTCGTACACCATCATCTGAGTAGCGGATTTCATCAGCCTTAACTACAGCAGAGTGCATTAAGAACAGACGGATTGCATCTGCACCAAACATATTTATTGCATCAACCGGGTCTGTATAGTTGTGCAGAGATTTACTCATCTTGCGGCCGTCATTTGCAAGTACAATTCCGTTTACAATACAGTTTTCAAAAGCAGGCTTGTCAAAAAGCTGTGCTGCAAGAACAGTAAGTGTATAGAACCATCCTCGTGTCTGGTCAAGACCTTCGGAAATAAAGTTTGCAGGGAAATTAGCTTCAAACTTTTCTTTATTTTCAAAAGGATAATGAACCTGGGCATAAGGCATAGAACCCGATTCAAACCAGCAGTCAAAAACTTCCGGGATTCGGCGCATTGTACCTTTTTTACACTTTGGACAGGTAAATGTAATCTTATCTACAAACTGTTTGTGCAAATCTTCAGGATAAGTTCCGCTCAAGTCTTTAAGCTCCTGGCGGCTTCCTACACAAACTGCATTTTTACAGTCAGGGTCGTCACAGCGCCAGATTGGCATAGGATTTCCCCAGTAGCGGTTGCGGCTTACAGCCCAGTCTCTTGAACCGGCAAGCCATTTTCCAAAGCGGCCTTCCTTAATGTGGTTAGGCTGCCAGTTAATTTTTGAGTTTGCATTGAGTAACTTATCGTGGTAATCTGCAACCTTTACAAACCAGGAACCGATTCCCCGGTAAATAAGTGGAGAACCACATCGCCAGCAGTGAGGATATGAGTGAACTACTGTATCACGTTTTACAAGCTTGCCTTCATTCTTAAGTCGGGCGATAATATCCTTATCACATTCTTTTACAAAACGTCCTTCATAATCATAAACTTCTTTTGTAAACTTGCATTCTGCATCAATTGGTTCTACATTTGGTACACCGCTTCCTCTGAATACCTTATTGTCTTCTTCACCAAAAGCAGGAGCAATATGAACAATACCTGTACCATCTTCTGTAGAAACATAAGCTGCATTGAACATACGGAATGCACCTTTTTCGCATTTCTGATTTGTTTCTGCAGTACATACAGCAGGATCTTTAAGGTTCTCAAAATAAGGGAAAAGTGGCTCGTATTCAGCATCAACAAAATCCTTACCTTTTGCACGGTAAATGATTTCGTAGCCTTCTTCGCTCTTGTAGTAAGCAGAAAGACGGGCTTCTGCAAAAATATAATAATCACCGGATTCTTTATCCAGGATTTTTACATAATCAATATCAGGTCCCATACAAAGACCAAGATTGCTTGGCAATGTCCATGGAGTTGTTGTCCAGGCAAGGAAGTATGTTTTTCCGTTTGCCATATCTGGGTCTTTTACACCTGCAGGAGCTTTTGTTACCTTAAAACGTACTGTAACAGTAGGATCCTGAACATCCTTGTAGCCCTGGGCAAGCTCGTGTGTAGAAAGTACTGTAGAACAGCGCGGACAGTATGGAAGAATGTATTTTCCTTCGTAAATAAGGCCTTTATCCCAGAGTGATTTTGCAACCCACCAGATTGATTCCATATATTCAGGATTCATTGTCTTGTAGTCGTTATCAAAATCTACCCAGCGGCCCATTCTTGTAATAGTCTGGCGCCATTCAGATGTATAACGCAAAACAGAAGCACGGCAAGCCTCGTTAAACTTATCAATACCCATTGCTTCAATTTCGTGTTTTGAGTTTATGTTTAATTCTTTTTCAATTAAGTTTTCAATAGGAAGTCCATGACAGTCCCAGCCAAAGCGGCGTTCTACATGTTTTCCCTTCATTGTCTGGTAGCGTGGAATAATATCTTTAATTGTAGATGGAATGAAATGACCAAAATGTGGAAGACCTGTAGCAAATGGAGGTCCATCGTAAAAAACAAACTCTTCGGCCCCTTCTCTCTGGCTCAAAGATTTCTTAAAAATACCATTATTTTCCCAAAACTTAAGAACTTCTTCTTCCTTCTCAGGAAAATTAACTTTTGGATCAACCGGTTTAAAACTCATTTATTTACCCTTTTATGCATATTTTGAATCAAAATATATTATCATAAAACAGGATTTTATTCTATAAATAATCAGGTTATTGTAATTATTTTATTTTCTTACTATAATTAATATAAATTAAAAAGAAGAGGGGCTTTTTAGTGGTTAAAGAAGATAATAGCGTGCAGAAAATAGAAAAAGCACCAGACCGTCTTAAAGTACTTGAACGTATTGAAGAATACGAAAAAAACGGCTGGTGGTCAAAAGATGTAGAAGACGACCCGCCAACTATTCCACTTACCCCAGACAAAGTTGATTATCTGAATAAAAAACTTATAAATAAGATTCTAAGCAAAATCATTACCCGTAAAGCAGAAAAATTCATTGACGACCTTATTGCCTCAAAAAAGCTCATCATTAAAGATGTGCGCGGACTTGAAAACTTCACTTCGCTGGCCAATCAAGGCACCGTCATCACCTGCAACCACTTCAATGCCTTTGACAATTTTGCGATTCATCATGTTGTACTGCCCTACCTACACAAAGAGCACAGGGAGCTTTACAAAGTAATCAGAGAAGGAAATTACACCAATTTTCCCGGTCTGTACGGACTTTTCTTCCGTCACTGTCACACACTTCCTTTAAGCAGTAACTTTTCTACAATGAAAAAGTTTATGGAAGCAATGGACGTTTTATTGAAGCGCGGAGAAAAGGTTCTTGTTTATGCAGAACAGGGAATGTGGTGGAATTATAGGAAACCCAGACCTCTAACAAGCGGAGCATTCAGTTTTGCCGTAACAAGCAACGTTCCTGTACTGCCAATGTTTATTACCATGGAGGATTCTGACATAATCGGAGATGACGGTTTTCCGATTCAGGAATATACACTTCATATTCTTGAACCACTATTTCCGGATCCAAACAAATCCAGAAAGGAAAACATTAATTTTATGAAGGAGAAAAATTACCAGATGTGGAAGAAAGTCTATGAAGATTTCTACGGCATTCCACTTGTGTATCAAAAAAATGATGCGCTTGATACCACATCTGATAAATGATACTATTAAATTATGAATAAAAAATACAAAGAAATACCAATCTTTTTTGCATCGGACAATAACTACGCACCTTATCTTGTTGTAGCACTCAAATCACTTTTAGCAAACGCTTCAAAAGAATATTTTTATAAAATCCACGTACTTACTTCAAACATGTCTGATGACAACAAGCTTGTACTTTTACGTGAACTTACATTCAATTCTTCAATTGAGTTTATAAATCTTTCTAAAGAAACAGAAGCAATTAAAGACAAGTTCCACCTCAGGGACTACTATTCAATCGATACTTATTACCGTTTCTTTATTGCAGACTTATTCCCAGAGTATGACAAGGTAATTTATCTTGACAGCGATATAATCGTTCTTGGTGATATTTCTGACCTTTATTTCTACAACATTTCAAACTACCTGCTTGGTGTTGTACAGGAACAGGTAATGGCTCACAATGAATGCTTTTCTGATTATGTAGAAAAAGCACTCGGTGTAAAATGCAAGAACTATTTCAACGCCGGAATCCTGCTTATGAACTCAAAGCTTTTCCGCCTTTACAACATTCAGTCTAAGTTCTTTAAGCTTATGAGCAGATTCAAGTTCCGTGTTACTCAGGATGAAGATTATTTGAACGTAATCTGTAAGGATAAAGTTAAGTACCTTGACCTTGGCTGGAATAAAATGCCATTTGAAGAAACAGGCTTTGATGATGTTGACCTTAAGATTATCCACTACACTCTCGGCTGGAAGCCATGGCATTATGAAAATGTACGCTACGAAGAATATTTCTGGCAGTATGCTTCACAGACAGAGTATTACGAGCTTCTTCAGAATCAGCTTAAAACTTATGGTGAAGACAAAAAGCAGAAAGATATGGAATCTTATGAAAATCTCAGGAATATGGCGATTGCTGATACTCTTGATTATTATAACTACAAAAATACAATGGAACGTGAACAGCGAAGAAAGTATATTTCACGAGGTTTAAAGACAATCATCAATATACCTGGAATCCGCTTTATTTCACGCTTTATTGGAACTCAGAGTTACAGATTGTTAAACTTTATATCTGCGTTCAGAAACAGAGTAAGAAACGCTTCGTAGTATTCAGCAGGAACTATTATGGCTTTATATTTAATTTCAATCATTGGCGGCGATGCCCTTATAATTTTGTTTAATCTTTTGTTCAGCAGAAATTATTTTCCTGAACTTACAGTACCCTACATCATCATTGCGTCCATTCTTGCAGCAATTGTTGTTATTGCAATTGATGGTGTACTCGCAACCTTTATAAGACGCTGCCTGCCGGAAAAATGGTTCAGTTATAATGTAAAGCTTCATAATGTTTCTAAAGCAGAATGTAAGTTTTACGAAAAGCTTGGCATAAAGCATTGGAAAGACAAGGTACTGGAACTTGGTGTTTTTACAAGCTTCAGTAAAAAAACAATTGCAGATCCACACAGCCGTGAATACATGGAAAGATTTATTCTTGAATGTAATTACGGCGCTGTAATTCATCTGGCAAATGCAATTCTTGGTTTTCTTCTGATTCTGTGTTATCCGCTTAAATACTGGTTAATTATTCCTTTTCCAGCCTGCATTATAAACTTTATTCTCAGTATGCTGCCTTATATGATTCTTCGCTATAATGTACCACGCTTACAGAGAGCAAGAAATCTTTTGGAAAAGAAAGAAGAACGCGAAAAAGCAAAAGCTCAAGCAGAAACAGAAACTGAAGAATAATTTACAGCCTTATTTTTCCCAGAGCTTCATCTTCATTTTAATTAACTCTGTACACTGATTGTTTATTTCAATCATCCCCATTTTTATGATATTTTCACGCATTTCTTCCCAGTTTGCATCAAAATCTTTTTCAGGCGCAAGAATCATTTTTATGAGGCTTTCTTTTACATAATCATCAACTTCGCTTATTACTTTTGTCATCTGTGAAGAAAGCGGATACTGCCAGACCTGACCATGCTTTGAAACACCAAGCTCCTGAGATGTTGGAAAAAGATCTGCCCAAAGCTCGGCACCGTAAGCAGAAAGTGTTTCTTTTTCTGCAGAAGAATAATTTTCAATTATGTTTTCTTTATAAAGCTTTGCCATTGGGTTTCCGGTAGAATCTATATAACCGCCACCCGCTTCCGGGAAAGGATAAATGTATCTTCCTACCCCATCATTTTCATCAATATTCGGATAAGCAACTCTACGTCCATTTTTATCATAATAATAATGTTTGCCTTCAATTCCCCAGTTTACAAGAATCTGTGCTTCTTCCGAACACATCCAGTCAAGAAACTTAAATGCCCTTACAGGGTTCTTACAATCTTTTGAAATTGCAATTCCCCAACCGCCTGAATAACCGTAATCTTTTAAGGCCGGGTCCTTGTAATTTTCATTATATGTTACCGGAAGAAAAGCAAACGTTCTCTGGTCCAGATCATTTTGAACAAGATACCTGTTTATATCCTTTAAGCCCCAATATGGATAGCTTGTTCCAAGTACATATCCGTCTTTCAGCTTTGAGTTCCACACATCTATATCCTGAGTAAAGCTTTCCGGGTCTAGAAGTCCTTCGTGATAAATCTTATTAAGCCATTTGTAAAACAGCTTCATTTCCGGATACAAAAACTTATAGGTAGCTTCCATTGTTTCCTGGTTTACAATCCACTGCCCATCATCAGGATACCCTATTACATAGTTTCCGGGATTTGAAAGCCCAAGATACCAGTACCAGCTGTCTGTAACAAGCGAAATACCTATTGTCTTATGTCCGTTTATTTCCGGATATTTTTTCATATATGCCAGCAGAATGTTTTCGTAATCTTCAAGAGTTTTAATACGCGGATAACCAAACTCTTTAAGCACGGCATTTTGAATCGGCATGTTACCTGAAACTTCCATAACTTTATTTTTTATTTCGTAAGTTCCAACAGAATAAATGTACGGATTATCCAGAGTATACCTCAGGCGCGAAAGCTGGTCGCCGTAAAGCTTTTTCATATTCTGGCCGTATTTTTCTATATATTCATCAAGCTTTATTACTGCATTCTGTTCAATAAGCTTTGAAAGATTTCCTTTTGCGTAAATAAAATCCTGATAATTTGCATTTGCAATCATAAGATTTATTGCATCGTCCGGAGTTTCTGTGGAATATTCAAACTTGAGTGTTACGCCTGTACGCTTTGTAATTTCTTTTGCAATCAGGTCATTGAAATACTGCGGCTTTGATAAATCTGATGAGAAAAAAGTAAAGGTTACTGGTTCTTCTACAATTTCCTTTGGCTTTTTATTACATGAAATAAAAACACAGGCAATCATAAACAGCATAAGGATAAGTGATTTTTTTCCGCTGCCCTTACCGGTACTGTCCGTAGAATCTGTATTTTCAGAGCTTCCGTTTTTAAACTCCTTAGGAGTCATTCCCGTACTCTTTTTAAACTTCATAAAAAAGTAATCGGTATTTGCATAACCTACAAGTTTTGAAATCTGATAAATCTTTAAGTCAGTGTTTAACAGCTTATCCTTTGCATCTTCAATCCTCAGGTTATCAAGATAAGTGTTAAACTGCTGGCCTGTATATTTTTTAAACCTTTTTCCAAGATACGCACTGTTACAGTTGAACATATCACCCAGAGCTTCAAGCTTTAAGTCCTGCGTGTAATTTGCCTTTACATACGCAATCACTTTTACAATTACAGAATCAGCAGTATTAAAATTAAAGTTTTCAATAAAAGCATCAAGAACGTTTGTAAAATATTCAAACACCTGTTCAAAGGTTTTCTTTTCAAGGATATTAGGAACTACATCAAACGTCGAACCATCCGTAATATCTCGCTGAGGATACTTTGAAGTAATTCTGTTCCTGAGCTCAAGAAGACAGTAGATAATGTTTTTCTTTGTTACCGATTCAGAAAGTACCGGCTTGAAAAAACATTCATACAATTCTTTTTTTGTACTTTCCAGCTTTTTCTTATCATAAGTTTCAATGCAGAAAATCAAAGTTTCTATATGTTTATTTACTGTTAGTGTAAACTCACTTTGTTCTTTTTCTTCTGACTGGCTGTTTTCTTTGAGATTCTGATTTGAAACCGATAATTCCGGGCTTATGCATTTTTCTTTATCAAAGTAAAACAGGAACTTTTTGTTTTCCGTTGCCTGATTGTAAGACTTTACAAGACCATCCAGTCCTTTACAGTTTTCTCCACTTGTTATAAATGTTCTTGTTTCATGGAGCGAGGCAACTCTTTCTATGCAATTCTTCACCCCTTTTGCGTTAGAGGTTTTTATAATTAAAAGAATATCTTCGTTTTGATTCATTAATACTTTTGTAAAAAATGAAAAATAATTATTTATTGCTTTACTAAGCTCTTTTTTATACTCTGCAGGATAATAATCAAGATTAAAGATTACAGCCCGATAGAACGAGTTTTCTGAATCATCAAAAAAAACAGAATCTGTAGGATTTTTCATTTCCTGCGAAGCTTCTGTTTTAATCAGTTTTAAAAGATAATCTTTAGTTTCAAGCTCTTTTGCGTTCTTTGAGTTTTCCTTAAGATTTTTCTGTTCGTTTATTTCTTTTGCAATATTGCGTACATTTTTTTCCAGTTCATCTTCATCTACTGGTTTTAAAAGATATGCTTTTGCACCATAATTTAAAGCATCCTTTGCAAACTCAAACTCGGAAAAGCCTGTAAGAATAATAAAAGCAGGAAGTGTAAGATTATTTTTTGTAAAATATTCAGTCACCTGTTTTATTACATCAATACCAGTCATTCCAGGCATTTTTATATCAAGCATAACAAGATGCGGGCGTAAATCAATAATCTGGCTGACGGCATCTTTTCCGTTGGAAGCTTCTCCGCAAAGCATAAAGCCACAATCTTTCCAGTCAATAATGCATTTTAATCCGTTGCGAATAATCTCTTCATCATCTGCAATAAAATAATTAAGCATCTGCCGCCCCCTTTTTTATATCCCTGCTTAGATTACTGGAATCTTTATCTTAACCGAAGTACCTTCTCCAAGCTGACTTTCAATTGAAATACCGTATTCCTGCCCGTAGAATAATTTTATTCTGGACTGAACATTTATTAATCCTATGGAAGATGAATAATCCTCAGGCTTGCTGCAGGTTAGCTTTTCGTTTAAATCTGCCAGCTTATCTTCCGGTATGCCACAGCCATTATCCTTTACTTCAATGCTCAAAATATTCTGCGCATTTACATCATTATTTTCCATATTGATAATTATGTAAATAAAACCGCCGGATACTTTATCTTCAAGTCCGTGACTGAATGAGTTTTCTACAATCGGCTGAATTAAAAACGGAAGCACCTTTATGTTAGTTATATCACACATAGTCATAACATCATAAGAAACACGCTCCCCAAAACGCATGTGCTGAATTGTAAGATAATTCTGAACCGCATTTAATTCATCTATGAGCGGCCCTGGTTGACCTTTTACAGAAAGGTTGTACCGCAATAAAGAAGCCAGAAGCTTCAACATAAGTGCAACATCCTTCTCTCCCGAAGCAATTACCTTCATTCGTATAGTTTCAAGCGTATTAAAAAGAAAGTGAGGATTTATTTGAGTAGAAAGCATTTTTAGGCTTATTTCATTCTGGCGTGATGCAAGCTGTTCCTTTTCCAGATTCTGAACATAAAGCTTGTTTATTAATTCCTTAAGGTTTGCAGACATTTCGTAAATAGATTCATAAATCTGTTCAAACTCATCTTTACCGCCAATTGTAGGTTCAATTTCAAGATTGTTTTCTACAACTTTCGTAATTCCAATCTGAACCTTACTTACACGCCTGTCTATATAGTTAGAAAAGATTGTAAGTACAAGGAAAGAAAAGCTGATTAAAAGAATAATTACAACAACAAGAATTGCAAGTATTTTGAGCGTAACCTTTGTAAGTTCGAAAATCGGAATAATATAAATGATTGAAAAATAAATTGAAATTGTATTTTTTGGAACAAACTTTTCGTGAAAAAGTCCTACCTTTTCATTGTTCAATTTTATGGTTTGTATTTTGCTTTTGTTTACAGGATTCATTGTATATTCAATCAGAGTTTTTTCATCTTCTTCTGCCAGATCTTCAATTGAAGTATACAAAATTGTATTGTCGTAAGTTATTACAGTTTTATAAAAAAGATTTGAAAGATTTTTTTCAATTACATCAGGGGCAATGTTTATTACAAGAACACCGCAGAATTGCCCTGTAGAAGTACTCCAGATTGAACGTATCAGCGAAAGATATTTCTTTTTAGAAATGCTGTCTGTTTTATAAACCCAGTAAGCCTGTCCGCTGTATAGCTTTGCATTCTGGTACCATTCTTCTGCCATTATGTTTTTATCAGCCTTGATTATAAACTGATTATCAAGAAGCGTCTGATTTTCCGTATATATTCTGTAGCTGGCAACTTCATTGTAGGTCTGCAGATAATTTTCAAAAAATGTCATTGCAGCATAATCAGAATATACATCCTGAATGTTTTTATACTCTTTGAGCATTACAGTCTGAAGCTGCCTGTTTACATAAATCCTGTCTGAAAGCTTCTTTATCTGGCGCAGTGTATTGTCAAAAACAAGTTCTGTCTGTTCAAGGTTTTTCTGAATGTCGCTCATTTCTTTTTTGAGCATTTCATCAAAAAGGAAAAAACAGCATATAGCAGAAACTGTAATTACCGGAACAAGGAAAAACAGAAGGAATAAAACGCGGATACTTTTTCTAATAGGAATATCATTTAATTTGTAAAAAAAATGTGAATGCTTTCCTTTCATCAGGATTATATTATATCATAAAGAATGGAAAATTGTAATTTGTATTTAATCTACGGGAAGCAGGCAACTAACGTGGAGGATTAAGCTCTTTTCCACGCACACCAAACGCTCTCTGTCTTTCCCTAACCTGCTGTACAAGAATATTGTCTTTTTCCAGATAATCAATTAAGTCCCAGTGCCAGTCTAATTCCTTTGGCGGGAATAATGGAGGCGGATCAGGCTTACGCCTTGAGTTTGCGGCTTTTACAATATTCATTAAGGCTTCAAAATCATTTTTATCAACAATCTTAATCAGATATTCTTTATCTTTTTTAGCCATTAAGGTTTTGTTTGCATTAAAATAGTATTCTGCAGGTTCAAAATTAACAGGACCCTGCGTATTTCTTATTTTTTTACTTCTTCCATGGACATTTGTATACTGATTATTCGCATAAAAAAGATATTTTGGAACAATGTATTCATCATTTTCATATTCAAAAATAACGGATTTATCACGTTCATCGCGCATTTCGACATCACTGAGCCAGTAACGAATATCATACATTTTTGCACCGTCAACTACGAGCAGCCCGATGTTTGTATCAATAACCTGTGAGTTTAATGTAAAACCACGTGTATCAATGTTGCCAATCCAGTAACCGTTTTCTGTTATTGTAAGATTTCCTTTTTCATCATATAACTTCTGATTATTTTGATTGTATTGCGGGTCTTTTTTATAAAAATCGATGAATAATCTTCCTTTTATGATGGCCGCCGGGATATAGTTTTTTTCATGTTTTGAATAAGTTGTAATCATTTCAAAGGAGCAGCTGTCATCATCAGAAGTAAAATCGTCTATTTTATAAGGAATATATTCAGCTGTTTTATGAGTTGCGGCATTTCGTGTACGGGTTTCCCTTTCTGCAAAAGACTCAGGTTCTGCGGCTCTGTCAAAATACCAGCCGTAATATTCCTTAAGAATTATCACAAGTTCAGGATTTTCATTTTCCGGCTGCTGTTCAAAGAAAACAAATCTATCCTTGCCTTCCCAAATCCCAAGCAAAGGCTCAGGTAAATCACTGGAAAACACAGGAAAAAGAAAAAATAAAGCCAGTAAAACTGAAAATCCTTTTTTCATATATCTTAGATTATCGGCATTTGCTAGCAACTTTTTCAATAAAACTTTATACTACAGGTATGACCTATTTAGCAAAACTTGGCGAACTTACATTAAAAGGCTCCAATCTTCAGGAGTTTGAAAATCTTTTAAAACATAATGCAGCAGCATGTCTTTCAGGGCTTGGCTGTAAAATCTCCCTTATGGCGGGCCGACTTTATATAGATTGTGATGATTCTGCGGCCGAAAAGGTTGAGTTTACACTTAATCATCTTCTTGGAATTACCGGCTGGGCAAAGGCAACTGTCTGCGAAAAAACAATAGAAGCTATAAATGATGCGGTTTATGAAAATGCAAAGATTCAGGCAGATAAAGGGTGCAAAACCTTTAAGATTGATGCGCGCCGTTCAGATAAAGGCTTTCCGCTCACCTCTTACCAGATTTGCTGCGAAAGTGCAGGCAGAGTTGAACAGCTGATGAAGGTTGATGTTCATAAGCCAGACTGTACAATTTATGTTGAAGTACGTGAACGTGTTTTTGTTTATACAGATTCAGAAACCGGTTGCCGTGGATTACCTGTCGGTTCTTCTTCAAAGGGCCTTTTGCTTCTTAGTGGAGGACTTGATTCTCCGGTTGCAGGTTACAGAATGCTACGCCGCGGTATGAAGATTGAATGCTGTTATTTCCATTCATACCCTTACACTTCCGATGAAGCAAAGCAGAAGGTTGTTACGCTTGCACAAAAGCTTGCTTATTACGGAATTAAGACTTACCTCAACATAATTCCTTTTACCGATGTTCAGATGAAGATTAAGGAAAAAGCACCTGAAGCGTGGTCTACACTTATGCTCCGTGTTTGTATGATGAAGGCAGCCAATATGCTTGCAAAACGCTGTAAGGCAAAATGTATTATCACAGGTGAAAGCCTTGGACAGGTTGCAAGCCAGACTATAGAAAACATGACTGTTACTGAACATTTTTCTGCGTTCCCTATGATGCGCCCATGCTGCGGACTCGATAAAGAAGAAATTATTCAAACCTCACAGTTCATCGATACTTACGAAACTTCAATTCTTCCTTACGAAGACTGCTGTGTTCTTTTCAGCCCCCGCCATCCTGTTTTACGCGGAACCGTTGAAGAAGCGGAAAAAATCTATGCAGAGCTTGACGTAGATGAGCTGATTAAAAAGGCTTATGATGCCAGGGAAATTGTAAAGCTTACCTTTGACGACGAACCCGAATGGAAAACAGGACAGGAGGGATAATGAAAAAAGAAGAAAAAGAAGTTATTTTTAATCTTCTCAAAACAGCTGATTCGTATGCCAGCGGATATGTTAGAAAACCGTTTCAGAATACGCCTGTTTTTAGTGATGATGTTATGACTGAAACTGAACAGCCACAGAAAGTTTCAGAATCAGCTGCGCAAACAGAAATCACGGAAACTCAAACTGTCGCACAAGCTGTAGAACCAGCTTCTCCTGATACCGCAGAAACAGTTCCGTCACAACTGACAGAAACAGGTTCCTCTCAAACTACAGAACCTGTCTCACACGGAATGTCTATCTCTGAGCTTAATGCTAAAATCTTACGCTGTACCCGCTGCCAGCTTGCACGCACCAGAAACAATGTTGTACCCGGTCAGGGAGTTGAAAATCCGCTTGTACTTGTTGTGGGCGAAGGTCCGGGCTACGATGAGGATATTCAGGGAATGCCGTTTGTAGGAAAAGCAGGAAAGCTTCTTGATAAAATGCTTGCCGCAATCCAGCTTGACCGCAACCAAAACTGCTATATTGCAAATATTGTAAAATGCCGTCCACCTAACAACCGCGACCCATTGCCGGAAGAACAGGCTGCCTGCATTTCTTTCCTAGAAGCACAGATTCACATACTCAAACCAAAAATGATTCTCTGTATGGGAAGAATCTCCGGACAAAAGCTTTTGAATACAGATACACCTGTTGGTCAGCTCCGCGGAAGCTTCCACGATTATAACGGTATTCCTCTGCTTGTAACTTACCACCCGAGTGCCCTTCTCCGCAACGAAAGCCTTAAACGTCCGGCCTGGGAAGACTTAAAACTATTCAAGAGAAAACTTGACCAGATAACAGCTATAACAAATTAAAATATGCAGTATCTTGAGATTATCTTAAACCTTCCTGTAAACCAGGGTTTTACTTATTCTTACATTCCTCCCGAAAAAGAAAAGCCTGAGCTTGTTCCAC
Organism: Treponema sp.; assembly: GCA_016290335.1. Next base: position 30,157 of record JAEETM010000014.1, on the reverse strand, counting down.
AGATTGGCAAGCGTGCAGAAATTATGTTCGGGAATAAAAAAACAGAAGGTTTTATAATCAGCATTTCAGATAAGATACCGGAAAACTGTCCTGTAGAAGCAAGCAAAATCCGTCCTGTAAAAAGGATAATTGATAAGGAACCACTTTTCGGCGAAGAGCTTATTGAAATTGCCAGGTGGGTTTCGCATTATTATTTATGTACACTTGGCGAAGCTGTTTTTTCAATGATTCCAAGCGGAAGGCGGGATTCCAGCGCAGGGGGCTTTGCTTTTGAAGAAGAAGTCGGTTCTAAAACAGTAAACATTCTTTCTCCCGAACAGTCTAAGGCAGTTGATGAAATATTAGCTACAACTAACAGAACTTCTTCGATTAATTCAAATACTTCAACTACCACAACTTCCGGCAATCTTTTTCACTATTTGTACGGACCTACAGGCAGCGGTAAAACAGAAGTGTTTCTTTCACTTGCAGAAAAAATTCTTGCACAGGGAAAAGGTGTAATTTATCTCGTACCGGAAATCGGCTTAACAGGACAGGTTGTTCAGTCAGTTACACAGCGCTTTGGAAAAACTGCTGCGGTTTTACATTCAGGGCTCACTCCATCTCAGCGTCTCAACGAATGGCACAGAATAATCCACAGAGAAGCACGTGTTGTAGTTGGCGCCCGTTCCGCTGTTTTTGCACCTGTTCCGGACCTTGGCTTAATCATAATTGACGAAGAACATGATGGTTCATATAAATCAGGCAATAATCCGCGCTATCATGCAAGACAGGTTGCAATGTACCGTGCAATGAACTTAAAAATCCCGCTTTTGATGGGAAGTGCAACACCTTCTGTAGAAGCCTGGTACGGTATGAATAAAGGAACTATAGTCCGCCACACTTTAACAAAAAGGCTTGCCGGCGGAGAAATGCCTCATATCTACTGCATAGATTTAACGTATTACCCGAATGACGGGTGTATTTCAAAACCGCTTGAAGACGCAGTAAAAAAAGCTCTTGCAAAAAAACATCAGGCAATTTTATTTTTGAACAGACGCGGCTTTACTCACTTTTTCCGCTGCAATTCCTGCAATTTTGAGTTAGTCTGCAAAAATTGTTCTGTTCCACTCACCTATCATAAAAATGAAAACCGACTGCGCTGTCATTATTGCGGCTGGTCTGTTGTGCCACCGGAAAGCTGCCCACAGTGCGGCTCACTTGATATTGGTTCTTCCGGTTTTGGTACAGAATACATTGAAGCAGAAACAAAAGCTAAGTTCCCAAATGCAAGAATTATCAGACTTGATACAGATGTTTTAAAAAACAAGGAACAACTGCTCACTTCCCTTGAAGCCTTCAAGCGCGGCGAATACGATATAATGCTTGGTACACAGATGGTTGCAAAAGGCTTAAACTTTCCCAACCTTGAGCTTGTTGGTGTAATTCTTGCAGATGCAGGCCTTCATCTTCCAGATTTCCGCGCCGGGGAAAGAACCTTTTCACTTATCACACAGGTAGCGGGTCGTGCAGGGCGTTATTTCCCTGATGGAAAAGTTATTGTTCAGACTTACAGCCCGGGACGTGAACCGGTCTTATATGCCTGCAAAAACCAGATTGAAGATTTTTACAATTCAGAACTTCAGCAGCGGGAACTTCTTGAGTTTCCGCCATTCAGCCGTCTTGTAAGGCTTGTATTCCGCTGCTTTGACAGACAGAAAGCAGAAGAAACTGCAAATGATGCAGTCCGCATTTTACAGGAAAATATTCCGACTGGTACAAAAAAAGGCATTCAGATTATTGGTCCTGCTGAATGCCCTATAGAAAAAATCAATTCTTCCTGGAGATTTCAGATTCTTTTAAAATGCTCCTCTGTTACGCCACTGCAGACTATGGCAAGAAAACTTCTTTTTGAATACAAGCATAATCCAGCCGTATACATTGAATATGACGTGGATCCTGTTAGTTTACTATAACAGAATCAAATATGTCTTCTTACACCGTCAAATTTTATTTCGTAGAGGAAGAGCCCGTTTGGAGGAGCAGTAACTCCGGCTTTTGTTCGGTCGTGTGAAACAAGGATTTTTTCCATGGAATCAGGCGCTGAGTTAGTTTTATCTAACCCGACAAGAGTTCCGGTAAGAGTACGCACCATCTTCCATAAAAATGCATTTGCTTCTATCTGGAAAACGAGTAAATCATTTCCCCATATATCTTTCTGCAGAAAAAATGATGCTGAATCAATATACCTGTTGTTTGAAAGGCTGTCGTCTCCGCTTGCCGCAAAGGAAGAACAATCAAGCTCTCCGTGAAGGCATTTACAGAAATGATTAAGCCGTTCAAGATTCGGATTATATTTTGGTACATACCAGCTGTAGCGTGAATTGTTTGCTGCCTGATTTTCTGCATAAGAGATAAAATAACGGTATACACGGCTTGTTGCAGATTTTCTAGCGCTGAACTCTTCCGCTACTTCACAGGCTTTCATTATCCTTATGTCGTGTGGAAGAAAAGCATTTAAAGCAAGTACATAATTTTCTGCGGGAATTGAATCAATTGGAGAATAAAAGTTTGCAGCCTGACCGAGTGCATGAACACCACTATCGGTGCGACCGGAACCATAAAGTGTTACCGGCTGCTTGTGAACCTTAAAAAGAGCTTTTTCAATTTCTCCCTGAACGGTAGGTCCTGCTTCTCCACCCTTAGCATCATCCTGTCTCTGCCAGCCGCAGTAATCAGTTCCATCATAAGAAATTGTAAGAAGAATATTACGCATATAAGCTCACCGCCGCAAAAGCCTTAAAGATCATCATCCTTAAGTTCTTTAGTCAGCTTATCATACAAATCTCGTGCATGTTCAAGCAAAGGTCCAGGCTTATTCTTAGAAGATTTACCCAAACCAAAAATACGGGCAATTGCAGTCTTGGACTCGCTTAATTTTTTAAGCCTCATCTGAATGTCTTCCTGCTGGCCGTATTTGTATTCCAAAAGTCCTGTAAGATAAACAACTCCATCCCAGCCGTAGTTTTTATCCTGATCCGGGCCAAAGTTATTTAAGGTTGAACATTTTTCTGTACGTGCCTGTTCGTTTACAAGAGCCTGCTGGTAAAAGAATAAAGCCTTTCTATAAAAACACTGTGAAATATAATCATAATTGTGACCGCTGCATCGCTCGTTTATTTCATTGCAAAGCCAGGCAAGACGCAGGGAAATAATAGCTTTTTTTAGAGTTGGCAATGCATCGGCTTCCATTAAATCATAAGTCTGCAGGGCAAGATAATACATTGCTGCACCTGAAAATAAAGTTCGTTCTTCCTTTAAGTCAAAATAAGGGAAAATAGCTTCGGTTGCAGCTTTACGTTTCTGCATACTGTCGTAAATACGGTCGGCAACGTTTTCTTTTTTTATTTCAACAAAATCTGTCCAGAAAAAAGCCGCATAACAGTTAGGACAGGCACCTACATCATAAATAAGCGGATACACACGACCAAAACGTGCAGAAGGAATATAGTCACGGTGTAATTCATCAGAAAGATTTCCTGCGTTCATTCGTCCGTTACCGCTTCGCATAATTTCACGGTCAAACGGCTTTTTACATACAGGACATGTACATTTATCCTTTGACCAGTATGACAGAGAAGCCTTTTTTTCCGGTGCCGCTGTTTTTTTCGATGTATATGCCATAAATCACTCCTGTGGGGTTTCCTCATCAGTATTTTCTATCTTTTCTATTTTCCTGACTTCTACCTTTACTTTATCGACATTTTTTCGCACAAGTTTGAAGTAAGATGGATAAATATATCTTACAGGGAGCTCAAAAGTTCCAGCATCTTTTATAGAGCTTAAATCAACCTGTACCGAATAGGCATTCAGATTAAAGTTTTCCAGCATAGGCATTATACCCTGAAGAATAATTCCGGTTGTTGGAAGCGTACTTACAAGTTCAAAGCCTTCCTGTAAAGAAATTGCCTGTATTCTCAGATTGTCAAATGTTTTTTCCATCAGCTTAGGTTCAATTTTTACAGTTACCTCGTAAGGGCCTTCATTATCAACCTGTATAACCTTATTAAGCGCCATACATTCTGTTTCGAGTACAAGGTTCGAAGTCATTTTCTCAATATCAATTGCATCGGTTTTAAGCTCTTCAATTTCGGCAAGCAGAGATTCAGGACCAGACATTGTGATATAAGAAGGTTCAACTGAAATATCCGAAACAAAATATCCATGCTCAGGTTCGCCGACAATTGAAGGCTTTATCTGTACAAACTTCTTTGATTTTTTCTCTACATCAAGCTTAATTGTTTCAGGCTTTACCTTTATTTCAAACGGGTCATAACGCATAAGCTCATCTGTAATAGAAACATTTACAGGAAGCGTATATTCGCCGCTTTTTGAAATATTGTTTATATTAACGTATGCAGTTATCTGGCTTGCATGTACGGAGGTAATTTCTTCTGTGTTAGCCCTGACTATTACTGTTACTGTTTTTGGATAATTACCGACAGGCATTACAATTCCGTCCTGCACTACTTCCAGTGGCAAAACAAACGAACGTTTTTCTACCATTGCCGAACGGTGGAAAACATAAAGAAGAATGGCGAGTACAAAACAGATTAACTTAACCGGCCAGTTCTTGAAGATTTTTTCAGCTAATTGGTTTGCTTTCATCTATTGTATCCTCCAAGTTCTTATCCTCCGGTGTAATTTCCAAAAGGTTTTCCAATATCTTTGTTATTTCAGGGATTTTTAGGTCGTAGTTTAGCTTTGAATCATAGGCAAGGCTGATTGCACCAGTTTCTTCAGAAACAACGAGTACTACCGCATCGCAAACTTCTGAAAGTCCGAGTGCCGCTCTATGACGTGAACCGAATGTTTTCTTAATTGAGTATTCTTCGCTTAACGGCAAAAAGCAGCCGGCAGCAATAATTTTGCCACCCTGAATAAAGCAGGCGCCGTCGTGAAGCGGTGTGTCTTTTCCATAGATTGTTACAAGCAGACTTGAAGACAAATCGGCATTGAGCTTTGTTCCGGCCTGCATGTAGTTATCGAGTTTTGTATGACGCATGAAAACTGCAAGCATACCACGTCTTTCCTTTGAAAGCATTTCGGCGGCAAGCAGTACAGAGTCTACATAAGTGTGCTTAGAACGTTTACCGAATGCAAACCAGGAGCTTTGCCCTATCCTTAAAAAGAGTTTTCTGATTTCCGGCTGGAAGATAACGGCAAACGCAATTACAAGTCCAGGTGCAACAACACTTAAAAGCCACAGGATTGTATCAAGCTTGAACAGTATTGCAATAACCCACGCAATTACAACAATAATTACTGATTTAAGAATCTGAATACTGTTTGTTTTGGCCATAAAATCGTAGGCCTTGTACAAAAGAAAGGTCAGAATCAGAATATCGAATACGGGGCGTACATAATCATAAAGATATAAAAACTTATTAAATACTTCCATTTTGAGAAATATTATATCACATTATGAAAGATATTTCATTATATTTAATGCATCTTTAGTTTCGGCAACATCGTGTACTCTAACCATTACGGCACCCTTCTGTATTGAAAGGATATTTGCTGCAAGGGTTCCTGCAAGCCGTTCTTCTATAGTGCGGCGTGTAATGGTTCCAATACAGCGCTTACGGGAAAGTGCCATAAGAATCGGATATTTTCCACCGCAAAGCTTTTGTGTATTTTTCATCAGCAGGACATTTTCTTCAAAGGTTTTACCAAAACCAATTCCAGGGTCTATTATTATTTTTTCAAGCGGGATTCCGTGCGCTAAGGCAAACTGAACTTTATCTTCAAGATATCCACTTACTTCTTCTACAATTTCCGGATTCGTTGTACGGTCTTCTTCGGGCTCTGTAAAACGATGCATAAGAATTACAGACATTCCTTTTTGAGCAGCAAAATCAGCACATTTTCCGCCGTCATCATAATCAAAAGAAGAAATATCATTAAAAATATCGGCACCGGCTTCGTAAGCAGCTTTCAGCACACTGTATTTTGTGGTATCAATTGAAATTGGAAGGGTGTATTTTTTACGGATTTCAGTGATTACAGGAACAACGCGTTTTATTTCTTCATCATCATCTACTGCTGTGTAGCCCGGACGAGTTGATTCGCCGCCAATATCAAGAATATCTGCTCCATCTCTGATAAGCTGTTCTGCACGTTCTATACCGCCACGGCTTTCGCTGTAAAAGGAATCGGGGGTAACGTTTACAATGCCCATTATAAACGCTTTATTTTCAGTTGTTATTGTCCGTGAACCAAACTGCATTGTAAGGAGCTTATCATTAACTTTATTGTCGGAAATCATTTTTTCAGCTCCAGCACAGCCTTTTCAATACACTCTACTGAAATACCGGCAGCTTCAAGTATTTCGGCACGTGTACCATGCTCATAGTATCTGTCGCCAAATGCAAGTATTTTTGTATTACCGTAATTATTTTTATTCAAAAGCTCTTCAAGATATTCACTTACACCGCCTGTTTTTACACCATCTTCGGTAAACAGAACACCACGATAATTTTTAGCAAGTGAAATAAAGTATTCTTCATCAAGCGGTTTTATAAACCTCAGCATATAAAGGTCTGTGATGATGTTTTTTTCTGCACATTTTTCTGCGGAGGCTTTAACTTCCGTATATAATCCGCCTGTAGAAACTATGAGGATTCTTTCATTTCTTTCTACCGGAACTGATTTTTTCTGGGTAAATAAAAGTTCTTCCTGCGAAACAAATACGCCTATTCCTTCTTCTACCGTCTGTTCAAACTTTGGAATATCCGGCGGACAGGAAAGCTTAGGGTATCTGATGATGACTGCGCCAGTGTCTTTAAGTGCATACTCAAAGCAGGCTGTTAAATCACTATGTGTAGACGGCGAAAGAAGCTTTAAGCCTGGTACCGGCCTGAGCAATGCAATGTCAAAAATACCCTGGTGTGTTACTCCATCATCTGGAACTGCACCAGCTCTGTCTACCATAAAAACTGCATGAACTTTTTGCAGCGAAATATCGTGGATAATCTGATCTATTGCGCGCTGAAGGAATGTTGAATAAATACAGACAACAGGAATCATACCACCGGCTGCAAGTCCTTCTGCAAAAGTAACTGCGTGCTCTTCTGCAATTCCAACATCAAAAAAACGGTCCGGGAACTTGTGCGAAAAAGATGCAAGTCCTGTTCCCTTTGCCATTGCCGCTGTAATTGCTGCAATCTTTTCATTTTTTTCAGCTTCACGCACAATCATATTGCTGAATGCTTCCGTAAAGCTCAGCTGGTCGTATTTTTCAACTTTTCCATCACTAATCTGGAACGGGCCGATTCCGTGGAAAAGCTCCGGATTATTTTCTGCAGGACTGTAGCCCTTTCCTTTTTTTGTTACCACGTGAACTACTACCGGTCTGTGCAGCTTGGAAATACGGCGCAATACCTTTTCAAGCTCTTCTTCATTGTGACCGTCATAAGGTCCGGTATATTCAAAGCCCAGATCTGTAAAAAGATTATTTGTAAGGATAAGACCTTTAAGTGCGCGCTTGAATCTGAATACAAACTTTTCTACACGTCGGCCAAAATACGGTATTTTTTCTACCATCCGGTCTATACCTTTGTCTATGCCGTATCTGAATGACTGGTAGCTGTGAGACATGGTAAGGCGGCTTAAATAGCGTGATACTGCACCCAGATTGTGATCGATTGACATCTGGTTGTCGTTTAAAATTACAATAAGATTTTTGGAAAGCTGGGCGGCATTACATAAACCTTCAAATGCCATTCCACCGGTCAGTGCACCATCTCCTATTACTGCAATAACCTTTCCGTCATTATTGTTCAGATTCCAGGCTGTAAGAAGACCGAGCGCAGAAGAAATTGAGGTTGATGAATGACCGTTTATAAAAAAATCGTGAGGGCTTTCTTTTGTGTTTGTAAAACCTGAAATGCCGTCTTTTTTACGAAGGGTTGAAAAATCCTTGTAACGGCCTGTAAGCAGCTTATGAGGATAGCATTGATGACTTACATCCCAAATGATTGCATCATGCGGCGAAGAAAAAACTCTGTGAAGCGCTATTGTAAGCTCCACTACTCCAAGATTACTTGCAAGATGCCCACCATTAGTACCGACAACATTAATGATTTCTGTCCGCATTTCCTGTGCAAGCTGCTTAATTTCTTTTTGAGAAAGATTTTTTATGTCATCCGGAGAATTAATGTTTTCTAGCATTCTATCCTGCGCCAATTAAATAATTATACCACTGACAAACTCAAACTCACAAGTATAAAACCCAAAGGCGTAAAAAAAAGACCGCGAAGTAAATCGCGGTCTATCTGAACACAAGCGGTCGACCTAAAAACTACTTGCTCTTATGTCGATTACGTCTAAGCATCTTCTTTCGCTTATGTGTTGCCATCTTCTGGCGTTTTCTTTTCTTTCCACAAGGCATATGAGGTGCCACTCCTACTTTATAAAGTAATATGATTATTACAGATTTTTTGCGTTCCGTCAAGCATAGAACAATAAATATACACAAAAATACACGAGTTTACTTTATCATAACAATTTACTATAATATTTATTCAAAAATCGGAAGGCGTATGCTTTCTGGAATTTGGTGTAATAAATTAAATCATAAGGAGATCAAAAATGGCTGACGAAAAATTACAAATCATCAGACACTCATGCGCACACGTAATGGCTGAGGCAATCAAAAATCTTTATCCGGGAACGAAAATCGCTATAGGTCCTGCAATTGACAACGGATTCTATTACGATTTTGATTTCACCACAGGCACCAAATTCACCGAAACCGATTTTCCAGCAGTAGAAAAAGAAATGAGGAAAATCCTCGCAGGAAATCACGACTTTATCCGCAAAGAAGTTTCAAAAGAAGAAGCACTCAAGCTTTTTGCTGATGAACCATACAAGGTTGAACTTATTAACGAGCTTCCTGCAGATGCTACAATTACAACTTACGAACAGGACGGCTATCTTGATTTGTGCCGTGGTCCTCACGTAGCTAATACAAAAGAAATCAACGGGCAGGCCTTTAAGCTTACAAAGGTTGCTGGTGCTTACTGGCGCGGAGATTCAGACCGCCCTATGCTTACCCGAGTTTATGCAGTCTGCTTTGCAAAGCCTAATGAGCTTAAAGATTACCTTACAATGCTGGCAGAAGCCGAAAAACGCGACCACCGCAAAATCGGGCAGGAAATGGATTTGTTCCACCTTGATCCGGAAGATCCTGGTCAGATTTTCTGGCATGCAAACGGCTGGAAGGTTTATACAATAATGCAGGATTATATGCGCAGACAGATTCAGCGCGATGGTTACCAGGAAGTTAACACTCCTGCAATCATGCCAAAATCTTTGTGGGAACGTTCAGGTCACTGGGGACACTACCAGCAGAATATGTTCATCACAGAATCTGAAAAACGCATGTTCGCAATCAAACCGATGAACTGCCCTGGTGCAATCGAGATTTTCAAGAGCCGCCAGCGTTCATATAAAGATTTACCGCTCCGTCTTGCAGAGTTTGGTCATGATGTAAGAAACGAACCAAGCGGAACACTTCATGGTGTAATGCGAATCCGTGGTTTTGTTCAGGATGATGCCCACATTTTCTGTACCGAAGAACAGCTCGGTTCCGAAGTAGCAAAGTTCTGTAAACTGCTCAAAAATGTTTATCATGATTTTGGTTTTGACAAGCTTGTAGTTAAATTCTCAACAATGCCAGAAGACCACGTTGGCGACCTTGCAACCTGGGAACGCGCCGAAAAACAGCTTTCCGATGCCTGCCACGAAGCCGGACTTGAATATGAGCTCCAGCCTGGTGAAGGTGCCTTCTACGGACCAAAGCTTGAGTTTAAGCTTTATGACTGCTTAGGACGCGAATGGCAGTGCGGTACAATTCAGGTTGACTACCAGCTCCCTAGCGCAGAACGCCTTGATGCAACATACATCGGTGCAGACAACCAGAAGCATCACCCTGTAATGCTCCACCGTGCAGTACTCGGAAGCTTTGAACGATTCTTAGGTATTCTTATAGAAAACTTTGCCGGAGCTTTCCCAACCTGGCTCGCTTTTGAACAGGTTGCAGTTGTTCCAGTAACAAATGAGTTTGATGATTATGCCCGCCAGATAAACGAAACTCTGCTTGCTCACGATATCCGCTCAAATGCATATCTCAGCGAAGAAAACATGAAAGCTAAAATCAAGCAGATTTCTACCGAGCATAAAACACCATACATTCTTGTTGTTGGCGAAAAGGAAAAAGCCGACGGTACTGTTTGTGTACGCTACCGCTTCTCAAGTAAGAAGCCGCAGGAAACAATGAAGCTCGACGACTTTATCAAATACGTTGAAGATAAGGTTGCCTCACACTTCATCGGCATCTAATTCTGCAGACACACACAAGTCCGAAGCATGACCCTTTTTAAAAAGTTCACAGTCTGCTTTTTTGCCCTGAGCCTTGTTTTTTCACTTTCAGCAGATGAAGTTGCTTATATCATGCAAAAAATGTCGCTCAGGGATAAAATCTGCCAGCTGTTTGTAATCAGCCCTGAATATCTGAATCCCGAGCTTCTCCAGAAAGAACGTGACCTTAAAAAAAATATAGGTCTCACCGAACTCACTCAATCAGAAAAAAGCTATTACAAGCGTTTTCCGGCCGGCGGATTTGTGATTTTTGCAAAAAATATAATTGAGCCCGAACAGCTGGCACATTTAACCGAGCAGCTTCATTCCCTAACCTCTGCCCACATAACTACTCCTGATATTTCTCCAATAACTAAGCCTCTTATTTTCGTTGATGAAGAAGGCGGAAAAGTTGCCAGAATTGCAAACAACAGTAATTTTGATGTGCCTGTATTTAACAATATGCTAACAGTAAAAGATTCGTCTGAGGCATTTAAAATCGGTCAGTCCATCGGTGAGTATTTGAGTCTTTATGATATTGATGTTGATTTTGCCCCGGTTGCAGATGTAAACACAAATCCAGAAAATCCGGTGATTGGAGAACGAGCCTTCAGCTCAAATCCTATTACTGCCGGCAAGCTTGCTTTTGCAATGTATGACGGTTTGGCTTCTCAAAACGTTGGTGGCTGTCTTAAACATTATCCCGGTCACGGCGACACAAAAACAGACACCCATCTTGGCTATGCCGAAACAACAAAAACCTGGCAGCAGCTTCTTGACTGTGAGCTTCTTCCTTTTATCTTCGGTATAAACAATTCTGTCACAATGATAATGACAGCCCACATTTCTGTCCCAGCCGTAACAAACGATAAAACTCCTGCATCCTTATCATCCTACTTAATAGACCAGAAACTCCGCACCGAGCTCCACTACGACGGCTTAATCATCACCGACTCCCTTTCCATGAAAGCCATAACCTCAAACTATTCCAGTGGAGAAGCCGCCGTCCAGGCTTTCCTCGCCGGCAACGACTTTCTCCTCCTCCCCGAAGACTACGAACAAGCCTTCTCCTCCATCTACATGGCCCTCAAACACGGCCTCATCACCGAAGAACGCTTAAATGAAAGCGTAGAAAGAATAATAAGATACAAATTAAATATAGTACGCTAGCGTACGGTTTTGAAAGGCGTAACTCGACCGGAAGCTATTTTTTAAATCAGGTTTTATCCAGTTTTTATAGTAGAAAATCCATTCTTTTATTTATATAATAAATTATCTTATTTTTCAGGAACAATATATGGACGACACATTACAAGGCGTAGCCGACGGCTTTATGAATGCCGGAAACTCCTTTAAAGAACAAACCTCTTCTTTTTTAAACTGGCTCAAAGGCTTTATGACCTGGGAAAACCTCTTCAAGCTTCTTGGTGCCCTTCTCATTCTTTTTATCTTCTGGATTATCTACAGGCTGATTATCAGGGGTATTAAAAAAGTACCGGAAAGAAAGCTTTCAAAACCCCGTTCAATGATAATTCTAAAGTTTTTAAAATATCTCTTCTATGTAGTTGTAGTGATGTATGTGCTCAGCCTTTTTGGTGTAAAGCTTGGCGCAATCTGGGGAGCTGCAGGAATTGCCGGAGTTGCAGTCGGCTTTGCAGCACAAACAAGTGTAAGCAATCTTATAAGCGGACTTTTTGTTTTGACAGAAGGCGCAATTAAAATCGGCGATACAATTATTGTTGACGGCATTACCGGTATTGTAGATTCAATCAACCTTATTTCTGTAACAGTCCACACACTCGATAACGAAATGGTCCGAATCCCTAACTCAACAATCATCAATACAAATCTTATGAATAAATCCTTCCACACAAAAAGAAGGCTCACTGTAACCTGCCCTGTTGCTTACGGAAATGATTTGCAGCTTGCACTCGAAACTTATATGAAAGCAGCAAAATCTTGTCCTACAGTTTTAAAAGATCCAGAACCTGCTGTTTGGGTAAATCAATTCTGCGATTCCGGAATAGACATTACAGTTGCCGTATGGTTTGATCCTAATGATTTTTTACAGACAAAGAGCGATTTACACATTGCCATAATGCGGGAAAAAGCTGCTGTTGGTCTTGAAACTCCATTCAACCGCCTGGATGTATCTATGGTAAATGGTTGAAAATGGTTTTGATAAGTACTAAAATATCCTCTATAAAACTTTATCTACTTTAAGGACAAAATATATGAAAAACATTCAGAACAAGTGGATTCGCGGTGCTATACCTGCACTTCTTCTTCACTGCAGTATCGGTACTGTATACTGCTGGTCAATCTTCAGCCAGGAAATTGCAAACTACATCGGCTTTTCAAAGGGTGCTGTAGAATGGGCATTCAGCTTTGCAATCTTTTTCTTAGGTATGTCTGCTGCATTCCTTGGCGGACTTGTAGAAAAGAACATTCATAAATCTTCTTTGATTGCTGCAATTACCTTTGCTTGTGGTATGGCAGGAACTGGTTTCTTTATCTGGTACGGTGGAGCACACCAGCACAGTGTTCTTTCTCTTGTTGGTATCTATATCAGCTATGGTTTTATTATGGGAATTGGACTTGGAACCGGTTATCTTTCTCCTGTAAAAACTTTAATGCTTTGGTTCCAGGACAAAAAAGGTCTTGCAACAGGTCTTGCAGTAGCAGGCTTTGGTGCCGCTAAAGCAATTGCTTCTCCAATCATGCAGGGAATGCTTGACAAAATGGGCGACACTGGTATTTACAAAATGTTCTATATTCTTGCCGCTGTTTATTTTGTAATGATGATGATTGGCCACTTTATCCTTGCAAAACCGGAAGGATGGGTTGAACCACAGAAAAAATCTAAGGAAGAAGGCATTATTGCAACACTTAAAACAGAACCGATTATTTCTTATGTCGGAATCTGGCTTATGTTCTATATCAATATCACTTGTGGTCTTGCAATTATTTCTCAGGAAAAGATGATTGTAAAATGTATTGGTCTTGCAGGAAGCGCTGGTCTTATTTCTACAATTTCTGCTTTGTTCAATGCAGGCGGACGTCTTGGTTTCTCTGCCTGGGCTGATAAAATGAAAGACCGCAATACAGTTTACAAAATGATTTTTGCACTTTCAATTATTTCTACTCTGATTGTTCTGTTTACAAAAGGAATTGCAAACGGAGCTGGAAACGTTGTCCTCATCATCTTTGTACTTGCTTTGATTTTCATTGTAAATGCAGGATACGGTGGCGGTTTCTCAAATGTACCTACTCTTCTTTCTGACCACTACGGTATGGGTAACATTTCTGCAATCCACGGAATTACACTTTCTGCCTGGGCTTTTGCAGGACTTACAGGAAACCAGATGGCTTCTTACATTGTAAACCACGTTGGTGAGTTTGTTGATGTTCATGGAGTAAAGGCTAACCCAACAGGATATCAGACAGTTCTTATTGTAACTACAGTTTTGTATGTTGTTGCTTTGTGTTTGTCTTGCTTCTTTGTACGACCAATGAAAAAAAAGTTAGCAGCCGAAGCCAAATAGCGAACTCATAATCGGGCTTGACCTTTTTGTCATAATCGGGCTTGACCCGATTATCTTTTATAAACACGTGCCTGGTATGGTTCCAGCACGTGTTTTTTATTTAACGTCTTTTCTCCATCACCTTTACCAGCAGTCAGCGTATCAAAAACAAGCTCATAATCACTAGTCACAGAAAAAGCCTTTTGTTTTTTATTTGAAAGATTACAGTCTATAAGATAATTTCCACGTTTATAAACAAATCTGCCTTTTTTACCATTTAATAATTCAAAATCACCGTAAACCAGCTCTTTATTATTTTTTCTCAGCTGGATAAGAGTTTTATAAACTTCGAATATTTCTTTATCTGCCTGCTGCTGTGCAAAAACCGAATAAATGGAATTGTCTGATGAATCAGTTTTATTTTCAAACGCACATTTATTTTCTTTAAACGGCAGCAATATTCTTGCGTGGTCTCTTGTTCCTGCCCTGATAATATCAAATGCCTGTTTTTCGCTCATTTTTTTACAAAGCTCAACATACAAGTTTCTGGACTCAACATCATTTATCTGTTCAATAGAATCAAACTCATAATTTTCAAGTCCCATCTCATCACCCTGGAAAATAAATGGTGTTCCGCGTAAGGTAAACTGCATTACGGCAAGAAGCTTTTTTATCTGAGTATGATATGTTTTATTTTTTGTAATCTTGCTTACCATTCGCGGATTATCGTGATTGTTATAGAATAAAGACATCCAGCAGTTATTTCCGTAATTAAGGCTCCAGTCAATCATATAATCACGAAGATAGTTTAAATCATATTCATAATCTTCAAATCGCGTATGTCCCGGGGTTTCAAGATGATCAAAGGAGAAAACCATATTAAGCTCGCGACGTTCTTCTCCTGTAATCAGGCGGCACATCTGCATGCCCAGTCCTGGAGTTTCGCCAACAGAAAAGGCATTATGAGGTTCAAAAGCTTTTTTATTAATTTCGCGTAAATATTCATGAAGATGAGGACCATAAAAATAGTGTTCAATACCAGTCAGCCCCATCATTTTACCAATAAGTTCATCTCCATCTGGCAGGCCTTTCTGCTTTGAAATACAGTTGATTACATCCATTCTAAAACCGTCAATGCCTTTATCAAGCCACCAGTTTATCATGGAAATAACTTCGGAACGCAGCTGTGGACTTTCCCAGTTTAAATCCATCTGTTTTTTAGAAAAAAGATGAAGGGCATATTCATTTTGCGGCTCATAATAATTCCAGGCAGAACCACTGAAAAAAGAAGTCCAGTTATTTTTGTTTTTTCTGAAAATATAATAATCGTGATATTTTGATTTTTTATCTTTAAGTGCTTTCTGGAACCATTCGTGCTCATCGGAAGTATGATTTACTACTAAATCCATTATAAGCCGCATTCCACGCGCATGAACCTGCTCCAGCAATTGGTCAAAATCATCCATGGAACCAAAATCTTTCAGTATCTTCTGATAATCGCGGATATCATATCCGTTGTCGTCCATAGGAGAATCGTAAACAGGAGAAAGCCACAATGCATTTACACCAAGATTCTGTAAATAATCAAGCTTGGAAATTATTCCCTGCAAATCCCCTATTCCATCCCCGTTAGAATCGCAGAAGGTCCGTGGATAAATCTGATAGAAAACTGCTTCCTTCCACCACTTTTCTTCTACTTTTCCATTTGTTGGCGCTGGCAAATCCTGTTCGGAATTAACAAGCTTAATAAAGGCATCAAAAAAGCCGCTTCCAACAATATTCTGAGTAAGTCGTGAAAGTCCCTTTATTTTTAAATTACCAACGACAGGATTTATAATCAGCTTTTCGGATTTCCCCAATTGAAGCAGCAGTTTTGAAAAAATATCATGTCCAACCGGAGTTTTGTAAACATCACGTATTTTACTGTCATAGTTAATTTCAAAACTTTTATAATTCTGCTTCTTCATCGGAAAACCTCTTTTTTATTTTAACTGCAGCTGTCCATCCTTAATAACTGCAAACTTAGTATATCCCTGTTTTTCAAGCATATCATACTGAGGACCAGGCTTCTTTGCTTTTTTGATGATTGCTACGTTGTAATCTTTTCGCAAAGCTTCTGCATTTTTCATAATCTCGGCAAACGGAACTGCATCATCATAAAGGAAGGCACACTTTTCGCGCTCATCTGGGATTTTGTAATTCTTATCTAACAGAATGCTGCAGATTCGTTCAAAACCAATGCTGAATCCAACGGCTGGAACAGGCTGTCCTGTAAACTTACCTATTAAGTTATCATAACGGCCACCGCCACCAACAGCACCGCCGAATGCAGGAGTTGCAATTTCAAAAACAGCACCTGTGTAGTAGCCCTGTCCACGTACAAGACTCGGACAATATTTTATCTTATATTTTCCGTCAGCAACAGCCTCCGCAGTCTGGATTATGTATTTCAAATCATCAGCTACAGAAGGATCAGAACATTTTGCAGCAACACTTTCAAGAGTAATGTTTTCGCTGCCGTCAGTTATAAAATCCTTCAAAGCTTTTACAGCATTTTCCGGGAATTGTTTTTCTGTAAGTTCAGCGGCAACTCCATCGGCACCAATTTTATCCATCTTATCAAAAGAGATACAGACAGAATCCAGAGTATCAGGAGCAAATCCCATGTTTTCAAGCATGTTACGCAAAATGCGTCTGTCGTTAATGTTTATATAAAAATCACTGAAGCCAATACTCAAAAGTGCGCGTGCTGTAACATCAATAAGTTCAACTTCTGCATTAGGAGAATTATCACCAAGAATATCAATGTCGCACTGAACAAACTCACGGCTTCTTCCCTTTTGTGGACGCTCTGCACGGAATACACGGTCTGTCTGAATTACCTTAAAGGGATACTGGAGTTCATTTTTGTTAGCTGCATAAAACCTTGTAAGAGGAAGTGTAAGGTCGTAGCGGAGTCCCATATCAGAAAGTGATTTTTCTTCTACAGGATTTGCAGCAAGAGCTGAATCCAGTTTATCGCCGCGTTTCAGTACCTTAAAAATGAGGTTTAAGTTTTCGCCGCCGTCAGATTTATCAAGGTTTTCGGCATCTTCAAGCATTGGAGTAGAAATGCGTTCAAATCCAGCTTCGCGGTATGTCTGCAAAATCTTTCCCTGAACGTAATCACGCATACGCTGCTCTGCCGGTAAAATATCTTTCATTCCTTTCAATGCATTTATCTTCATATTGTTTACTCCTTTAATAATGGGTATAATATCACAAAAATAAAGATTAGTATATTAAAGTAAACCTGTAATTTATTTTTATAAACTTATACAAAAAAATAGCTTCCGGTCGAGTTACGGTTTTCAAAACCGCACGCTAGCGTGCTACACGCTGTTGTGCCTTGGAACTATATACGTTTGCCGCTAAAGCGGCAGCACAACAGAGTGTTTTTGAAAATCGTCCCTCTCCCTTGCGCTATTTTTTAAGAAACATTTTTATAAAATTGAATTACATGTTATACATTTTTTTGGCAGGTGATACATGGTTTTAGTTTTTGATATAGGTAACACAAACATTAAAACAGCGGTTTTTGATGATGATAAAATGATGCATGTCTGGCGGATTTCTACAGATATTCGAAGGACTGGGGATGAATATTTTTCTATTTTGAGTCCGCTTTTCAGGGATGCTAAGATTGATTGCCAGAAAATTGAAGATATTGTTTTGAGTTCGGTTGTTCCAGCTTTGATTGGTCCTTTTGTAAACGTTTCGCAAAAGCTTACAGGGAAAAAGCCGCTTGTGATTGGACCGGATATGTACGACAGACTGCCTGTAAAGGTTCCTGCAACTGGTGTTCACGAAATTGGTACTGATCTTTTGTGTGACGCTCTTGAAGCCTGGTGCAAATATAAATCTCCATGTATTATTGCTGATTTTGGCACTGCCCTTTCCTTTACTGCAGTTGATAAAAATGGAAACATTGCCGGGGTTGCAATTGCACCTGGTATTCGCACTGCCTTTAATTCTCTTTTTAATAATACTGCGCAGATTCCAGCCATTCCGCTCGAAATACCGCCGACTAGCCTTGGTAAAAACACTACGATTGCAGTACAGTCTGGAATTGTACTCGGCTACAAAGGTCTTGTAGAATCTCTGATTAAAAACATGAAATCTGACATGGAAAAAGAAACCGGCACCAAAGCAACCGAAATAAAAGTAATTGCCACCGGCGGCCTGAACAGTATGCTCCAGCCAATCACCGATGTTTTCGATTTCCTGGACAAAGAGCTTACGATAAACGGAATGGTTAGAATCAGTAAATTGTTAAAGAAATAAGACTATTTCAGAATGTGTTTCCACTCAACTCCGTCGCCGCTTTTTACGTTTTGATTAAGCTCAGCACCTGT
The DNA here is from genome assembly GCA_016290335.1 of Treponema sp. Next base: position 11,838 of record JAEETM010000014.1, on the reverse strand, counting down.
TACAGTTTCCAAAAACTCAGGACTTAATCCTGGAGTTAAAACCTTTTCGGTACGCAGTACACCAATATCTTCTGCACGAATCACTTGGCCTTTTTTCATATCGCGCATAAAGTGAAGGCTGCGGTTTGTCCTGCCGTAATTTGCTTTTTCGGCGGCTGCAAGAACTTTTACTCCGTTACCAAGCACCTTTTCAACCTTATCGCCAAACTGCTCACCAATCTGTTCTTTTATGCGAGCAACTCCTTCAACTTCGCCATAATGACGGAGCACTGCTTCTGACTGATGCACAACATGAACCATCATTGCAAACTGCTCGGGCTCAAGTGCAACCGGATCATCAAGGCCCATTGTCTGGCGGCTCAAGGTAATGTGCTTTTCTATGATTGTGCCTCCACAGGCAACAGATAAGGCTGGAACAAGAATCGGGTCAAGGCTATGGTCGCTGACTCCACATTCCACACAAAAAATATTTTTAAGGTTTGTGATTAAACGTAAATTGTATTCTTCTTCTGGTGCCGGATAACTTGTGATGCAGTGCAACAAGCTTACATTTTCTCTTCCCAGAATCTCAAGTGCTTTTTCTATATCCTTTAATTTTGAAACACCGGTAGAAACAATCACAGGCACCGGAAGAGTATCAGTTTTACCGCAATTGTCTTGCTCAGCTTCTTTTTGCAGCCTTCTATACTCCGCCAGCCTCTCCAGCATAGGAAAATGATTAAGCTCCGGCGAAGCGATTTTTACATAATCAGGCTTGATTTCCAGCAGCTCCTCCAGACTCCGCAAACCAAAAGGAGAACAACAGAAGGTACATTCTTTTGAATGAACGTAATCAAGCATTTCCTTATAAAAGGATTTATCACATTCCAGTTGCTTGAACCTTTCATACAAGGGAATCTTCCCTGTAGGCAGTTCTACAAAGCCTGTATCAGGATGAAGAATCTCGTCAGCATACACCCACTGAAACTTTATGCAATCAGCCCCTGCTCCAGCTGCCGCATCAACAAGCTGCCTAGCCTTCTCTACAGACCCTTCATGCGATGTACCTATTTCAGCAATTATCAGTGCCATTTCAGTCTCCCCTGTTTTAGTGACAGCAGTTTTACCTTGCAAAACTGCAAGCAAAGGCTGCTAAATTGTTTCATCATAATTTAGTGAACAGCCTTTGCTACTATTCCTTAAGCTGTCCCGCTGCTGTCTGTGCCTTAAACCTGTTACTGTAAATTGAAAGACAGCTTTCCGGCAGCCAGCCTTCTTCAAAGCGGTACCAGTTTCCCGATTCCTTATCTACTGCTTTTCCAAGCACCTGAAGGATTTCGCCTCTTCTGCAATGTCCAGAAGTTTCCGAGTTCCAGCCCAGTTCTTTTTTATAGGCCGCATAAGGGTCTGTTACCAGTGCCCAGGAAACATTAGGCGAAAGAGCCAGCGGATAAGAATCATCAAAAACGATTACTTCTTCCTTTTGCTTTTTACAGGAAAAAGATGTTAGTACAGAAAAACAGAGAAAACCAACAAACAAAAATCTTAAAAACGTATTTTTCATTTTATCTTCAAATATTCCAGCACATAAGGATAAAGCTTTAAATCAGAATCTACAAAATCAAGCTTTTTAATTTCCAGCGGATTAACCCATTTATATTCTGTATGTTCTGCCAATACAAAAGGATTAGTCATACCATCATGGGCAAAATCAACTTTGTAGGCATCTACAAGACAGGCTTTTCCGCTGTGGATAAAATCAGCACTTGCAATTTTTTCACCAACAGAAACTTCAACGCCAAACTCTTCCTGCATTTCTCGTTTAATGGCAACTTCTGGAGCTTCATCATTTTCGATTTTACCACCCGGGAACTCCCACTTACCGCCCATATCTCCGATTTGCTTTCTTTTGGCAATAAAAAGCTTTTTATCTTTATAAACAATGCAGGCAATAGAACTGCTCATTTTTTACAAAACCTCTTTTTCTCTACAAAAATAAAACTTTTGGGAACATGAAATGCAAGGCACCTGCCACAAGACAGACATAACCGATTATTTTTTTGTTCACAATAAAGATTTTATTGAAAACTGAATCTTCCTTCATTGTTACCGATTCTTTATTCATATAATATTCAAGAATAAGCGTAAATCCGCCTGCAACTCCTGCAATAAAAGGAACAAAATCGCCAAAAACCGGCACACTTGAAACAAGGAAAAGTTTTAAAATACCGGTTACAAGGGCTGTAATTCCAATAGCAAGTCTTATATTCTTTTCTGTAAGATATTTGATTTCCTCAGCCTTTTTTTCAAAACCAAGCATAAAACCAATCAGAAGGTTAGTTACAACTGACAAAAAATAAAACTGCATCATAAATCACCTCTTAACATCTGCAGAAAGCTGCTTTTTTTCTTCTCCGCAGGCTACTACAGCTTCTACTCTTATTATATCATAATCAGTCAATTTTGTCCTAAAATACTCTTCTCCGCCTTTATAAATCATAGACATAGCTTCTTTATTCATAACCTGATTTTCCGGTCCCACAAAATAAAAATCAACATCCACCTTTTTGGGAGCAGAATTACCTGCGACATTTTCAGAGCCAGAAGCTTTACCAGCTTTATCATTCAGTTTTAGAGTAACATATATTTCTTCTTCAAATGCAAAGCCCTGAAGCTCAAGAGAAATATCCCCAAGCTTTGCATAAGCACGGGTTCTGTTTAAGCCGGTATAAATCCAGGTGGCCGCTACAAAAAAAACAAGAGCCAGTAAAACAAAACGATTAGATTTATTTGCAATAAGGACTTTAAAGCCTCGTACAGGCCTCATTCCCCCCGCATAATAATCCTGTACAATTTTGGGTGCTTTTGCTATGCGTTCTTCCCTGTTATAGCGGAATACAATCTTTTCTTCGCCATCAGCATGGGCTTCATCAACATCTTCAAACATATCTGCGGGCAACCTTTGTGCTTTATCAGCCTTTTATAATTGAATCTATAAGACTATCGGTCCTGTACCAGACAACACGCGGCTTTTCCTTATCCATATATAGTGCAGTGATTATACCATCCTGAGTAAGTGCCATTGTATAAAAAAGATTTTCATTATGATTTACATTAAAATGACGTCTCAACATTTTTTGAGATTCACTCTGTATCATTTCTATATTAAAGCCGTCATCAGTTTTTACAATAAAAAACTTCCAGCCACTTTCCGTAACTCCCAAAAAATCATAAGGAATCTTATAGGTAAGCTTACTGTAATCTACAACAACAGATTCTTCGTAAGGCGGGATTGAAGTTGAATCTGAATAAAGTCCAGTTTCTACATCCAGCGAATAAAGAATTGTCTGAAGATAATTGATTCCCGACTGAACCTTTGAATCTTCATCAACAAAAGAAGAATAATAATCAATCTTAACGTACAATTTATAAGAAACTAAGTCCGGAATAACATTTTCAATTGTAAGGAAAACTTCAGATTCTGAATCTGTTCCATTGATTAAAGGGGCATTTTTTGTATTGATTGGCACCATATATTTTAAAAAGCCATTGGCCCCAAACCAGTATACAACAGGACCTTCTGTAGAGCTGCAAACTACAACAAGCTCATCCTTCTGGGTTGTATAAATATTTTTGATATAAGGAAAAGGAGTTCCACCCGGTCCCTGCTGCCCTATATAATCCATAGAAGAACCATCACGCGCAAACCTTAGCACCGCCTGAGAATAAAGGATTCCGCCTTCTCCCTGCTCCCGCCTGTTTTTGGGAATTGTACAGGCCGTATAAATACACTTGTTTGAATCAATAGCAATCAAACCGGGATAATCAAAAGGATAAGAAATCTCCCTGTGAATACTTTCTGCCGCTTTTTTTGACTTTTCCAGCAGGCTTTTAATTTCTGCATCCTCGTTATAAAAAAGTGTAAGAAGGTCGCCATAGGAATTAAGCTCCATAGTCTTTTTGGCATAACCGTCGATTATATAGAAAAAACCATCCCTCATTGCAATTCCAGTTCTTACTGAACCAACTTCATTTAAATCCGCTACACTAAGCTGCTCTTCAAAATTACCATAAGAAAGCGAAAAAAGTTCAGTTTCATTTATAGATTGAATAGTCGAGTTTCTGCCGCACCCCATAAAAAGCAGCGGCAAAATTAAGGTCGAAATTGCAAGAACGATTAAGTGTTTTTTCATAACATACATTATACAGAAGTACAGGCTTATTCTCAACCTTTTCATTTGTTGTCATATTCAGGATTATCATTTGTTGTCATATTCGGGCTCGACCCGAATATCTCTTAGAGATTGTCGAATCAAGTTCGACAATGACACTTTTTTTTATTGCCTTATCACCACTAAATCTAGTATTTTATATGTATATTCTATATAATTGTATGACTAAAAACGAAATAAATAATCAAGGAAAATAAAATGTTAGATAAAGTTTTAACCTTCTTTTTCGGCTCTCAGAACGACAGAGACCTAAAAGCCATCCAGCCAATTCTTGAAGCTGTAAACGCTAAGGAAGAATGGGCTAAATCCCTAAAACCAGAAGAGTTCCCGGAGCAGACAAAACGCTTTAAGGAAGAGCTTGCAAACGGAAAAACTCTTGACGATATCCTGCCGGAAGCCTTTGCTCTTGTAAGGGAAGCTGCTTCCCGAGTCCGTGGTGAACGATATTTTGACGTTCAGATTCTTGGTGCAATCGTACTTCATTCAGGAAGAATCACCGAAATGAAAACTGGTGAAGGTAAAACACTTGTTGCCGTTGCCCCAGCCTACTTAAACAGCCTTACCGGAAAAGGCGTTCACGTTGTAACAGTAAACGATTACCTTGCAGAACGAGATGCAAACACAATGCGCCCTGTTTTTGGTTATCTTGGACAGACAGTTGGTGCAATCCTTTCCAATATGGATAATGATGCCCGCCGTGCAGCTTATAACTGCGACATTACCTATGGTACAAACAGTGAGTTCGGCTTTGACTATCTTCGTGACAACATGAAGGTTGACCTTAAACAGAAGGTTCAGCGCGGCTTTAATTATTGTATTGTCGACGAAATTGACTCTATCTTGATTGATGAAGCCCGTACTCCACTTATTATTTCCGGTGCAGGCGAAGATGATACTTACAAATATCACGAGGTTGATAAATACGTTGGTGAGCTTACGGAAGTTCCAAAGGACCCTAAAACAGGCGAATATCCTGATGAAACCTTTATGACTCCTGAAGAGCGTGCCGCAATCCCTGGTGACTACACTGTTGATGAAAAAGGCAAACGTGTTTCTTTTACCGATAAGGGTATGAGCCACATCAACGAAATCCTTCATAAACATAACCTTATTCGCGGTGAACTTGAGGATGAAGAAAACTTTGAGTATACACACTACTTTACACAGGCTTTAAAAGCTCATCTTTTATTCAAAATTGATGTTGACTACATGGTAAAAGACGGTCAAGTAATGATTATTGATGAGTTTACCGGTCGTGTTCTTGAAGGCCGCCGTTATTCAGATGGTTTGCACCAGGCAATTGAAGCAAAAGAGCATATCCGAATTGCACAGCGCAACCGAACAATGGCTACTGTAACTTACCAGAACTATTTCCGTATGTATAACAAGCTTTCCGGTATGACTGGTACTGCCACTACAGAAGCAGTTGAGTTCAATAAAATCTATAAACTCGACGTAGTTTCGATTCCAACAAATCTTCCTGTTGCCCGTATTGATGAAAATGATGAAGTTTACCTAAACGAAGCAGATAAATGGGAAGCAATTGCAAAAGAAATAAAGGAAGCCCACGATAAAGGTCAGCCAGTTCTTGTTGGTACAGTTTCGGTTGAAAAATCAGAAAGACTTTCTGCCCTTCTTACCCGAAAAGGTTTGAGACACGAGGTTTTGAATGCTAAGAATCATGCACGCGAAGCTTTGATTATTGCAGAAGCTGGTGCTAAAGGCGCCATCACAATTGCAACAAATATGGCTGGTCGTGGTACAGATATTAAGCTTGGCGGTAACCCTGAGTTCCGTGCAAGAAAACGTGCCGGTACAAATGCTACAGAAGAACAGTACAAGGCAGCTCTTGCAATTGAAAAAGAAAACTGGAAAAAGGATTACGAAGAGGTTCGTGCAGCCGGCGGTTTGTATGTAATCGGTACTGAACGACACGAATCACGCCGAATTGATAACCAGTTGCGCGGTCGATCTGGACGGCAGGGTGACCCTGGACGTTCAAAGTTCTACATCTCTATGGATGATGATTTGATGCGACTGTTCGGTGGCGAGCGAATGAAGGTTATGATGAGCCGAATCGGTATGCAGCCGGGCGAACCAATTGACCATCCTTGGCTCAACAAAGGAATCCAGAAGGCACAGGAAAAGGTTGAAGACAGAAACTTTGAGATTCGTAAACACTTGCTTGATTATGATGATGTTTTAAACGAACAGCGTTCTATGATTTACCAGCAGCGTGACGAAATCCTTGCCGATGAAAATCTTTCTGCTCGCGTTATGAACAATGCTAAAGAGGAAGTTGAGGCAATGTTCGATGAATATGATTACAACGCTAAACACAACAAGCGCGATAACAGCGCTATGCAGGAGCTTTGCGAAAAGATTCGAACAACCTTTGGTGTTCAGCTGCCACCAGAACGACTTAACCGCGAGGCTGTAATTGCAGAGCTTCAGAATGATATAACAGAAAAAGAAGCCCTTGCCGGTAAAGAAAACCTTAATATGTTCATCCGCTACCAGTATGTTCAGATTATAGACAGAAAGTGGCTTGATCAGCTTGAAACTCTTGAAGGCTTGCGAGAAGCAGTTAGTCTCCGTTCTTACGGTTCAAAGAATCCACTTACAGAATATAAGATTGACGGCTTTAATATCTTTGACAAGATGTGCAACGATATCCGTGGTATTGTTATGACACGTGTATTCAAGGCAAGAATCCAGCTTTCACCGGAAGCAGCAGAACGCCGCCGACAGATGCTCGAAGCTCAGTCACGTCAGATGAACGCACAGCATTCTGATATGCAGGCCTTTGGTGGTGCTGCAGGAGCAGGTGCCGGACAGGTTGACAACGTAACTTCAAGAAATGCAACAACAACCTTTAATGGAGATATTGCAAGAAGACAGGCAGCAAGCGGTGCTATGCAGACACATTCTCAGGGTGCAAATGTTACAGTTCGCAGAACTATGCCAAAAGTTGGCCGTAACGATCCGTGTCCATGTGGAAGTGGCAAAAAGTACAAGATGTGCTGTGGAAGATAATTATGAAAGATAATAATAAACAATTACGTGCTTTTACAATAAATGTTTATATTGAACTTATTGCAGGCATTTTATTCTCGCTTTTTTCACTCAGCTTTCATGGTGATATTTCTCTTATAGCATTTCCTTTATCAGTGTTTTTTACAGCAGCAACAGTTTATTTTACATATTTTAAGATGTTGAAAAAAACTGACGGTTCTAAGAAATACTGTGTTTTGAAGTTCCTTCAATATCTTCCAATTGTAGATTTTCTTTCTTTTGTATTGAGACGTGCAGGAAAAACAGGAACTTCCATGTGGTACGATGTAATTTGTGTAATTCTCTGGATTGCAATTTTTTACGGTTCACTTGCAGTTTCTCATTACATGAACGATAAAATCTTTCCTATTATTACAGAAAACTGGAGTGTTCGCGGTAAGAAAACAACGTTCCATGGTCTGGCACGACTTCGTTTTGAAATCATAGACTGGATTGATGCTCTTGTTCAGGCTGTATTTATGGTGCTTCTGCTTCAGATTTTCCTTGTTCAGCTTTATGTAATTCCTTCTGAATCAATGGTTCCAAATCTTTTAGTAAAAGACAGACTTGCAGTTACAAAACTAAGCTGTGGTCCTAAGTTTCCGCTTACAGAAATTGGACTTCCTGATTTTGCAAAGTATAAACGTGGCGATATAGTTGTTCTTCGTAATCCTCATTATAAGATGGACAGAAAATCAGAGGTTAAGACTGTAACAAGCCAGCTTGTTTATATGCTTACGATTATGGCTGTTGATTTGAACAAGGATGAAAACGGTAATCCTAAGGCTGACCCCCTTGTAAAACGCATTTGTGGTGAGCCTGGAGAACAGCTTGTAATGCAGGATGGAACTTTATACAGGCGAACTGCAAAGAGTGATGTTTTTGAACCGGTTGAAACCGACAATAAATATGCTTGCTGGGATTTAACTTCCATAAACAAAAAGCTTTTACCAAAGGTTCAGCATTTTCCTTTATCAACTGTAGCTCCAAGAAATAATAAAAGAGGACAGCTTTTAAATGTAGCTCAGGTATATCCTTCTGCTCAGGAACAATACAAAAAGCTTCTTGAACTTGAAGAAGAAAGACGTAATCTTGATTTAACCGTAACTGAGTTTAAGGTTAAAGAGCTCTGTATAAAAATGAATGAGCTTGCAGCAGCCTATACAAATAAAAACGGAACCTTTGCTGCACCATCATTAAACGAGTTTGATTTATTCAATAATTCAATAAATATTTCATCAGATATTTTAAGCAAAAATGGCGGAACAAAATGGTTTTCTGATTTTATGACAAGCTGGATATCCGAAAAAAACAAAACCCGCGATATGTATGCCGAAGCTAACTTCAGACTGAACGTTATGTGCAAGCTGTATTTTGGAAATCTTGTTGTACGCTATGCAGAGCTTATGAGCCAGGATTCTAAAATGTCTGTAAATGATGATTCAGTTCTTACGGAAAACATGCAGAATGCTATCAATATAGACTGGTATGTTCGTGGTTACCTTGATGAACGTAACATGCCTGTTTTCCCTGCTGATGATGAAAATGGTAATCCTCAATATATTCCAAAGGACTGCTATTTTATGATGGGCGACAACAGGTTTAATTCTCACGATTTGCGCCATGCAAATGATTATGAACCTGCTCCATTGTCAGCTTCTGATTCCATGTCTGTTCAGTATGATTCCATTATCGGGCCTCAGTACATCAACAAAAAGCTGATTATTGGTAAACCAATGTTCCGATTCTGGCCGCTGGATAGACCGATGAAATTAAATTAGCAAAATAGCGAAAGCTTCTGCTAATTGGTTTCCGTCAATTTATTCTGCTTTCGCTTGCAGTTTTGCATGAAGCAAAACTGCACACTAAGTGATTATAGTTTTGTTCCAATTTTAACTGGAAATCCTCGAAGGTTGCACAATCTTTTCGCAGGGCAAATGCCTCCTGGTAGATTGTTTTTATGTCTGTTATATTTGTTCGGTTTTCACCTTTAAGGAATTGGAAGGGGGCGTCTGTTTCGCAAAGGAGTTTTTCTAAAGGAAGCTCGCTCATACAGGCGATTGTTTTTTTATTGTAATTCATAAGCTGCTTACCAAAGCTGAAATAGGCATTTATACCGCGGCGGCACAAAGAAAGAGCTTCTACAGGTGTGCCCATAAAGGAATGAAATAGCACGGCAGGAACAAGCTTAAGTTTTTTGGAATATTCAAACAGCTTTTCGTTTGCTTTGCGGCAATGTACTACCATTGGTAATTGTGCGCTTATTGCAAGCTCCAGCTGAATATTCCACATTTTTTCCTGTATGTCTTTTTTATCACGGAACTCATCAGAAAAATAATCAAAGCCGGCCTCACCTATTGCAGAAACTTTTTTTTCATTTATAAGCTGTTCCAGAAATACAGTATTCTGTTCTATATCTATCCAGCCGGCACTTTGAGGATGAAGACCGAATGAATGTGCAATTCCAAGGTTATATTTTTGTGTATCCTCGTATTGAGTTTTCCATTCAGTGATTGAATGTGCGCAGGAAAGGCCGTGCCATTCATCACCAGTTCCAAAATCTTTTATGTTAAACGCTCCATCGCTTTTGCAAACGGAATAATGAAAATGTGCATCATAATATTTTTCAATATTTTTTTCATTTTTTTCTAACATATTTTTTATTATAACCGAAAATATGAATGTGTGATATTTATTTATGTATATCACGCGTAAGATTATCATTTTTGAAGGGGAATAAAAAAATGAAAAGCTACACATTGAAAAGTATTGGAAAAAACACTGATTATATGACCATCGTTCGCGAAATGGAAGATGGTTTTGTTGTTAAAATTGTAAGAGATTTAGACGGTTACGAGGATGTAAAAACTGACTACATTAGCCGCGAGCTTTTTGACAGCTGCATCCGCACCGGATATTTGACAGAAATAAAAGAAAAGGTTGCTGTTACTGCATAGATTGTCATTGTCGGACTAGATCCGGCAATCCATTCACCATATCAATTGCCTGGCTTATTCTGGAGGCTTTATCGCCCGGAGTAAGCCAATGTATTTCTACACCTTTCTTTTCCATCATTCTGAACCAGGTTTCCTGCCTTTTGGCAAACTGACGGATTGCAATAAAAAGCTGATTATACAAATCTTCTTTATCAGTAATTTTACCCTGTAAATAAAGCGAACAGTATCTGTACTCAAGTCCTAATTTTTCAAGGCGCTCCCATGAGATTCCACTTTCGTGAATACACTGCACTTCTTCGAGCATTCCGTTTTCAAGACGTTCTTTTAATCTTATTGAAATGTTTTCCCAAAGCTGAGGACGCGGCAAACTTGTCCCTATTATAAAAGGATTTATTTCCGGTCTTTCTGCAGAAGTTGTATCGTATCCTGCTTTTTTGGCTTCTATGATTTCCAGCGCTTTAATTACGCGGTCTTTTTCCAGAAGGTCACATTTGGTGTGTAAATCTGGCTGTAATTCTAACAGGCGGGCTGAAAGAACTTCTAGAGGTGTGTTTTCTAATTCCTTATGTAATTCTTCGTTAACAGGCATATTTACAAGCTGGTAGTCGCGAACAATTGCATCAAGATACATTCCTGTTCCACCAACAACAACAGGTAGCTTAGCTCGAGTTTGAATATCCTTAAAAGCCTTGTAAAAATCCTGCTGATAATTATAGACATTGTATTCTGCAGGCAAATCAATTATATCAATAAGATGATAAGGGATTTTTCTTCCATCAACAGTATATTCATCCAAATCTTTACCAGACCCAATATCAAGATGTCTGTAAGTCTGACGGGAATCCGCAGAAATAATTTCTCCATTAAAAGCAGCGGCAAGAGCAACACCAATTGAAGTTTTTCCTACAGCCGTAGGGCCAAGAACTATCACGCAATTACAGGACACGGCAAACCACACATTTTAAGTATTCTGATTTTGGATAGCCTGATAAAACTGGATGGTCAGGAGCAGCACCCCTCTTTTCTAAAATCTGAATGCGTTTGTGACTATCCATTGCGGCATGCATAATCATATCACAAAACATATTTGTTTCCATAAAATAAGAGCAGGAACAGGTAACAAGGATTCCGCCTTCATTTAAAAGACGCATTGCACGAAGGTTTATTTCTTTGTATCCGCCATAGGCCTTTTCTATCATTTTTGCAGATTTTGTAAAGGCTGGAGGATCAAGAATAATTACATCAAACTTTTCACCAGCAGCTTCATACTTCTTGAGTAAATCAAAAACATCGGTACAGATTGCAGTCATTTTTTTGTCGCAGCCCTTAAGGTTTTGGTTATTTTTATTGGCTGAGTTAAGCTTAATATTAGCCTTTACCATTTCAACTGCTTCGGGTGAAATATCTACGGAAATTACTTCCCTAGCCCCAGCCTTTACAGCATTTAGACCAAAGGCACCGGTATGGGTAAAAGTATCTAAAACACGTTTACCTTTACAGAATTGTGCAGCTGTAACTCTATTAAACTTCTGGTCCAGGAAGTAACCAGTTTTCTGTCCGTTTATAATATCAACACAAAGCTTTATGCCGTTTTCTGTGATGATGATTTTGCCTTT
>JAEETM010000065.1 GCA_016290335.1 Treponema sp. | reverse complement strand
TTCGTAAATCTGATAGACCTGAACAATTACGCCGGAAAGATTTTTAGTTTCAATTGGGAAAACAGCACCTTGTGTTGTAGGAAGAATTACATTGCTGTTCATAAAACGAACAGAAGGAAGGTCCCACTTATCGGAAAGTGTTACAGAATCTGCCTTTGCAAGATAAATGCCGTCTGAGCTTTTAATTCCCTGTTCAAAAGCAACTGTTCTTATATTTGCCCAGTCAGAATCACTGAAAAGAGAAATTGTATTACCGTGAATTGATGCAGAAAAATTAGACTTATTATTACCTTCTGAATCTTTTACGCTGATGAAGGACGTTATATCCTGAGAAGAATCAAGCAGCTTTGAAAAGCTTACAAGGATAGTATTCTTTTTTTCTGTATTTATATCGATGATTGAAAAGTCATTTTCTGCAGGAAGGACAATTGTCTTAGTTCCTGTTGATAACTTGTCTTGTTTTTTGGACAGTCCAAGACTTTTTCCGGACCATTTAAGGTCGAGCTTTTCATTTTTGTCCAGGTTCTGGTCAACATTTACAGAAAACTTCCATTTTTCAGGGGAATTGCTCTGTTCCCAAATAACAGGCTTTTTCTGTGAATTAAGATTTGCATTTATAACTTCTTTTATTTCGTTTTCAGAAACAGGAATATCGGTTGTAACTGCGCCGGAAACAGTATAGCTTGAATCGTTTGAATTAAGGCGGATTTCGTCAAACTCTACAGAGTAAAATGGATTTTCTACATAGAAATTTCGTTCAAAATCGCCTGAATCATCATTAAAAAGCTTTTTCAAGTTTGCTTTGAGCGTGAGCTTTGAATTGGCTTTGTAGGGCTCATCTGGCGTAAAAGTTGCCTTGTTTTCTGAATACTCCCATACACCGCGCATTTTAGGATAAAGCTCAACAGCCTGTCCAATCGGGCACTTTGGCTCTTCCATAAAGCTGATGGAAATTGGTGTAAGGCGGCCTACAGATTGTGGAGTAATAAACTCAATGTAGGAATCAACTGCGCTTAAGATTTGTTTACTTTTTACAATTTTTGAACAGCTTGTAAAAGCCAGCAAAGAACATAATAAAACCGATTTTATAATAAAATGTTTTTTCATAAATATCATTATGATGTATAAAAACGCTTAGGTCAAATCAAAACTGACGCTGTACAAACAGATGCTGTGCTTTGCACAAATATTAAAAAATCATTATAATAATATGTTAAAAATTGCATTTATCCCACGACCTGTGTGTACGTGCGGTAAAAATATATATTGATGTGCCGTTTGTGGCATTAAAGGATTTTTATGGATTTTACTGAGTTTAGTCTTGATGAAAGACTTTTGAAGGGAATTGCGGATGCCGGTTATGTGAATTGTACGCCGGTGCAGGAGCAGGTAATTAAGGCTTCTACTGATTATGAAGGTGCTAAGGGACCTGATTTGTATGTTCAGTCTCAGACAGGGACTGGTAAAACTTGTGCTTATCTTGTTGCGGTTATTCAGGGAATGCTTAAGGCTGAGAATGCGGGCAAAAAGTGTCTGATTCTGGCGCCAACACGAGAGCTTGCTGTTCAGATTGAAGAAGAAGCTAAGGTTCTGGTTGGTACAAGCGGATTAAAGGCTTTTTCGGTTTATGGCGGCGTTGGTTACGAAAAACAGATTGCGGCTTTGAAAAAGGGTGTTGATATTGTAATTGGTACTCCTGGCCGTGTAATTGATTTAAAAGAAGGCGGAAACCTTGATTTGAGCAATGCAGCTTTCTGTGTAATTGATGAAGCTGACCGTATGTTTGATATGGGCTTTTATGATGATTTGCGAAAAATCTTAAAGTGTCTTCCTGCTGCAGAAACACGACAGACTATGCTGTTTTCGGCAACACTCAATACTTATGTAAAGAATCTTGCATGGGAATATACACGTGATCCGATTGAAATCACTATTGAAGCAGAAAATATCACTGTAAGCGAAATTAAGCAGGAGCTTTTACATGTTTCAAGCGATGAAAAGATGAAGCTTCTTGTTGGTATTTTAAAGCATGAAAACCCGGAAAGCGCAATTATCTTCTGTAATACTAAACGTTCCTGCGAAGTTGTTGCAAAAAGACTTGTTTTGAATGATATTAAGGCAGAGTTTATGATTGGTGATTTACCTCAGTCTAAGCGTCTTGCAATTATGAAATCTTTTAAGGAAGGCAAGGTTCAGATTCTTGTTGCTACTGATGTTGCAGCCCGCGGTATTGATGTTGATGATTTGGCAATGGTTATAAACTTTGACTTACCTGTTGAAGCAGAAAATTACGTTCATCGTATTGGTCGTACAGCACGTGCCGGTAAAACAGGTAAAGCTTATACATTCTGTTCTGAGCAGGATGTTTACAATCTGCCTGCTATTGAGCGTTATATTGAAATGCAGATTCCTGCAACAGTTGCTTACCCGGAGCAGATGGAAGAAGATAAATCTGCCGGCATGTACATTAAAACCGAAAACTGGCGTGGCGATGATGATTACGATAATCGCGGCGGGTACAGAAAAGGTAAGGACGGAGATATCCACAATAAAAAACGTGATGACCGTAACGGACACGGAAAACATGGTGGAAAAGATGGATACCATGGACGTGACAGTTATGGCAACGGCAAAAAATCAGATTATAAGAAATCGGACTATAAAAAATCTGATTATAAAAAGGATGGATACAAAGACTCTAATTATAAAAGCGACTATAAAAAAGGCGGAAAAGGTAAGGGCAGTTACGAAAAACGCGAACGCAAGCCTTACATCAACCCTGAAAAGCTTGCAGGTCTTTCTTACGAAGAGCGCATGAAGCTGTATAAAGAAGCTTATGGTGCTGGTACTTCAGCTAAAAATAATGCTAAAAATACTGTTAAAAAACAGGGCTCTTACAATAATAAAGCTGCTGCAAATCAGAAGACACCAGAACAGAAGAAATCATTCTGGCAGAAGGTTAAGAGCTTCTTTGGAAGATAGAGGTAGCTATGACTCTTATTCCTATAATTTTATCCGGTGGAGCCGGAACACGTTTATGGCCGCTTTCCTGGGGTGACCATCCAAAGCAGTTTTTGCCTCTCGTAACAGAGCGTACTATGATCCAGGAAACTCTTCTCCGCCTTAAAGGACTGGAACTTGGTTCGCCAATTATTTCCTGCGGCGAAGGTCATCGTTTTATGGTTGCCCAGCAGATTGGCGAAGTAAGCGATACAAAACCTACTATCATTCTTGAACCTATGGCAAAAAATACTGCTCCTGCAATTGCAGCTGCCTGTTGTGCGGCTGTAAAACAGGATAAAGATGCAGTTGTCATTGTTCTCCCAAGCGACCATGTTATTGCAGATGTTCAGGCCTTTCAAAAAGCAGTAATCAAGGCTGCAAAAAATGCAGAAAAAGGCTTTCTTGTTACCTTTGGTATTGTTCCAACTTTTCCAGCAACAGGTTACGGTTATGTAAAAGCGAGCGGAATCGAAACAGAAGGTGCCTATACACTCGAAAAGTTTGTAGAAAAACCCTGTATTGAAAAAGCACAGGAATATCTTGCAAGCGGAGAATATGCCTGGAACAGCGGGATGTTTGTTTTCAAAGCTTCTGTTTTCCTTGATGAATTAAAAGCTTATAATCCGCAGATGGCTGAGCTTTCAATTAAATCTTTTGAGAAAGCAACTGTAGAAACTGACTTTATACGCCTTGATGGTGAAGCTTTTGGTCAGATAAAAGGCGATTCTATTGACTATGCCGTTATGGAAAAAACTACAAAAGGTAAAATTGTCAAGCTTAATGCAGGCTGGGATGATGTTGGTTCCTGGAGTGCACTTTACGACATAAGCAAAAAAGACGGTAATATGAATGTAATTAAGGGTGATGATGTAATTGCCCTTGATACAACTTCAAGCTATATCCGTGGTGGAAAACGAACAATTGCTACAATCGGACTTGATAATGTTGTAATTGTTGACAGTGATGATGCCCTGCTTGTTGCTGCTAAAGGCAAGATTCAGGATGTAAAAAAAGTTGCCGAGGAAATCAAAAGGCGATAAAATATATTACAGGAGTAACCCATGCGAAAACTACATAACATTCTTATAACAGGTGGTGCCGGTTTTATCGGTTCAAACTTTATTCATTATCTTTTCGGAATGTCTTCTGCTGAGGGCAATCTTTTTAATGATGCAAACTTTGACGGTACAGTCGTAAATGTAGACTGCCTTACATATGCCGGAAATCTTGAATCTCTGAAAGACGTAGAAGATAAGTTCGGTGGCAAACGCTACTTCTTTGAAAAGGTTGATATCTGCGACCGTCCTCAAATTGAGCGCATTTTCAAGCAGTATGATATAGACACTGTAATCCATTTTGCAGCAGAAAGCCACGTAGACCGCTCAATCCTCGGTCCTGAAGCATTCATGAAAACAAACGTAATGGGAACCTTTACGCTCCTTGACGTTGCCCGCAATTACTGGAAGAAAGAGGACGGAACGCTTCGTGATGACGTTCTTTTCCATCATATTTCTACTGATGAAGTTTACGGCTCACTTGGTGAAACAGGCTACTTCCGTGAAGACACACCTTATGATCCTCGCAGCCCTTATTCAAGCAGCAAGGCAAGCTCAGACCACGTTGTTATGGCATACTTCCACACTTACGGGCTTCCAATCACTCTGTCAAACTGTACAAATAACTACGGTCCATACCAGTTCCCGGAAAAGCTTCTCCCACTTATGATTTCCAACATCCGCGATGGAAAGAACCTTCCTGTTTACGGCAAGGGCGACAATATCCGCGACTGGATTTATGTAGAAGACCACAACCGCGCTGTATGGCTCATTGTAAACAAGGGCGTTACAGGTGAAAAATACAACATCGGCGGCGAAAACGAATGGCAGAACATCAAGCTGCTTCATAAAGTAATCGAGCTTACTGCAGCAGCTACAGGTAAGAAGGTTGATGATGTTGAAAAGACAATTACTTATGTAAAAGACCGCCCGGGCCACGACAAGCGCTATGCAATCGACTGTACAAAAATCAAGACTCAGCTTGGCTGGGAACGAAAGATGACTTTTGAAGAAGGTTTACAGGAAACCGTAAAGTGGTACCTTAAGAACTCAGACTGGATTAACCACATCTTAAACGGCGACTACAAAAACTGGATTTCTAAAAACTACACCGAACAGGGAAGATAGGAGTAACTTATGAAAGGAATTATATTGGCCGGCGGCAGCGGAACCCGCCTTTATCCTATAACAAAAGCAGTTTCAAAACAGATTCTGCCTCTTTACGACAAACCAATGGTTTACTATCCACTCAGTGTACTCATGCTTGCCGGAATCCGTGAAGTTTTAATCATTTCAACACCACGCGACATCAGCTGCTTTAAAGAGCTTTTCGGCGATGGAGCATGGCTTGGAATGAAGTTTGAATATGCCGTACAGGACAAGCCTCGCGGACTTGCAGATGCTTTTATTGTAGGCAAAAACTTTATCGGAAATGATGATGTAGCCCTTGTTTTAGGTGACAACATTTTCTACGGCCAGAGCTTTACTTCTACCTTAAAACGCGCCCGTAAAACAGTTGAAGAAGAAAAGAAATCTGTTATATTCGGTTACCTTGTAGCAGATCCGACAGCTTACGGAGTAGTTGAGTTTGACAAGGATGGTAACGCTCTTGGAATTGAAGAAAAGCCTGCAAATCCAAAATCAAACTACGCTGTACCTGGTCTTTATTTCTATACAAATGATGTTGTAAAAATCGCTGCCGAAGTAAAACCTAGTGCCCGCGGTGAAATTGAAATTACATCCGTAAACAATGAATACCTTGACCGCAAACAGCTTAAGGTTGAAAAGCTTGGTCGTGGTATGGCCTGGCTCGACACCGGTACTTACGACGGACTTTTGGAAGCAAGCAACTTTATTGCTACAATCCAGAAACGCCAGGGAATGTATGTTTCCTGCCTGGAAGAAATTGCTTACAGCAACAAGTGGATTACAAAAGAACAGCTTCTTGAACTCGCTAAAGGGTATAAAACCGATTACGGCCGCTATCTTGAGTTTATTGCCAGAAACTAGATTTGAATTAAACTGTAATCAATAATTGGACTTTTTTTTCTCAATTTGCTATAATTTGTCAAAGAATGTTACAATTTTCAAGGATTTTCAAATGATTACAGTTAGTGATGTTAGTTTGTCTTTTGCGGAACAGCCGCTTTTTAAGGATGTAAATCTTAAGTTTAATAAAGGAAACTGCTACGGAATTATCGGTGCAAACGGAGCAGGTAAATCAACTTTTTTAAAGCTTCTCAGTGGTGAGCTTGAAAAGGATTCAGGAGAAATCTTTATGACCCCGGGCGAGCGTATGGCAGTTCTCAAGCAGGACCACTTTGCGTTCGACCAGTATTCTGTAAAAGATACAGTTATGATGGGCTTCCCTAAGCTTTACGAAGTTTCTAAAGCACGCGATGCAATCTATGCAAAAACAGATTTTACAGAGGAAGATGGAATTAAATCTGCAGAGCTTGAAGCAGAGTTTGGCGAACTTGGCGGTTACGAAGCAGAAAACCAGATTGAACAGATGCTTTCCGGTCTTGGTCTTGAAGAAGAGTTCCACGATAAAATGATGAGTGAACTTGATGAAGGTCAGAAGGTTCGTGTTCTTCTTGCACAGTCAATCTACGGAAATCCTGATGCAATCCTCCTTGACGAGCCTACAAACGGTCTTGATATTGAATCAATCACCTGGCTTGAAAACTTTCTTATGGATTTTGAAAACACAGTAATTGTTGTAAGCCATGACCGCCATTTTTTGAATACAATTTGTACTTACATAATGGACATTGATTTTGGTAAAATCACACAGTATACAGGTAACTATGATTTCTGGTATCAGATGAGCCAGGTTTTACAGCGTCAGGCTCACGACCAGCAGAAAAAGACAGAAGAAAAAATGAAGGATTTACGTGAGTTTATCCTGCGCTTCTCTTCAAATGCATCAAAAGCAAAACAGGCAACAAGCCGCAAAAAGATTTATGATAAACTCGCCGAAAGTATGGAAGACCTTCCTGTAACAACCCGAAAGTTCCCTTATGTTGCTTTTAAGCCAGACAGAGAAATTGGTAACAATGTACTTACAATTAAAGACCTTAATTATACAGACCCGGACGGGAACCAGCTTCTTAAGAACTTTTCTTTAACAGTCAACCGTACAGATAAAATTGCTTTTGTAGGTATTGAGCACAACTCTGTAACAGCATTTTTCGACATAATCAACGGTGTTAAAAAGCCGGATTCTGGCGAGTTCTTCTGGGGACAGACAACATCTCAGACCTATTTGCCACGCGACAATTCTTCCAGCTTTGATAATGATTTGAACATCACTGAATGGCTCAAACAGTATTCAAAGGAGCAGGATGATTCTTATGTCCGCGGCTTCCTTGGACGAATGCTTTTTACCGGTGATGAATCACTCAAAAAGGTAAAGGTACTTTCCGGAGGAGAGAAGGTTCGCTGTATGCTTTCTAAGATGATGCTTTCAGGTGCAAACTGCATCACAATGGATGACCCTACAAACCATCTTGACCTTGAAGCAATTCAGTCGCTCAACGAAGGCCTTATTGCTTTCCCTGGTGTTCTTCTGTTCAGCTCACATGACCATGAGTTCATTCAGTCTATTGCCAACCGAATTGTAGAAATCACACCAAACGGCATAATTGACCGCATGATGACTTTTGATGATTACATTACAGACAAGCAGGTTTCTGAGATTCGTACCAAGCTTTACGAAGGCACCGGCAAAAAGATTAAGTACCGAGTTTAGCCTTCAGAGAATCGAGGAAATCTGTCATCATCTCGTGAGTTTCTTCTTCGGTAAGCATCTTAGGTTCATGATACTCAACAAGAGTGGCAGGAATCTCATCCAGAAAGCGGCTCGGTTCACATTCAACAGTCATCTGCATTCTGCGGCGTTTGCGGCACGATGAAATAAAAAGCTTGTCGCGCGCCCTGGTAATTGCAACATAAAAGAGCCGCCTTTCTTCTTCAACATCGCCACCGTTTTCTTCAACAGAACGGGCATGAGGAATCAAACCTTCTTCTACACCGGCAATAAAAACAACGGGAAACTCCAATCCCTTTGAAGCGTGAATCGTCATTAAGTTGACTTTTCCCTTATTGCTTTCATCATCATTATTATCCTGCGAAACAAGAGTAATCCTGTTCAGATAATTAAACAGACTTGGATTATCGTTATCAGGGTCATTTTCCCAAACTTCAATTGAGTTCAAAAGGCTTTCAATGTTCATGAGCTTAAAACGAACAGCCTTTTCGTTCTTTGGGTATTCTGTGATTAAGTGGTCCTTATAATTTACATCTTCCACAAGCTGACGAACCTTGTTTGAAAGTCCGCGCCCACTTAAAAGCTTCTGCCTGCTATTTTCAATCAGATTAACAAACTCCTGTAAATCATCCTTTAATGCATCGTTTGCAGCTGAATTAGGGTCGGCAATAACAGAATTGATTGCACTCCAGAGCGTACACGTATATTTTTCAGCCTCATCATTCAAAATCTGAATTGCAGCACGTCCAATACCACGTCTTGGTGTATTTATGATTCGCAGAAGATTTATATCGTCATCATGGTTGGCAATTACTCTAAGGTAGCTGATAATATCTTTAATTTCTTTTCGCTCAAAAAAAGATGTTCCGCCGCTCATAGTGTAGGGAATGTTATTCTGTAAAAAAGATTCTTCTATTGCACGTCCCTGTGTATTCGCACGGATTAAAACACCAAACTCATCATACTTACGCCTTTCTTCTGCCGCAATTCCAAGTATGCTTTCTGCAATAAAATCGGCTTCGTCAGTTTCATTTTCAGGCATAAAGATTTCTATTGGCTTACCGCTGCCGTTTCCACTCCAGAGCTTTTTATCCTTGCGGTTTGTATTATGGCTGATTACACCGTTTGCAGCTTCAAGAATTGTTTCTGTAGAGCGGTAATTCTGTTCCAGACGGATTTCTGTAACATCAAAATCTTTTTCAAAATTGATTATGTTCTGATAGTCTGCACCACGCCAGGAATAAATGCTCTGGTCATCATCACCAACAACCGCAACGTTTTTATCGGCCATAAGGTGCATCATTTCGTACTGCTGGTGACTTGTATCCTGGAACTCATCAACCATAATGTATTTGTAACGGTCTCTGTAGGCGGCAAGAACATCAGGATGTTCTCGGAAAAGCTTTATAGGAAGAACAATAAGGTCATCAAAATCAACCGCATTGTAAAGCTTTAAGCCTTCCTGGTAGCTTTCGTAAAGAGGGCGGTACATTTCTGTCTGGGGCTCCCAATCCTTACGGCCGGTTTTTATATTTGAGATTAGGTTACCTATCATGTAAATGTCCATTGCATCCTGAGAAAACTTCAGCTCCCGTCCACATTCTTTTATAAGCGCAACACGGTCTGTTTCATCATAAATGGAAAAGTTTTCGCGGTAACCAAGCTTATCAATATCCTGGCGGAGTACTTTTACACCAAACGCATGAAAGGTAGATACCGTAAGATTCTGGAGTTTTTTCTGTGTTAAATCACGGATTCGGTCGGACATTTCCTTTGCGGCCTTGTTGGTAAAGGTAAGGGCGAGAATCTGACTTTGTGGAATACCTTTATCGAGCATATGGGCTATTCTGAACGTAATTACACGAGTTTTACCGCTGCCTGCACCGGCAATAATGAGAATAGCACCATCTGTAGTTGTAACAGCTCTATACTGTTCAGGGTTGAGCTCGTTTTTTAAATCTGATAAATTAAGCATTGTAAAAAAAATGATTATCGGGACAAGCCCGATAATGACAGTCTAATATTTGGAAGCTGCAAATCCAATCCAGCCGTCTTTTTCAATAAGAGCCTTTTCAAAATCATCGAGCTTGAAAGGGTAGCTTTTAGAAAGAGAACCGGCAATCAGTTTTACCTTAGCAGTTCCATCATCATTTATAACAACCTTGCATTCAGTATCTTTGTCTGCAAAAGTTTTGAACATGTCATCAACAGATTTGCGGTCAATTTCAAGTGCCATCATTCCGTTATTGAACATATTCTGTCTGAAAATGCGTGCAAAATTAGGAGCAACAACTGTATAAATACCGTTTACTTCGAGTGCCCAAGGTGCATGTTCTCTTGAAGAACCGCAGCCAAAGTTTTCCCGTGTGATGATAACGCTTTTACCAGAAATATCAGTTTTAGGATTGAAGCCTTCTATTTTAAGGTCTTCAAGAAGATAAGGTTTTAATTCCTGTTTTGTGTTTTCAGAAAGGTATTTTGCAGGTATGATTTCGTCAGTGTTGATGTCTGAACGATCCAAAAAAAGTACTGAACCGCCAAATTGTTTCATTTTGTGAACTCCAAAATAAGTTTTTAATGTTTCTAGTCATAGTATAACACTTTTTTAAACTTTTGTGGAATAAAATATTTGGAAAAGGTGGATTTTGTGTACAATCAAACAATAAATCTCAAAGATTTTTATCTATTTCCCAGTTCTTCTGCTTTTTCCCTAACAGCCTTATAAAGTGCCTCTTTATCATTTTGATTTTCAGTAATAAGCCTGACAAAAACAGAACCAGCTACAATAGCTTCAACATAATCTGCAAGAGCTCTGGACTGTTTACCGCTTGAAATACCAAAACCACCATATATTTTGCTGCCACCTGAAGCAACAGCTTTTAAGAAATCAAGAGTATGCTGATCTATTGCTGTGTCTGTACCTGTAATTCCGGTACGTAATGCTGCATAAATATAGGGAAAACCAGCGTTTGCAAGCTTTGAAAGCCTTTCTGGGGACATACTGGGAGCAGTAACCGGAATATTTTCCATTCCATTTTTCCGACATGCTGCAGTCAGACCTTCATCGTAATCAAAGGGTAAATCTGGAATAATCATACCGGTAACTCCTGCTTCTGCCGCTTTTTTACAAAAGTTTTCTACACCGGGAGTATAAACTAAGGAACCATAACTCATCAAATAGATTTTTACCTTTGGAAACTCTTTGTGCAGCTTTGCAATAAAAGCAAGTCCATCGGCAGTTCTGTATTTACGCTTTAAAACCTCAGTACAAGCTGACTGAATTGCCGGTCCATCTGCACTTGGATCACTAAAAGGCAACTGAATCTCAAGAATATCAGCGCCTCCATCTACAAGTGCACGCGCCGCAGTAAAAGAAAGTTCATCCGTAGGGTAACCTGCCACAAGGTGACTCATCAATTTTATTTTATTCATCATATTCTCCTCAAATTATTGCAAGAAACTATTTTGCATCATGTATATCTTTATAATTTTCCAGCCTTTCTATTTCTGCGTGAAGGAAGTTCAGCCACTCATCACGACGGAAAACAGGGCAGGTGATAAAAACATCCTTATCTCCGCGACCACTCATATTTACAATAATCGCTTTATCTTTTGGAAGCTGTGGCGCAAGTTTAATTGCTTCTGCTCCGGCATGCGCACTTTCCATAGCAAACAGAACACCTTCGTTTCGGGCAAAAAACTTTACTGCATTAAGGGCTTCATCATCACGGGCATAGGTAAACTCAATTCGTCCCTGTTTTCCAAGAGTAGCAAGCTGAGGTCCAATTCCGCAGTAATCTAATCCCGCAGAAATAGAACGGGTAGGTAAAGCCTGTCCATCTTCATCTAAAAGAAAACGTGATTTATAACCATGCATTATTCCATCACGGGCAGCTTTTCCAGACATACGGACAGCATTTTCTCCAATTCCATCTCCAATGCCTCCTGCCTCAACCCCAATCAGGCGCGGTTCCATCTTATCAATAAATGGAGCAAAAAAGCCTATAGAATTGGAACCGCCCCCAACACAGGCAATCATTGCAGCCACATCAAGCTTACGTTCTGCTGCCTGTTTTTTAACTTCGCGACCAATTACACTCTGGAACTCACGAACCATATCCGGAAAAGGAGTAGGTCCCAGCGCACTTCCTAAAACATAGTGAGTAGTATCTGGATTTGCAGCCCAATCCCGCATTGCTTCGTTTACAGCATCTTTAAGAGTACGGCTTCCACTTGTTACTGCATGCACCTTTGCTCCATAAAGCTCCATTGCAGCAACATTAGGCTGTTGACGTCTGACATCAACTTCACCCATATAGACTGTACAATCAAGACCAAGCTTTGCACAGGCCGCAGCAGTTGCAACTCCATGTTGCCCGGCTCCTGTTTCTGCAATAATACGCTTTTTACCCATTCGTTTTGCCAAAAGACACTGACCGATTGCATTGTTAATTTTGTGTGCTCCAGTATTTGCAAGTCCTTCAAGCTTTATATAAATCTGAGCACCGCCAAGAAGCTTTGTTGCAGTTTCTGCAAAAAGGAGAGGAGTTTCCCGACCAATATAATCTCTTTGAATTGTTTCCAATTCCTTTATAAACTCAGAATCTTTTATTGCCTCCTTAAAAGCAATTTCAAGCTCATCCAATGGCCGTCGTAAAACCTCTGCTACATATTTTCCACCAAAGTGGTCAAAAAATCCCTTATCTGACTGAATCATAAGCTCTTCCTTATATTAAATATTAAATCAAGTTTTTTATAATCTTTTTTTCCAACTGTTTCTTCAACACTACTGGAAATATCTATGAGCTCCGGATGAAAGGTATCTATGAGTTCCTTTACATTTTCTGGAGTTATTCCACCAGCAAGCCAAAGCTTGTATTTTTTAGAATAATCATGAGATTTTATATCCTGTAAAAAACGAGCTTCTCCCATAAGAAAAAGTTTTTCAGCTTCGGCTTCTAAATCCTCAACTTTATCTGTAAGTACAAAATAATGGGGGAGAGAAAGCAGTTTTTCTGGAACCTTCTGATAAGGTATTCCATGAAATTGAAGACAATCCAAAATCCCCCCTTCAACATATTCAATTGCAGACTTAGCTTCTTCAGAATCTAAATCTGTAATAACAGCAACCTTTTTGGCCTTTACTTTTTGTAATGCTGGAAGGATTTTTTCAAATCTTTGTCCACAAACATTTCTTGCAAAGCCTTCTGCAAAAATAAAACCTAAAAAATCAACTCCAAGTGAATCTGCATAAATAACATCCTCAGCCTTAGTCAGTCCGCAGATTTTTATAAGAGGTTTAGAAAAATTATTTTGTCTTTCAAAGCTACTCTTCCAGAACTTTGCATTTTTATTTTCTTTTGCTTCCCCAAAGGCTCTTACAAGCACTGACCGGGCTTCTGGATTTTTTGCAGCGGCTTCTCCTAAAAGTAAACCTGAAAAACCAAGGCTGCCTGCAAAGTCTGCCGCCTGTGGAGTCCTTATTCCACTTTCAAAAACAACTCTGGCATTTTCTCCAAGTATCTTTTTAATTTTGGAAAGCAAAGAACAAGGTTTTAATAAATCAATAGAAAAGTCTGAAAGATCTCGTGTGTTTACACCGCAAACTATGTAGTCCTTTTTATCCTCCTGTTTTTCACTTGTAAAAGCCTTTACCAGTTGAGAAAGCTTTTCTAAATCTTCATCACTACGCACTTCTACAAGAGAGGTCATTTTATACTCAGCGGCCGTTTTTGCCATTTTTATCAAAGTTTCTTTTTCAAGTATTCTGGCAATCAAAAGAATGGCATCTGCTCCAGCCCGGTAAGAAACTTCGACTTCTTCTGTAGAAGTTATAAAATCCTTACGTAAAACAGCTGGTGAAGAAGACCCGTTTTCTTTTTCAAAAATATCCATTGTTTTGCAGACTTCAATTAAATCTCCAAGATTTCCCTTAAAGTAATTTGATTCTGTAAGACAGGAAATTGCCTTAGCTCCAGCTTCTGCATAAGACCGCGCAGTTTGTCCGGCATCTAATTCTGGTGCAATATCTCCCTTGCTGGGAGAAGCTCGTTTGACTTCCAGAATTACGCCTTTTTTACAAAGAAAGCTGTGAACTGGTCGCTGACGTTTTTCTGGAAGTTCAAAGCCAAAGTTAACACCAAGCTGCTGAATATCTTTCTGACGCTGTTCAACTATCTGTGTAAGAATATCAGACATTATGCGCACACCTTTTCGTTGATTTTACAACTGACATTCTGAATCTCTTCAAGCTTTCTTAGTGCAGTTCCATTCTCAATAGCTC
This sequence comes from Treponema sp., assembly GCA_016290335.1. The sequence goes on along the minus strand of JAEETM010000065.1, from coordinate 4,865 downwards.
CAATTGCCATTTCATAACCTTCTTTGAGTGTTTTAGTTTTTCCGCTCAGATAAAGTACTGCTCCTGCATTCAAACCAACAGCTGCTTTTATAGTTGTACGACCTTTCCCATTCAAAACATCTATTGCAAGCTTTGCATTGTCAGCTCCGTTTCCACCTTCAAGCTCATCTGTAGAAACTTTTATATTGCCATTACTGCCAATTCCAAAGCTTACAGGATCTATTACATAGCGATATTCTTTTCCATCCTCGTTAATCTGGAAAACATCTGTAGGTTCGCAAGGAGAAATCTCATCAAAACCATCGCGGCTATGAATAACCATTACACGCTTTGCTCCAAGTGCTTTTGCAGCTCGGGCATAATCCTCAAGTAAATCAGCACTGTAAACACCAAGTACTTCATATTCTGCTCCAGCCGGATTTAAAAGAGGTCCGAGTACATTGAAAATTGTTTTAATACCGAGTGACTTTCTTACAGGAGCTGCAAAACGCATAGCTGAGTGATAAACTGGAGCCATCAAAAATCCAAAGCCGGTTTGTTTTACAAGCTCTGCTGTTTTTTCAGGCTCAGCCATAATCTTTATACCAAGGTTTTCAAAGAAATCTGCTGCGCCACTTTTTGAGGAAACAGCTCTGTTGCCGTGCTTTGCAACAGGTTGTCCACAGCTTGCAGCAACTACAGCTGACAAGGATGAAATATTGAAGCTTCCTTTTCCATCGCCGCCAGTTCCAACAATTTCTGCAAGGCCATTTCCTTCGACTTTTGCTTCTGTTTCAATTGCAGCTTTTTCCAAAGGAAAGGGAGTTTTCTTTTTTAAAAGTGCACCAGCACAGCCAGCCATTTCTTCTGCTGTTGGAAGACCATTTGCCGCCATTGCAGTAAGAATTACGGCTGTAACTTTTTCATCCATAGTTCCGTCTGTAAGATTTTCCATAAAGAAAGAAGCCTGTTCTCGACTTAACGGCTTTTTTTCATCAATAAGCTGACGAAGATATTCTGCAACCGGTAGATTATCACGCCTGTAATTTAAGAAGGCTTTAAAAAGCTCCATACAGGTCTGACTTGCAATGCTTTCCGGATGGAATTGAACTCCTTCAATTGGCATTGTTTTATGGCGAACTCCCATTATGTCTCCGTCCTGTGCACGTGCTGTAATTTCAAAATCTTTGCTCAAGGTTGATTCATCAATTACAAGCGAATGATAACGGGTAAACTTTGCAGTCTTTCCAATTGTCCTGAAAATACCACGACCATCCAAATCAATATCTTCTACAATACCATGCTTAATGAACTTTGCCTGAACAATCTTTGCACCAAAAGCTTCTCCAATTGCCTGATGTCCAAGACAAATCCCCAGAATAGGAATCTTTCCAGCAAAATATTTAATTGCTTCTACGCTTATTCCGGCACTTGTAGGATTTCCAGGTCCGGGTGAAACAATAAGGTGAGAAGGCTCCATTGAAGCAAGCTGTTCAACTGTAGCTTCATCATTTCTTACTACTTTAATTTCTTCTTTTGTTGCGGCTTCAAGTGCCTGAACTACATTAAAAGTAAAGCTGTCATAATTATCAATTACTAAAATCATTTTAATCTCCTTTGCAAGACCTATTAAATGGCCTGTTTTTTTATTTAGTCAGCGTATCAATCAACGCTCCAAGTTTTTCACAGGTTTCGGTAAACTCTCTTTCCGCTTGTGAATCGTAAACAATACCACCTCCTGCCTGGAGGTTCCATACTTTTCCCTGGCACAAGGCACATCTGATGGAAATGCAGAAATCTAAATCTCCGTTTGGCTGGATATAACCAACTGCTCCTGCATAAAATCGTCGCTTTGTTTTTTCCAGACCGCTTAAAATCTGCATGGCATTTATTTTTGGAGCTCCACTTACAGTTCCGGCAGGGAAGGAAGCTCTTAAAACCTGAATTGGTTTTACACCTTCACGAACAATTCCTTCTGTTGTACTTACAAGGTGAATTACATGGCTGAACAATTCACAGTCCATATATTGAGGAACCTTTACGCTTCCATCTTTACAGACTCGTCCTAAATCATTTCTGGCAAGATCTACAAGCATAAGATGTTCCGCCTGTTCCTTTGGATTGTTTCGCAGCTCCAGCTTAAGCTTTTCATCTTCTGCTTCGTTTTTACCACGTCGTATTGTTCCTGCAATCGGATGAATTGTAGCTTTTCCCTTACGAACACGAACAAGACTTTCCGGAGAAGCACCTGTAAACTGAAAGTCACAAAAATCAATATAAAAAAGATAAGGTGAAGGATTAACTTTTCTAAGCTTTCCATATACAGCAAGTGCAGGAGCCTGGCACTCTATCTGAACTCTGCGACTTGGAACTGCCTGAATTAAATCTCCTGCAATTATGTGCTTTTTAAGTGCGTTAACTTTGTTTATATATTCCTCTTTAGAAGCTTCAATGTCGGTAAGGATTTTATATTCAAAGGACTGATTTTCTTCTTCCAGATAAGAAAAATCCATATTGTTCATCTGTTTTAACAGACGATCCATTGCAGCTTGTAAATCAATCTGGTGTTCATTGTAATTAAGTGCAAAAATATGGATTTCTTCCGTAAAGTGGTCAAAAATGATGTAGATGTGACCGGTTACAAAAAGGCTTTCTGGAATATTCAATTCATCCTTCTGCTCAAAAAAGCGGATATTATCACAATGCTTTGCAAACTCATAGCTCAAATAGCCGAGTCCGGAAGCGGGAAGTGGCAGTTCAGAAAGAGGGCCTTCCAAAACTTTATTCTGCTGTGTAACATATAAAAGTGCATCAAGAATATCCGATGTTTTTTCGTGACCAAGTGCATCAAGGCTTTTTTCACCTTCCATGCAGGCTGTATCAAAAGGTATTTCTTTATCATCAATAATAAAGCTGATATTGTCATCATCCTGCTTGATTTTGAAGGCTTCTTCAGTCATCAAGATAGAATAGCGTTCACGGCCTTTAGCAAAGCTTGCAGATTCAAGGATAGCTTTCGCACCAATCTTTTTAGCCAGAAGATATGGGGTGTAGCGTGAGTTTGAAATGCATTTGTAGATTAAGTCTGTTCGAGTTTCCATTTTACCTCCAAATATTTTTAAATATATTTTAGCTGGTGTGTTACTATTAGTAGTAACGTTTCTATATATAGTAACTTAACGGTTATAAATGTTACTGTCAATAGAAACGCATTAATTATTTTTGAAAAATGATGAATATAACAAATATTTTAAAAGTATGAATTGTTTTTGAAAAAAATTAATGTTTATTGTTTATTTATCAGAAATAAATCCTTTAATTGCGGTGTATGCAGCAGTTGCTGGACTCATAAGATGGATTTGACCACCTTTTCCCATACGTCCATTAAAGTTTCTGTTTGTTGTGGAAGCACAGACTTCACCGGCAGCCAAAACACCGTTACTCATACCAAGACAGGCACCGCAAGTTGGGTTTGTAACACAAAAACCTGCATCCAGGAAGATATTTATTATTCCTTCTTTTAAGGCCTGGCGATAAATCTTTGTTGTAGCAGGGGAAACAATTCCACGAACGCCTTGTGCCAGATGTTTTCCTTTTAAGATTTCTGCCGCAATTCGTAAATCTGAAAGTCGGCCGTTTGTACAGGAACCGATGTAAACCTGATCAACCTTTACATCATTCATTTCTGCTGCTGCTTTTACAAGGTCAGGTTTGTTTCCGTAAGTAGAGAGCGGGGTAAGTTCCGAAAGATTATAAGAATGTATAGATTTATATACTGCATCATCATCAGACCAGAGAGATTTCCAGCTTTCCACAGCAGCTTGCATTGAAGCGTAGCGATTTTGAGTTGAATCAGCGATATTCTCAGCTTTATTATCATCTATTTTCAACAAGTATTCAGCTGTTTTTATATCAGGATAGCAGATTCCGCTTGTTGCACCAGCTTCAACTGCCATATTGCATAATGTCATTCTGGCTTCCATATCAAAGTTTTCAATAATTGGGCCTGTAAACTCAAGCACACAGTTAGTTGCACCGTTAGTTCCAAGCTTGCTGATGATAAATAAAATTACATCCTTAGCGTAAACGCCTTTTGGAAGCCTTCCGGTCAGCTCAATCTTTATAGTTTCAGGCATTTTCATTGCACAAACGCCTTTCAAAATACCAACTTCAAGGTCTGTTGTTCCAACTCCGGCCGCAAATGCTCCAAAAGCACCGTAAGTACAGGTATGAGAATCACCCATTATAATAGTCTGCCCCGGACGAACAAAGCCTTTTTCCGGGAAAAGTGCATGACAGACACCATTATTGCCTACATCAAAAAAGTCTTTTATATTATGACTTTTTGCCCAATCACGCATAATTTTGCCCTGAAGAGCCGTTTTTGAATCCTTTGCCGGGGTTACGTGATCAATTACAGCTTTTATTTTTGAAGAATCAAATACTTTATCAAGACTGCGAGCCTTAAGGTCATTTATTGCAAGCGGTGTAGTAATTTCGTGACAAAAAACCCTGTCCAGACCGATTACATAAGTACCTGCAAATGGTTCATCAACTATATGCGATTCAAAAATCTTCTTTGCGATTGTTTTTCCCATAAAAGCTCCATGTAAATATCTATAAAATATTTTAATAGCAGAATAATCGGTATGCAAGCAATTTCACATCTTATTTTTTTATAGTTTTTTACAGTATTTAACTTTAATTTTCCTAGTTAAAAATACTTAAAAATGTGATATTATTGATTGTCGCATCAAGTGCGACAATGACAACTAGTTGTTGAAAAAATAACACAATTTTTGTGCGACAATGACAATTAGTAATCACAAAACTTAGGATGGTAGCTATGTTTTTAGAAGGAAAAAATGTTTTGGTTTTCAAAAAAG
>JAEETM010000171.1 GCA_016290335.1 Treponema sp. | reverse complement strand
GCTTGAGGTATTCATTAAAATTAACGCCTGTGTGCTCCTTGAACTTTTCGGAAAACCAGGTGTAATTTACAGAAACCTGATTGGCCACCATTGCCATATTTATGTTTTTGGTAAAGTGAGTTTTTATGTATTCCAAAGCTTCGGTAATGTAAGGCGACTCTTTGGTATCTGCCTTAAGCAAAGCCGAAAGATACAGGGTATAATCGCGGATGCTGTCCTTCCATTCTTCCAGATGGCTGTATTCAAAAATGCTTTCTATCATAATGCTTTTTAAATGAAGGTACATATCTGCATCACTTATGCCGGGAAAGCGGGTAAACATATTTGAGGTGATTTTTCGGAAAAGGTAATAAAGCTTTTCGGAGTTTTCCTTAGCCAGATTGGCAGGAGTTTTTGCACCCTTTGAATAAGGAGGTTTTGCTTCTTCTGGCGCTTCTACCGGCTTACCAAAGATTGTAAACAGTTCATCAAGACGGCTCTGCAGCTTTTCGGCAGCTTCAATATCACAACAGGAAATCATTTTTTCATATTTTTCTTCCAGTTCCTGAAAGTCCGAAACGTGATTTGCATCATCATAATAATATATGCCACCCAGTTTTTTTTCTGCATAAGGCTGCCCGTTTTGTGGATTAAAAAAAGCCTGCATTGCGGCACTTATTGCCTGTTTGCGCAGAGAACGAAGCATGGAATAATCATCAGCACAGCCGGAAACACCAACTACATAATCCTTTAAAAGCTCTGGATTAAAAGCTACTTCTGAACCGTCAAAAGGATAAACTATACAAACTCCGTTGCGGGTTCGGTCCAGCACATAAAAGCGTTTGGGGCCCATAACATTATCCAGCATTATTCCAACATTTTCTCCGTAAAGCGCAATGCAATGAAGTCCATTTTCCACAAGGATTTCCGGCAGGCCTTCCTTATCGTCTATGCGGCCATTTTCAAAAATACGGCGAAGCTTCTGCTCATTTCTCAGCTTTTCTTCCTTGATTGAATCCATTATGGCTGTTTTTACTGTGGTAATCAGTTCTTTTTTATCTACCGGTTTAAGGATATAAGAAATTGCCCCACTCTGAATTGCCGCCTTGGCATAAGGAAAATCATCATAACCGCTAAGAACTATGATTGCAGGCTTATCGTTTTGAGCTGGCATAGCCGCAATATTTTTCATTAATTCTACGCCATCCATAACGGGCATACGAATATCTGTGATTAAAAGAGCGGGATGTTTTTCTTTGCAAAGCTCCAGTGCTTCCTGACCATTTTTTGCTTCTATTATATCCAGAGGAATATCAAGATTTTCCATAAGGATTTTTTTTAATCCGGCACGTATCAGTTTTTCGTCATCGGCAAGTACAATTGTTATCACAGAAACTCACCTCCATTTTCTTTTTCCAGGCTTTCTTTTCTAAGAGGCTTTGAATGCAGTGGAACAGGAATCTTTATAAGAGTTCCTTCTCCTTCGTTGGAATATATTTTCATGCGGAAATCTTTTCCATAAAAGGTTGTAAGCCGCTGCTGAATATTTTTTAATCCTATGCTGCCATTTGAATCGCGCTCATAAGAATCATCTTCCAGATAAGCAAGGATTTGCTCCAATTTTTCTTTAGGAATACCAGGGCCAAAATCACGAACACAAAGCCAGATTCTGTCGTATTCAGGGGCCTCTTCGGTATAAACACGGATTACGGCATCTTTACCAAGGGGCTCAACCGCATAGAAAAAGGCATTTTCCACCAGAGGCTGCAGGCTCATTTTTGCAATTACTACATCTTTATATTCCGGCTGGATTTCTGTTTGCAGAGAAATTACATAATCATTTCTTATATTCAAAAGATAAATATAGGAGCGGATATAGTCTACTTCCTGTTCCAGTGTTACCTCGTGAACCCGCCAGCGCAGACAATAATGCATAAGCTTACCCAAAACACTGATGCTTTCTTCTACATCTGCCTCGCCGGCAATTACGGCCTGCATTTTTATTGTTTCCAGTGCATTGTACAAAAAGTGGGCATTTATTTGATTCTGCATTGCCTTCATTTCTGTGTCGGCAATCAGCTGCTGTTCCCTTTTGATTTCTTCTATTTGATTGCTCAGCTGTTCGGTCATTTTGTTAAAGGTTTGCTGAGCCTGTGTAACCTCGTCGTGTCCAGTGACTGGAATTGGAAGATTAAGCATTCCCTTTTGAACCTGCTTCATTCCGCCAATGAGCTCATAAACTCTGCCCATAAGGCGGGAAGTAAGATAGCGGATTAAAAAATAAAGCAGAAAAACAGTGATGAAAAGTCCTGCCAGAATACCAGCCTGCAACCTGAAAAGCTCGCGGGAAATGCTTTCGGAAGAACAAGTATGCAAAAGAACAATATCCATATCTGGAACCCTAATCCAGCTGCAATAGCGGACATCATCTTTTTCCCGTAAAAGCATTTTTCCAGAAGTTCTGTATTCGCCGTGGTCTCGACGATAAATGCTTTTATAAAAGTCATCCAGCAGCTTTTGGGTTAGAGGACGTTGGGCTTCGTAAATTAATTTATTTGTGATTGGAATTAATTCCATTTTATTTGTCTGGGGATTCAGCACCTCGCGGAAAACATAATCATTATTGTAAGCATTAAGGGTTTTAAAAAGGAAAGGAAAAAAATCGCTGGTTTTCATTGCTATCTGGATGTAGCCTATTTCGTGATGATTTTTTACCATTCGGCGGGTTGAACAGACTGACTCAAACTTTAATGAGCCCAGGTTTCCAAGATAATCTGCTGTATAAGCATATTCCCACCGATCCAGGGCTGCAAGATTCGTGCGGGAAGAGTTCATAAAAATGGGCCAGCGTTCCGGGATAAGGGGATTATCGCTGAAAACCCTGAGCCCATAAATGTTTGGTACAGTTTCCAGAGTTCTTTCCAGCATGTTTGTTTCGTTAATCATTGTGTTGATTATTTCTTCTTCGCTGCTTCGCTCTGGAATTGTAAAGAAAAGTGTTAGCGCACCATTACTGTTTACAAGCTGTTCAAAAAGATTAAAGGATTCTATATTTTTTTGAACTGTTTCATAGTTTTCTAAAACTAATCCTTCGCTGCTGGCTTCTAATTCTTCTACTCGTGACTTTCTGATTAAGCCCATAGCACTTATCACTATTATAGAAAGAGGAATTACAACCGTACAGGTATAAACAAAAACCAGCTTTTGCGAAAAGTTCATTTTATCCTTTTATTCCTCCGAAGAGAGCTTTGACTTCTTTTTGCCTGCAACAAAAAGTCCGGCGAAAACTGCAGCACAAATAATGGTTGCGGCTACAGCTTCCAGAATTGCATTAAGTCCGCAGGCTGCAACAAGAGCAAAGTAGCCCATACCGCCAAGAGCTTCGCGAACATCTGCTGCCTTGAAAATATAAAGGCTGCCAAGTACAAGCAGGGTATGGGCAATAGTTGTAATAAAGCTTGTGATTGCGGCAGACAAAGTTTTTGGCATGTGAGGAATAAGATTAAAAGCTTTCCAAAGTCCCCAGGCAATTACTGCAATCAGCATGCGGGGAAGAACTGAAACAAGTGGATTAACAAAGAATGGATCCAGTGCACCGCTTGGGCTCATAGCTGCCTGAATCAAAGAAAGGATTCCAAAAGTTGCACCTACAAAAAGTCCTTCCGGGAGTCCTGCAAGCATACAGATAAGAATTACAGGAATGTGAAGGATTGTGATTGAAGCTGTTGCTCCAAGAGGAATAAGTCCAAGCTTAGTAATTCCAAGTATTATAACAAGTGCACTGAAGGCACCTGTAAGTGTAAGTCGTTTATTTAGTGATAATGTTGAGTTTGTATTTTCCATAATTTAATCTCCTGAATATTGGGTTGTGATTAATTAAGCTCCAGTGCAACCTTTACACCGGAAAGTACGAGTTCTGGCATTACTACATCGAAAAGCTTAAAGTCCTCTATAGTTCTTGCAAAACCACCCGTACCTATTACTAAAGTGTCT
>JAEETM010000064.1 GCA_016290335.1 Treponema sp. | reverse complement strand
TAATCTGTGGAGTTTTTGTTAGAGTAGACTTTAGGCTTGCTACTTCGCCATCTCTATATCTGCCACTGAAATTAACAAGATTATTACCGCTGTCTGGACTGTAAAGTTCAATATTCAGATATTTGTAGCCTTCAAGATTAACCTTTCCTGTTTTTAACCAGGCCCAATCTCCGTTTGTGTAGCTTGATATTTTATGCTTTTGTGGTTCAGGGTCATAATAAACAACCTTATCTTTTGCAGGATCAATTTCGAGTTTTTTGTTTGTTGCAGTAATATTCTTTATATAAACCTTAATATCGCCAACATCAGCATTGGATTGAGATTTTGCGTAAATATAGAATCTTTCAACGTAATTTGTAGTATTCTGTTTTACAACTCTTTTACCTGTAGACCAGTCATCATAGTCATGATTTTTACCAAATGGAATCTGAATAATCTGTGGTTCCGGGGTAAGCAGGGTACTCAAATCAGCAACAAGTTCATCTGCCTGATGGTTATGGAAGTTAAAATTAACTTCATTTAAACCGCTGTTGGGACTGTAAAGTTCAATATTCAGGTAGTCATAACCTTCCAAATCTTTATAAAGAGGGAAGTGGAAGCTGTGTCCAACTTCTGTTACAATCAGGCCATCCTCTGCCTTTTCTGCATTGAAAATAACCCTGTCCTTTGTTTTGTCATTTTCAAGTTTTTTGTTTGTAGCGGTTATGCTTTTTACATAAATATCAACACCACCAACCTGATTCCAGTCATTATTCATATCTACAGCATTAAAAATAACACCATGTAATAGATTATCAGTAACAGGCATTCTGACATTTTTTCCATCTTCCCACTTATTCCAATAGCCCTTGAATTGACCAAAAGAAAATTGCTGGATTTCTGTGCTTTTGCTAAGTGCTGCATCTGATTGAATTATGTTTTCGGTAATAACTCCAGTTCTATATCCGCCGCTCATTCCATCGATATTAATTAAATAAAAATCGCTGTTAGGGCTGTAAAACTCAAAATTGACATATTTATAATTTTCCAGATCAGCTTCACCAAGAGATAAGTAACTGCCAGCTCCACCCCAACTATCATTTGTTGTAAACTTGTGGCCTTCCGGTTCAATGGATTTGAAAATTACATAATCTTTTTCAGGGTTATTTCTAAGCTTTATGTTGGTTGCTGTGATTTTCTTTAATTGAACATTTACTCCGGCGATGTTTCCAATGCTGTCATCATAAGGATCCCAGGCATATATGAATATGCGGTTCAGCTTGTTATTTGTATTTGCTTTTACTGTTAAAGAATCATTTTCCCACGTAGGCCATTCTCCGTGATTTACACCAAAGGTTGACTGCAAGGTTTTGTACTCTTTTGTACCGATAGTTTCTACAAAAGCCGCTTTTTCATTTGGATCAAAGGCAAATGCCATAACTCCGATTGAATGGCAGGTATCATCAGGGCAGCAGAACTCAAAGTTCAGATAATTGTAGCCGGATAAATCAATTCCTTTTTCAAAATCAATGCGCGGTGCATTACCAGCATAGTTAGCATTACTGATATTTTCACATTCAGAATCCAAAACGGTAACAAACTTACCATCCTCTGCATTTTTTGCTTCCCAAACAACCTTTGTAGGGTGCTTTTTTTCTAGGCGGGATTCTTCTTCAAGCTCCTGTTTTAAAGCAAGCTCTTCCGGTGTTAAACCTTCCTGTTTTGTGGAACCGCAGCCTGCAAGACTCAAAAGACTGCAGAAAATTGTGATAATTGAAACGATTAATGTGATTTTACTGATGAGTTTAGTATGATTTTTTGTCATAAACCTCTCCATTTTTAGATTAAATGCTTATAGTAACAGCATAATACTAAATTATACATCATTAATAGAAGAATTAAAGGATAAAACGATAAAAAATCTGTTATTGTTTAAAAAATGATTGATGATTTTTTTTATAACATGTGTTATAATTATTAAAATTATGAAAACGAAGCCTTTTATTTCAAAAATTGAATTGACGAATAACGGAGAACTGTCGCTTTTTTTTATTGGAACCGGCAGCGCTTTTTCAAAAATCAATTTTCAGACTAATTTTCTCATCATAAAAGGGCAGGAACACATTCTTGTTGACTGCGGCTCATTGTGTCCGTATGCTTTGGAAACCGAATATAACACTAGAATTGGTGAAATCAAAAACATTCTTTTAACTCATCCTCATGCAGATCATATTGCTGGTGTAGAGGAAATGGCTCTTGTGGGTTATTACGTGACAAGGTCAAAATCTAAAATGATTATTACCGATGAGTTCAAGAAAAAGCTCTGGAATCAGTCTCTGCGGGGCGGTATTCAGTACAGCGAAAATGGAAAAATGACTTTTGATGATTATTTTGTTCAGTTAAAGCCTGAGCTTATTCAGAAAAAGCCTTTCCAGATCTTTGAAACAACAGTTGGAAGCGTAAATCTTAAGCTGTTCAGGACACGCCATGTTACAACCCGCAAGGATTCCTTAAGGCAGTCTCAGATTTCTTATGGTCTGATAATTGACGATAAGGTTTTATTTTCAGGAGATACACAGTTTAATCCTGCGCAGCTCGATTTTATTATGAAAAATTATGATATTGAAGTGATTTTCCATGACTGTGATTTTTCCGGATACTCTGAAGGTGTTCATGCAAGCTACAAACAGCTGCTTACCTTACCGGCAGAAATGAGAAAGAAGATGTACCTGTGCCATTATAACAGCTCTGCCGAAAGGGCTTCGCCGGTTGAAGATGGATTTGCCGGATTTACAAAACCGGGCGTTTACTACTCGTTTTAATCAACTTAATCTATGATTCCGATGCGACTCGAACGCACTACCTGTTGCTTAGGAGGCAACCGCTCTATCCAGATGAGCTACGGAACCTAAAAAGCCTTAAAAAATCGGGAAAACTGCAATTTCTGCCGATAATTTAATTAACGCTATAATACTAACTGAACAGATAGTTTTATGTCAATCTATTGAAAGATAAAACAAGTCGAAAACGAGGGTGATTATGAAAAAGATTTTGGTCGCATCAACAAATAAGGAAGTTTGTAAGGCTGTTTACGATGCATGTGAAAAGTATCAGGAAAACTTTGATTCAGTTATCTGTACTGATACAGATGAGGCAATCAGCTATATTGATTATGAATTGCCGGAAATAAAAATACTTGATTATTCTTCGGAAACGGTAGACTGTCACCGTATTCTTATGGCAATAAATGCCGACCCTTGGCTCCATAATGGTGGAATTATTGCTGTTGTTCCAAGTGCACGAATGGTTCAGGAAATTGAAGAAAAAAAGGACCCGAACATTATCATAGTACAGACAATTTATACTTTTAAGGAAAATGTTGAGCGGCTTTTACGCATTTTGTGGACAAACCAGAAGTTCCTGTTCAATCGAGGCTTGCAGGATACAGTGGGAGGTCTGGAAAAAGGCAGCTTTGTCTGCGGCAACGACCCAATGGATATCCGTTTGTACACAAGCTTCCTTGTAAACTATCTTTACTGTACTAACCGAATCAGCGAAGACGGACGTTACTGTCTGCAGACTACGCTGATGGAGCTTTTGACAAATGCGCTTGAACACGGAAACTGCGATATCGGCTATGATGAAAAGACTGCCTGGCTGGAAAAAGGCGGAAATATCCTTGAGCTTATAAACAAAAAGCGTGAAAATCCCGAAGTAGAAGCTAAAAAGATTTATATCAGCTATGAAATTGGTAAAGCTACTTCTACCTTTACAATCCGTGATGAAGGAAATGGTTTTGACTGGCGTTCACGAATGGATAAGGCTGCTGACCCTGCGGCTGCATTCCTGGAAGAAACTCACGGTCGCGGAATGATGCTTTCTAACAGCCTTGTTTCTAATATGCGCTATAACGACAAGGGAAATGAGGTTTCTTTTGATTTAGAAAACATTATGGATATGTCGAACACGGTTCCTGGAATTATGGTGCCTTTTGCAACAATTAATTATACAAAGCATCAGATTGTCTGCCGTCAGAACGAAAAATCCAACGACTTGTACTTTATTGTTTCCGGCCGCTACGGTGTTTATGCAAACGGCAAGCTGATTACAGTTCTAACTCCGGCTGATATGTTTATTGGAGAAATGGCCTTCCTTTTAAACGACAGACGTTCTGCAACAATTATGTCTGCGGGAGAAGGTAAGCTGATCAGAATCCCTAAAACTTCTTTTGTAAACCTGATTCGAAAAAATCCGCACTACGGTATATTCCTTTCAAAGCTGCTTGCACAGAGAGTAATCAGGCAGAACAGGAAAACACTTGAATTAAGCGATGAGATAAAAAAATTACAAGCTTAAGTGAACAAGTTTTGCTTCGCAAAACTTGAAGCGAGCTGGGAAGAAATTATCGGTATTAATAGAGTGTCCAAGCTCGCTAGAACAAACCTGAAATTACACCGTCATCATCAACGTCTATGTCCAGAGCGGCCGGAGCTTTTGGTAGGCCTGGCATAGTCATTATGTCTCCGGCAAGTGCAACTACAAAACCGGCTCCTGCATACAGCTGAACATCGCGGACAGGGAAAATATAATCACGAGGGGCGCCAATCAGTTTTGGATCGTGGCTGATTGAGTTCTGGGTTTTTGCAACACAAACAGGAAGATTTCCGTAGCCGTTTTCTTCGTAAGTCTTAAGCTTTTTGAGAGCGGCAGGATCAAAGTCTACATCTTTTGCACGGTATATTTCTTTAGCAAGCTTTCGGATTTTGTCTGCAAGTGGAAGTTCAAGTTCATAAAGAGGATGATAATCAGCTTTTCCACTTTCTGCAATTTCGGCAACAGCTTTAGCAAGGTCTTTTGCTCCTTCGCCACCTTTTCCCCAGCCTTCAGAAAGAACTGCTGTGGCACCGGCATCCTTGCAAAGCTTTTGTAGCAGGGCAATTTCTTCGTCGGTATCTGTAATAAACTTGTTTATTGCAACTACAGCCGGAAGTCCGAACTTTGCAACATTTTCAATATGAGTTTTAAGATTTTCAAAACCTTTTTCAAGAGCTGCGCAATCAGGATTACTCAAATCAGCCTTTGCAACTCCACCGTGCATTTTAAGCGCCCTGATTGTAGCAACAATTACAACAGCACTTGGTTTAAGACCGGCAATTCTGCATTTTATATCAAGGAACTTTTCGGCACCCAAATCTGCAGCAAAACCAGCTTCGGTTACAACATAGTCACCGGTGGCAAGTGCGCAAAGGGTTGCATTTACACTGTTACAACCGTGGGCAATATTTGCAAAAGGTCCACCGTGAACAAATGCAGGATTCTTTTCGAGCGTCTGAACAAGGTTTGGTTTTATTACATCCTTGAGCAGGGCAGCAACAGCACCAGTGCATTTAAGCTGACCAAAGGTTACGTTTTCTTTGTTATAGTTCTGGCCGATTACAATGCGGTCAATCCGTTCTTTAAGCTCGCTGATGGTGCGGCTCAAACAGACAATGGCCATAATTTCTGAAGCAACTGCAATTGTAAAATGGTCTTCGCGTGGAACACCCTGCATTCGTCCGCCAAGTCCGATAACAATATTTCTAAGCGCACGGTCATTCAAATCTACGCAGCGTTTCCAGGAAATTGTCCGCGGGTCAAGGTTGAGGGCGTTTCCCTGCTGAATATGATTATCTATAAGTGCAGAGATAAGATTGTTTGCAATTGAAATTGCGTGAATGTCGCCTGTAAAATGCAGGTTGATATCTTCCATTGGAACAATCTGAGCATAACCGCCGCCGCAAGCACCGCCTTTTACACCAAAACAAGGTCCAAGACTTGGTTCACGCAAAGCAACTACAGTTTTTTTACCGATTTTGTTTAGTCCATCTGCAAGTCCGATTGAAACTGTTGATTTTCCTTCGCCAGCTGGTGTTGGAGTAACAGCCGTTACAAGAATGAGCTTACCAGGTTTTTTAGCAGCCTTTTCCTGCAGGGATTTCAATTCATCAAAGGACAGCTTTGCTTTGTAGTTTCCATAAAGTTCAAGCTTATCTGATGGTATACCGATTTTTGCGGCAACTTCTGTAATTGGAATCATTTTATTGGCTTGTGCAATCTGAATATCTGTCATGGCGTCCTCTGAAAAAATAAGATAAATAAATTATAGTAGTTAAAAAATATTAAAACAAGAGAGATACTTCATCTTCATCGAGCAGCTTATACTCTCCCGGCAGCAGAGTTGTGTCCAGCTGGAGCCTGCCCATTGAAATGCGTTTGAGAAAGACTACTTTATTGTCTACGGCCTGGAACATTCGTTTTACCTGGTGGTATTTGCCTTCGGTGATGGTGAGAATTGCAGATTGGGTGTACAGGTTCGAGGTTTCTGTCTGGTCGCCAAGTTCCTTTTCAATTTTTTCTGTAACAGAAGAGTTTTTGGTGTAAAGCTCGTATTCCTCTTTGGTGGCACGTTTTACGGTTGCGGGTTTGCAGAGAAAGCCCTGTTCGTTATCTTCAGGACCAACTTCTATTCCTTCGGCAAAGGATTTTTCAATCTGCGACCAGTGAGCTTCATCTTCGGGGTGGGCAAGAACGCAGAAATATGTTTTGTCTATGTGAGTTTTTGGTGATGTAACACGGTGAGTTAGTTCGCCATCGGTTGTAAAAAGAAGAAGGCCTTCGGTGTCCATGTCAAGGCGGCCAACAAGATGAAGCTTTTCGGCTAGATACGGGGTACGCATGCTGTCATCAAGTAAATCAAAAACAGTCTGATGTTCGCCATCCTTATTTGAAGAAACTGTGTGCATGATTTTATTCATCATAATGTAGAGGTTCTGATGAAGGTCAACTTCTTCGCCGTCTATTGTGATGATGTCGCGCTGAGGATCAAGCTGTTTGCCTGCATCTGTAACGCGAACTCCGTTAATGCAAACCTCGCAATTGTGAAGGAGCTTTCTTATATCTTTTCGTGAACCAAAGCCTTCGTGGGCCAGGATTTTATCTATTCGTTCTGCCATACGCAATGAATTGTACAGGAAAAAACTCAAACTGTCACGGAGATTAAACTGTCATTATCTGCTGAATCTCTGCGTGTTCTGTGGTTTTTGTTGCATCATCATCACAAGTGCGGAAAGGTGCAAGAGGCAGACCATTTTTGGCGTAAACAATAGCCGGGCAGTAATTGTACCAGAGATAACGCGCAGAAGCTGGAGCTGGAACTTTGTCGCAGGTTAGGGTGATTTGATTTCCGCTCAATGTAAAATCTGCAGGATAATAAAGGCCGTCTGACCCGGCAAGCTCAAAACCTGTAAAATGTTCCGGAACCTTGTTACCCTGGCGTTCTTCCATCTGTCTGTAATATTCCATCATCATTTTTGAAAGCCCGTCAGATGAAACATCATGAACTTCAAAACCATTTTCAGCGTTGTCAAAAGTCAGCTGGATTTTGTTTCCGGTGATTATATAAGACTGGAGCATTGGAGAAAAGACCGGTTCTGTTGTGTTGTTGCCGTAAACCTTGCTCCAGGCAATTTTTTCCATTCGCTCGGCAAGCTCTTTTTTTGCTTTTGGATGGATGTCGTTGTACTGGCCTAAATCGAAGGTGCATGCCATCCAGGCATTTTTTACAGTGTCGTGAATCTTCTGCTGTGCTTCGCGGATTAAACACCAGTGCTTAAAATCCTTGTCCTGCTTGTAGCGGTTTACAGGCAGCTGAACAAAAACGAACGGAAGGTGTGAGTCGTGCCAGTCTGTGCGCCAGACATCTATCATTGTAGAAAAAAGCTTTGCATAACTGCGGGGCTTGTGGTCGTCGCTTTCGCCCTGGTACCAGATTACACCCTTGAGCGTATACGGAATGATTCGCTTGAGCATACATTCATAAAGTCCTGCCGGGCGGTAAGGATTTTTGCAGGAGCGGGGTCCCGGCCAAGGACAAGGCCCAAGCAGCTTTTGAACCTGGTCCCATTCCATATTTGGGTCTTTGCTGTAAAGCTCTGCAGATTTTTTCTGCCATTCGTTGTTTTCAATTTCGTACTTGTCGTATTCTTCGCATTGCTGCTGAATCGATTTTCCTTTTGTTGCTTCTTCCTGTTCGTCAAGGTAGGTTTTTAAGTCTGTGTCTTTTTCAAGAGATTCTCGGCTCATCCAGGCGCTTGCGCTTGTTCCACCCCAGTTGCAGCCGATTACGCCGACGGTAATAGTTTCTTTACTTAGGTCGAAGTTGTTTTCAAGGTTTAATTCTGCGGCAAGCTTTTTTGCAAAGAAATAGCCCACGGCTGACCAGGCAGTTTTGTATTCGCTGTTCCAGGTTTGCCAGCAGGTGTTGCGCTCGGCTTCGAAAAAGTGTTCGTCCATCCAGCCGATTTTGTTTGTGTAGTAAAAACGTACATTCGGGTCTTCTTTAAGTTTAAGCTCTTCAGGGCCTTCCGTACAGTTCTGCAGCTCAAACTCCATGTTCGACTGTCCGCCTGCAAGCCATACTTCGCCAATTGAAATATCTGTGAAGGTTTTCTCGCCGAGGAGGGGGCCGGTAGAAGTTGAAGTTGGACTTGTTCTATCATCATTATTATTTGTGCCCGATATGTGGCAGGTAATTTTTAGTGTACATTCATTGTGAGCTTCGAGAGGTGGAAGCTGTAGGAGCCAGTGGGAGGATGATGTGACAGTTTGATTTTTGGCAAGCAATTCATTTTTGCGGTCAAAAAGCTCTGCGCTAATAATTCTGCCGCAAGGGGCTGTTCCAAAAAGAGAAATATTTTTTTGTCTCTGAAAAACACAGTGATTAGAAATTACAGCGGCTACGGAAAAAGTTTCATTTGTTTTTGTCTGTTCCTTGGTCATGTTTACAGGCTCCAATAAAATCAAAAGTGTATGTTTCTATGATTATTACGATTTTTTTATGAAGCGACAAGTGAAAATAATAAATAAAAATGAAAAAAAATTATTTCCTTGGGATTTTGGATTTGAAAAATAAACTTAAAAATTCTACCTAACTGCGTGGATAAATCTACTGAAAATCTTAAAATTCTACCCTAAAAATGTAAATTCTACCAAAATCAACGTAGAGTCGGGTGACTTGTGCCAAAAATAGTGGTATGGTGAAAGTGAAATAACTCAAAAAGGAGGCTGTAAGCACTATGGAACCACAGAAAACTGGAAAACTTATTAATTATTTAAGGACAAAAAAGGGCCTGACTCAAAAGGAGCTCGCACAGCAGATAAATGTTAGCGATAAGGCTGTAAGCAAGTGGGAACGCGGGGATGGATGTCCTGATGTTGCAATTTTACCAAACCTTGCGGCGGTGCTGGAAACGGATGTGGATTCTCTTTTGAACGGTGAAATTAAAAGACGTGAACTTACGGAAGAAGAGGTGCAGAAAATGTTGGCAGAAGCTAATAAGCAGAATGGATGGGATAAAATAAATAAACAGTTTTTGAAAAATAAGGATGCACGTGTAAGGATTTATGATTTTAAAAGACCGTCATTATTTTCAAAATACGATTTACGAAAAATCTGTAATATTTTTGAAGTACTCTGCGAAAACCTTCGTTCTGAGCTTGTCGGGAGCCGGAAGGATTTACTTGATATTCATACGGCAAGTGTTGATGAGCTTACAAATGAAGAGTTTTTAAGGACTGTCCCTCAAAGAACTTTTTTCTATTCTTATGACTATTGCAGTAACGACAATTTTGGTTTTGCAGTTGAAGTTGATCCTATGATTGGAAAATTGTTATTAAAACAGGATTGCAAAAAGTTTCCAGAACTTACTCAGACAGATAAAGATTGTCTTTATGTGGCCTATATCAAGGATTTTACAAAAATGCTGCAGAATATCATTTATGCAAATACTGATAAATCCATACCATTTGAAGAGTTTGAAAAAAAACTTACGTTTGATACTTTGCTGCCCTGGTCGTCTGGCGAAAATCCCGGAGATATGTGCGTATTAGTTACCCTCGAAGTAAAAACAGATTCATACGTTGGCATGATAAATGTTCAGTTCCATTATGCATATTTTCTGGGAATGTGCAGGAAGATGGGACTGTTTGGTGGTGAAGGTCCAAAACTGGAAGTTCTTACGGATATAAAAACAAAACCCGTAGAAAATAATCTGTTTGTTGAGTTTGGACGGTTCCTTCCAGATACAGTTGATTTTGAACCGGGGACAATCCTTTTGACACAAAAAAAGTTTGGCGAACCGCTCAATGTTATTGTTGAAAATGAAGTGCTCTATGGCGGCGAAGTAGTTAGTGTTGACGAACAGTATGGAGTGAGGATTACGGAAGTAAAACAGGGACAGCCCCTGCGCTATGATGAAGAACACTATGTAGCACTGCGACTCGGTGCCTGTCATGTTGAAAAAGAAGATGTATCTAAAATTGGCGAAGGTACAGTTTTTGAGGTTGACAATTATATTGGAGATGCAATTTACATCATAAAGGACGGAAAATGCATTGGACGCGGAGAAGTTGTAGTTGTTGATAACATTTATGGTGTGAGAATTACTGATTAAGCTTTGCAGTTATTTCTTCAATACTCATTCCTGTTTTTCTGGCGATGGCAGCAAGGTCTTCGTATTCATACTTTGCGCGTTTTACACCATAACCTTCTGCCCGTTTAATCCGAATATCACCAAACTCTGTTTTTACAGTTTCTATTGTGCGGTCAAGAAAATAGCGGTTGCTTATGTTTTCACGGACACCAAGAGTTGTTGTGTGCTTAAAAATTGTAGAAAGAATCTTTTCTTTGTCGCTTTCCATGCACATTACACACAAAAGATTTCCAGGACGTGATTTTTTCATTGTAACTGGAATTGTGTACGCTTCTATTGCACCTGCTGCAAAAAGCTGTTCCATTGCAAAGGCAATTCTTTCGGCACTTATGTCGTCCAGATTGCAGGTAAACTCAACAACCTGTTCAAGTGCATCATCACCCTGTCCAAGAATTGCACGCACACAGTTTGCCGCTTCAAAATCTTTTTTACCCATTCCATAACCGATTGCATTGATTTTAAGCTGAGGCATGTTTCCAAAGCTTGTAACAAAATGCTTGAGCAGGGCTGCACCCGTTGGAGTACAAAGCTCGCCTGTAATGTGGCCGCTGTAAACTGGAACTTCCCTTAAGATAAAGGCAGTTGCAGGGGCTGGCACCGGAAGAATACCGTGCGCACAATGAACGTGTCCTGAACCGACATTTACTGCCGAAGCACAGATTTTATCTGCACCTATTTTATTCATAAGAAGGCAAACTGCTGTGATATCTGCAATTGCATCCATTGTTCCAACTTCGTGAAAATGAATGTCGGTGACCGGAACGCCGTGAGCATTGCTTTCGGCTTGGGCAATAAGTTTGTAAACTTCAATAACATCTTTTTTTACGCTGCCCGGGATTTTAAGTGAGTTGATGATGGATTCAATTTCTGCCATGGAAGAGTGGTGGTGATGGTGGTGTTCGTGTGAATGTTCATGATGGTGTTCATCGTGATCGTGATGGTCGTGGTGATGCTCATCTTCATGTTCGTGCTCGTGAGATTCATTGTGCTCGTGATGGTGGTCATGGTCGTGTGTGTGCTCATGCTCATGGTGATGCTCGTGCTCTTCGTGCTCGTGTTCATGGTGATGATGTTCGTGCTCTTCTGCACCTTCTTCCATACCGTCCACGGTTACCGAAAAGTGAGTTCCCGTAATCCCGCACTTAATCGATTTTTCTGCAACCACTTTCACACCCGGAATGCCGGCCGCATTTATTTCTTCTATAAAAGAGCGCTTTTGTTCATCATTTAAAAGCTCATACAGAGCCGCACTGAGCATGTCGCCTGCTGCACCCATCGGTAAATCTAAAAATAAGGTTTTCATAAATCATTCCTCCACAGCACCTGGCTTTGCACTCATGTGGTTTATCCTGTTTGCAAGATAACCGGCACCAAAACCATTATCAATATTTACAACCGAAACTCCGCTTGCACACGAATTAAGCATTGAAAGAAGAGCCGAAAGTCCTTCAAAGGAAGCTCCATAACCAACACTCGTTGGCACGGCAATTACAGGACAGTCAGCAAGTCCGCCAATTACACTTGCAAGCGCACCTTCCATACCGGCAATCGCAATAATTACCGAAGCGTTCATTATTTCATCAAGGTGGGAAAGCAGCCGGTGAAGACCCGCAACTCCAACATCGTAAAGGCGTGTTACTTTGTTACCGAGCGCTTCAGCAGTAATGGCAGCTTCTTCTGCAACCGGAATGTCGCTTGTACCACCCGTTGCCACAACAATAGTTCCAAGCCCATCGGCAACCGGCAGCTCACCAACAATTGCAATCCGTGCATCCCTGTGGTAATCCATTTTAATTTGGGGAGTCTGTGCACTAATCAGGGAAGCTTTTTCTTCATCAAGGCGGGTTACTAAAATAGTTTTTTGTCCGGCTTTCCGCATTGTGCGGATTATCTGCGTAATCTGTTCGGGAGTTTTACCGGCACCATAAATAACTTCGGCAGTCCCCTGAACAGCTTTTCTGTGCAAATCAATCTTTGCAAATCCAAGATCTTCGTAAGGCTGCTTTTTTATTTGAAGTAATGCATCTTCTACGCTCACGCTGCCATCTCTGACAGCTTCCAGGAGTTTATTTATTTCACTGTTCATTTTTGGGTCTGTCGAAGTTTTTCAAAAGTCTTTACGTGACAATTATTTCTTAAAAAGTACTGCTTTTACAACGCCTTTCGGGTCGCGTACAAGCAGAATCACAAGCCAGATAATAAGGCCAAGTGCAACAACAGAAAGACCAAGGTACAAATCGTTGAGCATATCGAGTGGAGCAGGAACAAAAGATTCGGCACCAAGTTCTGCATATTCAAAGATTGCATCTATAAGCCACATTAAAGAAGCACCCCAATACATAAGGCAGAGGCTTCCAATTTTAAGTTTTCTTGCTTCTTCTTTTCTGTACCAGATTATAGAACAGATGATTGCGGCAAAAACTGTGGTAAGTAGTGTCATGCCAGGTCTCCCGCAAGAGTTCCAGCTACTTTTGTAGTTGGATTATTTTTCGTTTTTTCAATCAGAGTTGTTACTCCAACCATAATGCCCCAAACTGCTGTTACAAGCAAGGCCATGCTTACACCTGCAGTTGCCATTTCGTGAAGCATTTCAGAAACTTCTCCGTTTTCTACAGCTGTTAAGAATGGGAAGAATGGAACTACTTCGCCGTGCCAAACGTGTTCAAAAGCGAGCAGAGCTGAACCGCCCCAAAGCATTTTATTGAGCCAGCCGAGTTTTGTAGAAAAACTGATTTTTGCTACTTCCTCGTTATTTTCGTTTTTTGTATCAACAGCACCGCTAAGTCCTGCCTTCTTTTCCTTTGATTTTATGATTTTCTCTGCAACTGTTGTTATGATAGCCTCAGCAGCAGGAACTGTAAAACATGCCATAAAAAAATACCTCCTTTTGAAATGTGCAGTTTTGTACAGCAAAACTGCAAGCAAGGGCAAAAAAAATGTCTGTTACCAATTAGTAACTGCCCTTGCTAATATTATATATCAAAACAGAGAAACAAGTATAAAAAAACGATATGAAAATTGTATATTTTTGAAAAAAAAGAGCTGCCCGTTGAAAAGCAGCCCTTTTATCCTTTGCCAGGGGAATGTCCCCAGACAATGAAATTAGTTATAAATTACTGTGATTGATTTAAATGTTACGTTATCAATCATTGTGCCCCAGCGTGGACCTTTAATCCAGAGACATTTACCGCCAACGTCTTTGTTTGCATTGAGTTCGAATGTGATGTCAAAATCTCCAGCTGGAAGACCTTCACCTACAGCACCCATGTAAACCGGGTCAGATAAATCCTTCTGAGAACCTGTAT
Source organism: Treponema sp. (assembly GCA_016290335.1). Next base: position 5,193 of record JAEETM010000064.1, on the reverse strand, counting down.
CTACCCATACACGGAAACCTTCTGCACCATTGTTTGTACCTTTCATGTTTACAGTGATTACAGTTTCATTAGGAATGAGTTCTTCTGGCAACTCAAAATAAAGATATTCTGGGCCTTTGCAAGTAAGAGTGTAGGCTTCATCATTGTACTTGATGGCGAACTTGTCTGGAGACTGGAACTCTGCAAGGTCAAGAGCACCTTCCATAGCAAGAGCATCAATGCGAGCCTGTGATGGAGCTGCTACTTCTTCTTCTGCTGCCTGTTTTGAAGCACAAGAAACTGCTGTGAATAATGTTGCTGCAATAAGAGCGGCGAATAATAATGTTTTTTTCATAAAAATCCTCCTCAAAACGTTTTTATGATATCTGGTTTGGTCTAGTATACTAGTATACCGAAAATTATTATACATCGGCTTTAGAAAAAAGTAAATCGTTTTATGACAGAAAACCTAAATCACACCAAGCGGAATAAGTACGGCAAGCAGCAGAACGTCAAGTCCAATCATAACTGAAAGGAAAAGCTTCTGGAACTTTGGACTTGCATCAGGAACATAGTTGCTGGCAAGGAAGAAAGGTATGTAGGTTGTGATGAATACAGGGATTGCGCCCCACCATTTGTAAACCCAGATAAAGGCAGGTGTCCAGGCAAGGAAGATTTCGAAAACGGAGAAGAGGAGTGCCATTCCTATTGCTCCGGTGAGCTTGCAGGAGATTCCTTTGCGGGCTTTGCTGTTAGAGGTGGCTTCGCGGGCAAAATAGCGTTTTGTGCGGTCGTCCGGCAGCATTTTGAAAGAAATAATTCCGGCGATTGAGAACATCATTGAAAGTTCCCAGGAAACACCAATGAGCAGAATAAAAGAAGAGCTTGCGTTTGAAACTGTCCACAAAGCATAGCCGCTGAAATGGCAGATGATGGCGTTCATAATTTCATAGAACCAGTGAACTGAGTATAAAGCAAAACCTGCTACAATGACCTTGTAGTTTTTGTTGCGAACTTCTGTCCAATATATATAGAAGACAAAAGCAAGAAGAGTGATAAAGGTCCAGTTGAAATTGGAAGGATCGCGGACCAGAACTGCATCCGCAGCAGCCTTGTTTGCAGGGTCGCCGAAAAGTTTAAACATAATAGCACCTCTTTTTTTTAATGGGATTGATTATTATAGATAAAATTATAACATAGAAAAGTTGATTTTTGTAAGGAAAAGATTTTTGATTTGGTGTATAATTTTGGAGATATTCGGAGCAAGTCCGAATATGACAAGTTTTAGTATAATCTAATATGACAGTTTGGAGGAAGTATGAAAAAAGATTTTGGAAAGCAGACTTATTTGTATCCTATGCCGGTTTTTATTATTGCAACTTATGATGAAAATGGAAATCCTGATGCAATGAATGCGGCTTGGGGTGGAACTCACGATACTAATCAGATTGGAATATGTATTGCCCCGGAACATAAGACTGCGACAAATCTTTTAAAACGGAAGGCATTTACTGTGAGCATGGCAGATGCGGCTCATGTTATTGCGTGTGATTATGTTGGAATTGTAAGCGGAAATAAAGATCCTGATAAAATTAAAAAGGCCGGTTTTACTGTTTCTAAAAGCAATTTTGTAGATGCGCCTGTAATAAACGAACTGCCAATGTGTCTTGAATGTGAGCTTGTGAGTTATGATGAAAAAACTGGCTGTATGGTTGGAAACATTATCAACGTTAGTGCCGATGAAAGTGTTCTTACTGATGGAAAAATTGACCCTGCAAAGCTTGAACCGATTACTTACGATCCGGTAAATCATACATACCGGAAGCTTGGCGATGTAGTTGGAAAGGCTTTTAGCGACGGAAAGAAGCTTGGTGAGTAAAACTGCAATGTCATTGTCGGACTTGATCCGACAATCTAAAAGGTTTTAAAGTGAAAAAGTTCATTTTATTTTTGTCATTCTTTTTATTATTCTCTTCACTTATGTCTGCTCAGGAAACTGATTCTGATGACGAAATCCCGGAAGAAGAAAAAATTGATTTGCAGGCTGAATATGACTGTTACACCTGTTACCGTGCACTTCAAGATGGCGTGAATGTAAGGAACGAGCCGAATACACATTGTAAAATCCTTGGGGAGCTTTCTGAAGGTGATGAAATCTACGTAAACAAACGTTTTAATGTTGGCCGCTGGCTTTTCTGTTATGTGCCGAAATACGACCTTATTGCTTATTGTTCTTCCAGAGTTGTTGCGTACAAGCCGTTTATTTACGAGATTATGAAAGAGCTTATCCGCAATGATTACGAAGCAGTTGAGATGGTAAAAAACTTTTATGTTCAGACTTATCCACTTGATTTGCTGCTTTCAAATTATCTGAAAGACAAGGATGAAGAAACCTGCCTGCGGATTGTAAAGCTTGCGTATGAGGGAGGCTGTGATTACGATTCCGATAAATCAACCTGTCTGATTCAGGCTGCCAACCGTAATTTTTACAGGCTGATGGAATACCTGCTTTCTAAGGAAGAGTTTCTTGATGAAATTGATGTTATGAACAATGCCTTTGGAACTCCGTTGTTCACTGCGCTGTATAATGGAAATTATAATCTTGCACGCCTTCTTCTTGAAAATGGAGCAGACCCGAACATTTGGACAATTTATGACTGGACAATGGTTGATACAGTAAATGCCGCTGTTACAAAAGGGAAAGTTACTGCGGAAAATGCTGCACGGCTGAAAGAGCTTTTGATGTCGTATGGGTATGATCCGCTGCAGGATGAATGCACGCCGGAGCAGATGGCGGAGAAGCATTTGCCGTGATGGGATGGGGAGATGATACAATTTCTAGTTGTAATTTCAATAAAATTATGCGAAAATAAGTTAGGATGAGATTTATCAAAAAAACAAAATATAAAAAAGAATTAAGCAATCACTCATTTTTAAATATAATATAGAAGATTTTATGCACCAGAGGGCAAGCTATGTCGTTTGGTGCATTTTTTTATTTTGCAACTCTAGAAAACGCTGTGCTACAGTCCGCGTTTCTATAAATATAGGAGTATAATATGAAAAACAAATTGGTAAAATTAGGTGCAGTCTTAGTTTGTATTGCCTTCACCTTTGGCATTACAGCCTGTACGGCAATTTTGGCGGATTTTCTTAATTTTCCAGAAGCAGACCCAATTGTTGTAGCAGATGGAGATCCTGTAGTTTCCGCAGATCAGGCTAACAAAGAAGTAAAAGTCAGTGATGAAAAAGTTCTTAAGGCCGAAATAAACGAAGAAGGACAGCTTGTTATTACACCTCTAAAGTGGGGAACTGCTGATGTTACTTTCTATGATGAAGAAAATGATGCTGATGTAATTTATCAATTTAAAGTTACAACAAAAGGCGAACTTAGTGAAACTTCCCACAAAAAACTTGTAAGGTCTTATGAAGTTAGGTTCGGATACTTAGAAGTAGATGGCGGAACCATTACAGCAAATAAAACAACCGCTCGTGCTGGAGAAACAATTTCACTCACTGTTACCACATTTGACGGTTACAAGTTTGAAGGCTTAACTGTAAATCAAGGTTCAAATCTTATAACTTTAACTAACAACAACACATTCACAATGCCAAAAGGTAATGTAGTTGTAAACGCAATCTTTAAAGCAATTGATTACAAGATTTCTTTTGCTAGTATGACAAACGGTTCTGTTACAACAGATAAAACAACCGTTCATGTTGGAGATTCAATTGTACTCAATGTTACCCCTAAAGACGGTTACGAGCTTGGAACTCTTACAGTAACCTCAGGTAACCAGGACGTAGAAGTTAGGAACAACGTCTTTATAATGCCAGCCGGTAACGTAACAGTAAGCGCAACCTTTGTTCTTAAAAAATACAACATTAGTATAGCAGCAGATATAAAAAACGGAACTGTTGTTGCAGACAAAACTTCCGCAAATGCCGACGAAATAATTACGCTCACAGCAACCCCTGAAGAAGGTTATCATCTTGAAGCATATAACGTAACTTCAGATGGACAGCAGATAACAGTCAATAATAACCAGTTCAAAATGCCAAAAGGTGATGTAACAGTAAGCGCAACCTTTGCAGCAGGAAGCTACACAATTTCTGTTGACAGCAACATTGAACACGGCTCAATTTCAGCAGACAAAGCCACCGCTCATGTCGGAGATGAAATTATACTTACTGATACTCCAGATGATGGTTATCGTCTTGACGCATATAGTGTAACTTCAGGTGGACAGGAAATAACAGTTAGAAACGATACGTTCAAAATGCCAGCCGGTGACGTAACAGTATCTGCTACCTTTACCGCAATTAACTATAAGGTTTCAATCAGTAGCACACCAAACGGAACTGTTACAGCAAGTAAAACATCCGCTAATGTCGACGAAATAATTACACTTACAGCAACCCCTGATAACGGTTATAACCTTGCAGGATTTACAGTAACTTCAGGTGGACAAAATATAGAAGTCAAAGACAACTCCTTCAAAATGCCATCCGGTAACGTAACAGTAAACGCAACCTTTGCTGCAGTAAGCTACACAATTTCTGTTGACAGCAACATTGAACACGGCTCAGTTACAGCAGATAAAACCACCGCTAATTTTGGAGATGTAATTACTCTTACTGCAACTCCAGCTAATGGCTACCAGTTTGGAGCATTTACAGTAACTTCAAATGGACAGACCGTAACAGTTACTGATAACTCATTCACAATGCCAGCCGGTAACGTAACAGTTAGCGCAACCTTTACTGCAGTAGGCTACACAGTTGGCGTTGCTACAATGACACACGGTTCAGTAACAGCAAGCAAAACTACAGCTAATGTTGGAGAAGAAATTACACTTACAGCTACCCCTAATGCCGGTTACACTTTTGGAGAATATACAGTAACCTCTGGTGCACAGCAAATAGAATTAGAAGGCAATACGTTCACAATGCCAGCCGGTAATGTAGTAATTAGTGCAACCTTTACAGCAATTGACTACAGCATTACTCTGCCAGCAAGCATAACAGGCGGAACAGTTACTGCAAGCAAATCTACAGCTCACGTTGATGATGAAATTACACTTACTGCAACTCCAGTTGACGGCTACCAGTTTGGAGCATTTACAGTAACATCAGGTGGACAGACCGTAACAGTCAGCGACAACACCTTTACAATGCCAGCTGGTGATGTAACAGTAACAGCAACATTTACAG
>JAEETM010000013.1 GCA_016290335.1 Treponema sp. | reverse complement strand
GGTAAATTATTAAATTAGAGCTATGAAAAATAACCTTCTCCCTATCCGAATAGGAATTGATGTAGGCTCCACTACAGTTAAAATAGCAATATTAGATGATAACGATAAATTAATTTATGGCGATTACCAGCGTCATCGGGCAGATATCCGAAGTACGATTATTTCGGTGGCAAACAAGGCTCTGGATTTTCTTGAGCAGAATATTGAAGGCGGTTCCGAAAGAACTGTTACTGTAAAGGTTACCGGTTCCGGCGGCCTTTCAGTTTCTCAGTGGCTCAATATCCCTTTTATTCAGGAAGTTATTGCTTCTACAACAGCAGTAAAAAAGATAATTCCACGCACAGATGTTGTAATTGAGCTTGGTGGCGAAGATGCTAAAATCACATATTTTGCCGGCGGGGTAGAGCAGCGAATGAACGGAACTTGTGCTGGTGGTACAGGTGCATTCATAGACCAGATGGCAGCCCTTCTGGAAACCGATGCCCCAGGTTTAAATAAGCTTGCAGCCGGAGCAACCCAAATCTACCCGATTGCCGCCCGTTGCGGGGTTTTTGCAAAAACAGACATTCAGCCACTAATTAACGAAGGCGCACGCCGCGAAGATATAGCAGCCTCAATTTTTCAGGCAGTTGTAAGCCAGACAATTTCGGGACTTGCCTGTGGTAAACCAATCAGGGGAAATGTAGCCTTTTTGGGCGGTCCTCTTCACTTTCTGGACCAGCTGCGCCAGAGCTTTGTAAAAACACTCAAGCTTACCCCCGAACAGACAATTGTTCCGGAAAACGCCCAGCTTTTTGTTGCCACCGGTTGTGCCTACAGTGCCGAACGAAGCTTTAGCGGCGACAACGAAAATTACCAGTTCCCAACAATTTCCGCCTTTCGAGATTCCCTTAAAAACCTTGTTGGTGCAGAATTAAGCGAAGTTCAGCGACTGGAACCTCTTTTCAGAAGTAACGCAGAGCTGGAAGAATTCAGAACTCGCCACGAAAATCAGAAGGCAAGACGAGGAGAGCTTGCAAAAACACATGGACCAGTTTTCCTTGGTCTGGATTCCGGTTCAACTACAACAAAGGCTGTCCTTATCGACAAGGACGGAAGAATAATCTGGAACTTTTATGCACATAATCAGGGAAATCCGGTTGAACTTGCGGTTACCGTACTTAAAGACTTGTATCGTCAGCTACCGGAGGATGTTTATATTGCCCGTGCCGTTTCCACTGGTTATGGTGAAGCACTTTTCCAGGCGGCGCTCGGTGTAGATTCAGGTGAAGTTGAAACAATTACTCATTTCCGTGCAGCAAACTTTTTTGTACCGGGTGTAGAGTTCCTGCTTGATATTGGCGGCCAGGACATGAAGTGCCTCCGAATGAAGGATGGTGCAATTGTAAGCATTCAGCTGAACGAAGCCTGTTCTTCCGGCTGCGGCTCCTTCCTTGATAATTTTGCCAATACAATGGGAATGGATGTACGTGAGTTTGGAAAAATAGCTCTTATGGCTGAAAAGCCAGTAGATTTAGGCAGCCGCTGTACCGTATTTATGAACTCCCGCGTAAAGCAGGCACAAAAGGAAGGTGCAAGCGTTGCCGATATTGCGGCCGGACTTTCTTATTCTGTAATTAAAAACGCTCTTTTTAAGGTAATCAAGCTTAGAAAAGCAAGTGATATTGGAAGCAAGGTTGTAGTTCAGGGTGGAACCTTCTTTAATGATGCAATTCTGCGCGCTTTTGAAAAAATTGCGGGTGTAGATGTTTACCGTCCTGATGTTGCAGGACTTATGGGTGCGTATGGTTCGGCACTCATCGCCTACGACCAGTGGTGCGATTTAACGGCTCCAAAACCGGGCGAACCAGAAGGAACCTTCCATGATGTACGTTCCGGAATTGCAAAGCTTGAAGATCTGGAAAACTTTAAAGTAGACCTGGAGCTCAAACGCTGCGGAAAATGCCAGAATAACTGTCTTCTTACTATAAATACCTTCTGTACAGGTGATGTAAAGCGAACATTTATAACAGGTAACCGCTGCGAAAAAGGCGCAGAATTAGAGCTTCCTTCTCAAGCCGGAGAAAACAGTGAAAGCGGCAACGGCAGCAAAGCAACAATCATTGATGCAAGCAACAAGGCAAACTCAAGCTTCGATGAAGATTACGACGGAAAGCCGCTTCCAAACCTTTTTGACTGGAAATATAAACGTCTTTTCAAATATGTACCGCGAAAACCAGAGGATGCACCAATGGGAGATGTTGGCATTCCACGCGTTCTTAATATGTACGAAAATTATCCCTTCTGGTTTACCTTCTTTAATGAACTTGGATTCCGCGTAGTTTTAAGCCAGCGTTCAAGCCGCCTTGTTTACGAAAAAGGTCTGGAAACAATTCCATCAGAGTCGGTTTGTTATCCTGGAAAAATCAGCCACGGACACGTAGAAAGCCTGCTCCAGCGCGGTGTTAAGTTTATATTCTATCCGTGTGCACCATACGAAAAACAGGAGGATAGTGGAGCTGGAAATCACTATAACTGCCCGATTGTAACAAGCTATCCAGAGGTTTTGCGTAACAATATCGACAAATTAAGACAAGATTCTTCTATTATCTATATGGATCCTTTCCTGCCGATTTATGACAAAAAAGCTCTTGCAGAACGACTTGTAGAAGAAATTGGTGGTAAGTTCCCGTCTCTTACAAAAGAACAGATTACCGAAGCTTCAAATAAAGCCTGGATAGAACAGGAACAGTTCCGTGCAGATGTAGCGCGTGCCGGTGAAGATGCCCTTGAAGAAATTATTACAAGAGGAGCAACCGGTATAGTTCTTGCAGGCCGTCCTTATCACCTTGACCCGGAAATAAATCACGGAATCCCGGAAATGATAAACGGACTTGGACTTGCAGTTTTTACCGAAGATTCAATCTCTCACTTAGGTACAATCGAACGCCCGCTTAGAATTATTGACCAGTGGTCTTACCACAACAGGCTTTACAGGGCCGCACAGTTTGTTTCCGAAATGCAGAATCTTGAGCTTGTGCAGCTTACGTCTTTTGGCTGTGGACTCGATGCCGTAACTGCCGACCAGGTTGACGAAATCTTACGTGCAAAAAGCCGCATGTACACGCTTATAAAAATTGATGAAGGAAGCAATCTTGGTGCAGTTCGAATCCGAATCCGTTCTTTGATTGCTGCCGTAAAGGAAAGACGAAGAAATAAACGAAAGGTAGAAATAAAATCCTCTGCTTACAACCGTGTAGTCTTTACAGAAGAAATGAAAAAAGATTATACGATTATCGGACCGCAGATGTCGCCGATTCACTTCAGGCTGCTGCAAAAGGCTTTTGAAAGCGACGGATACAATTTTGTGGTTCTTGATTCTGTTGACCCTAAGGCGGTTGAAGCAGGCTTAAAATATGTAAATAATGATGCGTGCTATCCGTCGCTTCTGGTTGCAGGCCAGATGATTGCGGCACTCGAAAGTGGAAAGTATGATTTGAATAAGGTTGCCCTCATCATCACACAGACTGGTGGTGGCTGCCGTGCTACAAACTACATCGGCTTTATCCGACGTGCCTTAAATGATGCAGGCTGGGGTCACATTCCGGTTTTGAGTCTCAGTGCACAGGGCTTTGAAAAAAATCCTGGCTTTAAGCTTACACTTCCTTTAATCGACAGACTTATAAAAGCCGTAATCATCGGCGACCTTCTTATGCGCGTTCTTTACCGGACCCGTCCTTACGAAGAAATACCGGGCAGTGCAAACCAGCTTTACGAAAAATGGAATGCTCGTGCAGAAGCCTTACTTGCTTCGGGTGGAAACTGGTTCAAATATCACAGTATGTTAAAAGCCATAATCCGCGATTTTGACAACCTGCCGCTTAAGCCAATCAAAAAGCCGCGCGTTGGAGTTGTTGGCGAAATCCTTGTTAAGTTCCATCCAACTGCAAACAACCAGATTGTAGAAACAATTGAACGCGAAGGTGCCGAATGTGTAATGCCGGACCTTGCAGATTTCTTCTTTTATTCGTTCTCCGATGACATAATCAGGCATAGAGACCTTAAGTTCCCTAAAAAGAAGGCAATAATTGCAAAAATGCTCGTCTGGGCATTAGACTTATATAGAGATAAAATGATAAAATACCTTAAGCACAGCCGAAGATTCGAAGCTCCTTCTTCAATCTATAAGCTGATGAAGGGAGTTGATGATATTGTTCAGCTTGGCAATATGACCGGCGAAGGCTGGTTCCTTACAGCAGAAATGGTTGAGCTTATAGAAGAGGGTGCGCCTAGCATTGCGTGTGTTCAGCCGTTTGCGTGTCTTCCTAATCATGTTACCGGTAAAGGTATGATTAAGGAGCTCCGCCGAAGATTCCCTGGTGCAAATATCAGTGCAATTGATTACGACCCGGGCAGCTCGGAAGTAAACCAGTTGAACAGACTTAAGCTGCTGCTTTCGAATGCGCCTGTTGGTACTCATCCGGATGAAACAAAGGATGGCATGATAAGAATGCCGGACGGCAAGCTTGTTAAGCCTGAAATAAGATATGCAGAAGGCGCAACAGATGTTGATCCGATAAAGTAAAGATTGTCAGATCTAAACCGACAATCATAAGAGGGAGATTGGATATGAAAAAAACAGTCTTTGCATTTTTAGCGGTTTTATTATTAGTTTCTCCTCTCTTTGGGGCCTACAACAGCTGGGGAATCCCTGATTCTTCAGAAATACGCTCGCAGCTTTCGGAACGCTGGTTTGAAAATACACTCGAAAACGTTAGAACAAATATGCCCGAAATATACGTTAATTCTGCCGGACAAAGGTTCCAGATTCGTCTTGAAGAAGCAGAATCAACCTTTAACATTTTTGTTTCACCATCAGCAGAAATAAACGTAAGAATCTATTCAGATAAAGGAACCCGTGTTGAACGCCAGGAGGTTTTTCCTGGTGATAATCCCGGCAGCTGGGTTTTAGTCCGCGACAAACGTACCGGTAAGCCGCTCAGAATACGCTATTATTTTTCGGCAAACAGCGAAGTTTACGTTCAGTTTACGCCTCACAACAAAATCGCCCTTGCCGATATGGTAATTTTTGACAATTATGTAAAAAAAGGCATTCCAACCGGCATTCCGTTTACAACTTTTTACAAGGCTTCCTTCCAGGATGTGCTTGATGCAACAAAAAATATTCTTCCCTGGGATTACGTTACCGTAGATCATACAATTTATCACAGCAACCAGCAGATGGCAGCCGTTATCCGCGAAAAGTTGCCTTCAATTCTGTATGTTCAGGATGCAATGTATGATGAAAAGAACGAGCTTGTAAAAATCTCTGATGGAAAACCTTTTGGTAAAAACGACCCGGATGTTTCCGGCGTTCAAAAAGATGATAAAAACCTTTATCTTTCATCAGCTGGCTTTGTAAAATGGATTGCAGACGGACTTGTAGAACCAATTGCAGGCAGCGGATTAAAGCGCGAACCTCTTATTCAACCGACCACCGAAGTTAAAGATATAGGCCACCAGGGCATACTTTCGCAGAAATATGATTTATTCTTTGCCTTAAACTGGGTAAGAAACCTTGCTTCTGCCGTTACTTCTGTTTATACAGGCAGAACATACCTTTATAACGAATCTGGTACAGATGTTACCGTAAATCCTTTTTCCGGTTCAATTTCCGGTACACCAAAAAGCTTTAATGGAATAGTAAACAGCGTAACCTTTGTAGAAGATACCGGCTATGATGTAAGTGTTTTAAAGTCACTTTTGTATCTTCTGGCGGCAACCGAACCGGATATGGCTTATTTAGGAGCAATCCGCGGAACCGACAGAACTGTTTCACCGGAAATTAAAGCCTTTAATGAATGTGTAATTTTCCTTCCATATTTTAAGAGTAACGATGTGTTCGATTGCTTTGTTTTTATGAACGGCAGAGCGATGACTCTGGAAGATTTTTGCCTGATTTATAAGGAGGAATATGTATATCTCACTAAGGTTCGCTCCAGTGAGAACTTTTTCCCTTACGGATTATGAAACGAATAACATTTTTTGTATTTTACCTTTTATGCTGCATCACTTTGTTTGCACAGAGTGCCGGTAATGCTGATAGTACAGAAATATCGATTTATAACGAAATCACTTCGTATAATACTACAGGCTATTATCCGGGCGTAGTAGACAGAACAGATTTTCTTAAAAAAAATTATCCCGAATCGGTGTTTATAACTCCAGCACTCGTTCTTAAAGGCGAAGCGCTTGTTAATCTTGGCAGATTTTCAGAAGCCGCCGAAACTTTTCTTCTTGTAATTCCTTCCATGCACCTTGGTTCAGAGGATTTTGCAAAAACCTATTATCTGCTTGGCAAGGCTTATTATTTCCAGCAGCAATACGATAAAGCCCTGGACGCTTTTTATAAAGCCTGTTCAATCTCAGAAAAAGAAGAAAAGTACGATTATTATGATATTTCAATGCTTTATGCAGGAAGAATCTATTATCTTCAGGGGAATTACGCTAAGGCTGTCCCTGTTTTTGAATATGTTGCGGCAAACGGCAAAAAGTTTACTGTAAAAGCTTATGATGAAGCCCTTCAAAAGCTTTTTGTTTCCTATGCAAATACCGGCGAATATCAAAAATCAATAGAATTATACGAAGAGCTGGAGCACATCCAGAATAATAATAAAGGTTTTTCTGCTGAAGTTTTTACCTTTTTTACAATGTATGCTGCCGAAAGCTACGAAAAAGCAGGAAAAGCTCAAAAAGCATATAATCTCTACAACAGCCTGATTGAAAGCGAAAATCAGAATGTTTCGGTTACTGCACTTAAAAAAGCTTATCTTGTAGCTTCTCAGAATAATCTTGATGTTGAGCCATCGGAAGTTTTGCAGAGAATCCAGCGGATCGGCAAAAATACAAACTCTCAGGGTATTATCACCGATTTCTGGGTACGCGTAGGAATAGATTCTTATCTTCAAAAGGATTTTGATAAAGCCAGAGAATGCTTTGAACTTGCAAAGGAAGCTTCTGAGCAAAATGAAAGTTCTTTAATCATCAGCCTTTACGAAGCCCGAATGAAAATTGAAGAAGCTGTAAAAGCCGGAAATGAAGTTTCTGGTGAAAAATCTTCAGTTTTATCTCTTGCAAAACAGCTGGAAAAGGAGCTTTCTCAAAACGAAAATCGTTATTTATCAGCAGAAACAAAAAATCTTACATCATCCTATTACGCCTTTTTGATTTATTGCAGGGCAGCACAGGAAGAATGGAAGAATATTCCGCCGCTTTACGAAAAAATGCTGGAAACAGAAGTCGCCGGTGAAAAGTCCCCGGATTCGCAGACTGTTTTTCTTACTGCAACAGCTTTTTACAAACAGCGCAACTATGCAGAAGCCGAAAATATCATCGTCACAAATCTTACAGAAAAAGAAAACAAGCTTTTATATGCCGCAATCCTGAGCCGCCAGAGTAAATACAAAGAAGCAGAAAGCATTTACGAAAAGCTTTACGCAAAAAAAGAGCTTTCTCTGGAAGAAAGTCTTGAATATGCAAAGGTTTTGTTTCAGCAGAAAAAGTGGAAAAAGGCAAAAGAAACTGCACTGGAAGCTAATCAGCCGCTTTCACCATATCTTGCGGGTTTGTGCGAAATAAAACTTAAGGATTATAAATCTGCAAAAGAACACTTGAATCAGTATGTAAAACAGGCTGGCGATTATAAAGGCGAGGCGGTTTATTACAAAGGATATGTTTCTTACAGGCTTGGCGAATACAAGGATGCGTACTCAACCTTTATTGAGTTTAATAATAATTATAAGGTTTCGGCAGAGCTTAGACTTAAGGCGTATGATTTTGCCGCAAAGTCAGCATTAAGATTCGGTGATTTTGATAAGGCTGCAGTTCAGGCAGAAGCAATGGTTTCTTTTGCAAGAAATAATGAAGAAAAATACAATGCCGCACTTTTCTGTTCTCAAATCTATGCAGATAAAAAGGATTATGAAAAGGCTGTTTCTACGCTTGAACCTTTTACAAAAAAGCAGACAGATACTGCAATAAGTGCATTGTTCCAGATTGCAAAAATCTACGAAACTGCCGGTGATGATGATAAAGCCGAAGCAGAGTATAAAATCATCTATACAGATTACAGCAGAACACCGGAAGCAGAAGAAGCAATGTACCGCTGCGGAGAGCTGTATTATTCAAAAGGAAATTACAAAAAGGCCGAAGAAGGCTTTACAAAATATATTTTCAGTTATGTAGGCGGACGTTTTACCGATGCAGCCTATTATTTCAGCGGAGAAAGCAATCTTAAACTTGGCGATAACAACCGCTGTATTATGCAGAATAAAACGCTCATAACTAAGTTCCCGCAGAGTGTTTATTATTATGCCGGTGCCAAGAATCTTATGCAGGCATATTATGACGAAGGCTTTTATGCAGAATCTCTTGATATTGCAAAGAAGATTGTTTCAAAAAACAAAAAGCAGGCCGAAGCTGACGGAATTGCTGAAAAAATCACGGAGCTTGAACAGATTACTGCTGGCATAGACAGAAGAATTGTAGAAAAACGAAGCGAGTTTGCAAAAAAAGGTGAGCTTGGTACCGTTGAAGGAAGAATTGCCGGAACAGAGCTTGTTGCTTTATATGCTCAGTTTGATGAATATTATGAAGAAGGCATTGTTCTTGCCAAAAAGCTGCTTCCTTTGCAGGCCCCGGATGAAAGTTCAACTAAGAAAAACTTTGATGATGTACTTTGCGGGGCAAAAAATGCTGATTTCCTGGCTTTGGATTACGAAAACAAAGCTTTATATAAAGAAAGTGCAGAAATGTATTTGAAGGCTGCCGAATGTTACAGAATATGTGGCAAAGGCTACGAAACAGATGCCGCTGCTGCCTTGTATTCTGCAACTTCTGCTTTTGTTTCAGCAAATCAGAACGGAGATGCAAAGGCAACGGCAAAATTGTTGAAGTCACTTTATCCTGCTTCAAAACAGGCTAATAAGGTTGACGCGTTGATAAAATAAGGGTTGGAGAATTGTATATGATTTTACGAAAGAATAGATTTATTACTGCGATTTTACTGCTGGCAGCTTTTGGCTTTTCTCTTTATGCCGAGGATGATATTGAACTTCCGGATTTAACAACGGTTGTTTCTGCAGATAAAGAAGAGGAAGAAAACATTCCTGCTCCAGATTTTACAGATTTGATTCAGTTGCCTGAAACTGCAGGAAAGCTTGTGCCTGAGCTGCCGGAAGTTGAGCTTAAAGACGGCGAAGAGCTTGCAGTTTACGATGATGATGATAAAAACAATCAGGTGTATGCAGAAGGAAAAATTGGCGGCGGTTATCCTGCAAGCTTTACCGGTGATTTTGCGGTTTCAAAAATCTATGGAGAAAATCCTTTCAGAATCAGCTTTACTCATCAGTCGTCTGCGGGTTATTGCGGTCATTCACTTGCAGATGGCTACAGCAATAATAATACGGAAATTAAGGTAAATCAAAGCATTTCGCTTAAAAATCTTTTTATTACGCTGGATGGAGCTTACCAGGATATTGGAAACGGTTTGCAGAGTAAGGCAGAAAGTATTTCTTCTGTAAATCAGGATACAGTTTTTGGAAAAGGAAATATTCTCTGGACTTTACCGAAAGGCTTTTTTATAAACGGCAGCGTAGATTCTGAGTTTTACAATCGCTTTGCATCAATTGCTTATAATCCTTCTGCAGAGTTCACCTGTCCGGACTGGATAAGAAGCAGCATGTTCTTTTCTATTGGAACAGGGCTCAATGCAGGCTGGAAAGGTAAGGGTATAGAAACTGCTTTTGATGCAGCTTATTCTTTTACAGATACAAGTGTTAACCGTGGCAGCGTTGGTGCAGACTTTTCGTGGAAAAATGATTATGTAAAGCTGTTCGGCGATTTTGCATTTGTTTTCAGTAATTACTTGAATGATAACAGTTTTGTTGTGCCGTTTACTGTTGGCATTAACTCTTCGTTCCCGGTTTATTTTTCGGATAGAAGAGTCAGCATTTTTTTACAGGGTGGTATAAAATCAGAGCAGAAGAAAATCTCTGAATACGAAAAGAAATATAAGTTTACAGGGCTTTCGTTTGTACCGTCAGAAACTTCGGACTGGTTTACAAGCTTCAGGTTAACGCTTCCTTTAAAATCGGCTTTTTCTGCTGATTTGGGTGCTGATTATTCAACAACTGCTTTTGGAAACAATACGCTTGTTGCCGGCTACAAAGAGCTTACTCCGGTTAACGGTATTTATGAGTATTCATCAAAAAATCAGGAAACGCTTTGTACGGTTCTGGATTTTACTTATAGATATAAGCTGTTTGCCATCACTGCTAAATGGTGGGCAAACTGGATTGATTTACCGGTACTTGAAAACAAACATAATTTCCTGCTTAATATGTCTTTGCAGGGAAAAGAAGGCAACTGGGGAGCTTCGGTTGAAACTTATTACAGCATAGATGCGGCAGATAAAACTCCGCTTGTCGGCTTTGAAGCCTTTACTCAGGTTTCTCCGGCGGTTAGTGTGGTTTTGTCGGCAACAGATATAGTTAAGCTTGTGAGCGGTGAACCAAGAACGTATGCCGGTCAGTATGTGGCTAACAGCGGTAACGTAACATTGCTTATAAAGTTTTTGTTCTAGTAAAGGATAAAAAACACAGGAGAAATAGATTATGATAGAAACATTAAAATCTGGTGGAATACTTATTATTCCTATTCTTATTTGCGGAGTTCTGGCTACTTTCATCATCATTGAAAGATGCATTTATTTTGCAAATATTAAAAAGCGTGATGCAAAGCTGATGAGCAACGTAAACAGTTCTCTTGCTGTCGGCGATTTTGAAGCGTGTGCAGTTGCGTGTACAGAAGCAGATACTCCTATGGCGCAGGTTATTAAAAAGGCGATTGATTGCCGCCGTTACGAAGAGCGCGATATCCGCGATTTAGTAGAAGCCGAAATGGATTTTGTTGTTCCTAAGTTTGAGCATTTTATCACTCCGCTTGGAACAATTGCTAATATTTCTACACTGCTTGGTTTGCTTGGAACTGTTACTGGTAATATCAAGGCATTTGGTGTTCTTGGAAACGGTGGAACAATGGGTGACCCTGCTTTACTGGCAGGTGCAATTGCCGAAGCTCTTGTTACTACTGTTGCCGGTTTGAGTGTTTCTATTCCGTCGGTAATTTTCCACAACTATTTTGTTTCCCGTGTTAACAGACGCATTGTTGAAATGGAAGCTCACGTAACTTCTGTTGTATTGAAATTAACTGGAAGGGTAAAATGAGATTAAAAAGCAGACGCGGTTCAATTCAGTCAAATGTTGATATGACTCCTATGATTGATATTGTTTTCCAGCTGATTTTGTTCTTCCTTGTTTCTACAACCTTTGCTATTCTGCCGGGGATAAAGCTTAATCTTCCTGTGAGCAAAACGGCTGAAGGTACTTCCATGCAGGGTATTACAATTACGGCTTCTGCAGATGGTTCTTTGTATTTTAATGAAAAGCCTGTTACTGTGGACGAGCTTAGCAGCGAGCTTGCAATGTACGATACCGGCGACACAAAGAAAACAGAGTTTCCAATCAGCCTGGAAGCAGATTCAGAAGTAACTAACGGAACAATTGTAGGACTTTTTGATGTTATTCGTGCAAGCGGATATTCGGTTATAAACTTGAGGACAAGCTCAAAAAAGCAGTCAGGAAGTATAGAATAGAAAATGATTAAAAGGCCTTTATTCGGAAAAGACAGTTCTCCTCACCGCACAAGCTTTGTAATAAGCATTATTGTAACAATTGTTTTGTGGCTTGGGCTGCTTATTGGCTGCTTTTTTATAAATCCGAATAATGATGATGATAAATACGAAACGGTTCAGATTATTCTGGAATCTACCCCGATTGAAGAAAAACCGGAAGAAAGTGCAGACAGTACAGGTGATGAAAATGCGGCAAATGTTTCTGCGAATGAAGCAGTAGTTGATGAAGCTGCAACTGAACCTGTGGCAGAAACTCCGGTTGAAACACCAGCTGATAATCCGATTGAAAATCCTGTAACAGAAAATGTGGAAGCTCTGCCTGTAAACGAACCACAGCCGGTTGTGGAAGAAGTTGTACAGAAAGCGCCGGAGCCAAAACCGGAGCCTAAGGTTGAACCAAAGCCTGAACCTAAACCTACACCTAAGCAGGAAACAAAGCCGGAGCCTAAGGTCGAACCAAAACAGCAGGAAAAAAATCCTGAGCCAAAACCAGAACCAAAGCCGGTAGAAAAAAAGCCTGAACCGCAGAAAAGGGTAGAAACAAAATCAGCAGAAACAAAAGCTGTTGAAAAAACACCAGAAAAACCTGTGGAAACTGTTCACTACGACCTTGTAAAATCTAATGAAGAGCTTATGGCAGAACAGCTTGCCGCCAAGAAAAACAAGCCAAAGCCTACCTGGGAAGATATGTTCGGCGATGATTCCGATGTAGAAACTTCATCATCAACTCCTGCAAGTACTCCACAAAAAGTTGTAACAAATCAGAGCTCAACTTCGGGTGGTGCGGCAACTGTTACAGAAAGTCAAACTCAAAGACAAACTTCACAGGCTCAAAAAAATACTGGAAATCAAAGCACAAGTGATTCTACCTCCGAAGCAATAAAGAAGATTGGAAACACACCATCGGGACAGACAACAGACGGTAACAAAACAGATGATTCAGCAAAAAACAAGCCGGACACATCATCATCCGGAAGCGGAATCAATATTACAATGGCAGACGGTTCAAAGCGTGCAATCCGCGAACCTGAAAAACCGGAAATCATACTCAGCAAACAGGCACAGCAGGCTGTAGAAAATAACATCACCGTTATAGTTTCATTCACAGTTCAGAGCAACGGCTTTGTTTCCCGCAGCAGCATAAAGTTTACACCGGCTTCTGTACTTGCCCCAATCATCCAGAACGAAATAATCGAACAGGTCAGCAAATGGGTATTCGACCCTGCCGACAATCCCGGCACCGCCAGCTTTGAGTATACTATTAAGAAAAAATAAAACATTCCAATGAATTGTCGGACTCGACAAAATCGACAAACTTGATAAGAAAATTGTCGAGTACTCGACAAAAAAACATCGAGTATGTTATAATTTTGTCGAGGCAAGAATATGGGAATACCAGTTAGTATTGATGAGTTATTGAATCCGCAGGTTGTTGAATCAACAAGAATTGAATATAAAAAAGATTTAAATCCTGCACGGGTTATAACAACTATATGTGCGTTCGCAAATGATATAGATAATCTGGGTGGAGGTTATGTCATTATCGGTGTTGAAGAAGATAATGGCACTCCAAAGTTTCCTGTGAGCGGTCTGAATAAAAATCAGATTGATCCGACATTGAAAAAGCTGCGGGAGTATTGTCATTTTATAGAGCCGCTTTATGAACCGGTAGTTGAACCCGTTTTGTATCACGATAAAACTGATGGAAAGAAAAAACATCTTATTGTAATTTGGGTAAAAGGCGGATATGGACGACCTTACCGTGCCCCAAAAGATGTTACAAAAGGGCAGGGGACAAAGTACTATTACATCAGAAAGTTCAGTAGTACAGTTATTGCTTCCCGTGATGAAGAAAAGGAATTATTTTATGTTTCATCTACAATTCCTTTTGATGACCGTGAATGTTTGGCAGCTGATATTTCTGATTTGGATATAGGTTTGATTCGTAATCATCTTAAGGAAATTGAAAGTGATTTATATAAGTTTTCAGATAATAAATCTCTACGTGAGCTTGCAAAAGATTTACAGATAGTTTCTGGACCTGTTGAAAATGAAAAGCCTTTGAATGTTGGAATACTTATGTTTAGTGAGCATCCTGAAAAATATTTCCGTTATGCACGAATAGAGGTTGTTGATATTCCTGATCCGACAGGCACAAATATGACAGAAAAAATCTTCACAGGACCAATTCAAAGACAACTAAGGGATGCTCTTTCTTATCTGAAAAATTATGTTATAAAAGAGGCTGTCATAAAATTACCGGAGCAGGCCGAAGCTGAAAGAATCTTGAATTATCCGTATGCTGCAATTGAAGAAATACTTGCAAATGCGGTATATCATCGTTCTTATCAGATTAATGAACCAATTACAGTACGCATAACTCCAAGCGAAATAGAAGTCACTAGTTTTCCAGGTTTTGACCGCAGTATAACTGATGATGATATTGCTAATTATGATATACGTGCCAGATTCTATCGCAATCGTCGCATTGGAGATTTTTTAAAGGAACTGCGACTAATAGAAGGGCGAAATACTGGTTTTCCAAATGCAATTGCTGCTTTAAAACAGAACGGTTCACCATTAATGTTTTTCAAGCAGAATCCTGACCGCGATTATCTTTCTGTAATAATTCCTGTACATCCATATTTTAACAGGCCAACACCAAAACAGCAGAAGTCTGAATCATATGAAACGCAGATTTGTAATGTACTTAAAAACAATCCGCTTACACTTACAGAACTTGCTCATGCATTGGGCTACAAAGGAATCAGCAAAAGACTTTCACAAACAGTTCAACAGATGACCTTGACCGGCAAGTTGAAGAAATCTGGAGATAAGTTTTTTGTGTAAGGGAGGCAAGAAAATGAAACGAACAATTTTTTTAATCATATATCTATTAATTACAATCACTTTCTCTTTCGCATTTGAAAAAAAAGTTTTCAGTCGGTCGGAGTTCATAAAGAATGATGATATTGTTTTTTTACAGAATAATATTTTTGGTGATTTTTCAATTGAAAGAGAAAACGATTCGTTTGTATTTGGAAAAACAGAAAATGGTGATATTATTGAAAATCAATATTACAAAGAAGGAGAATATTATAATTGCAGGGCGAAATCTATTCTTCCTTCGGATAATGGTGAAGACAAAGCATTTTTTTATATAAATGATGATGATTTGGTTGGGGCCATTTGTACTATCTGGATTGATAAAGCAGGGAGTTTTGAACGTATCCTTTTTGATTGGAATGATGAATCAGATTTAAGAAAACCTGTATATGATTATGCTGAAATTGCATTAAAGGCTGACAACACTATAAAAAAATACAAAGTTCCAATTCATATAAATGAAATCCATTTTAAATTTTCATCATATATAGCTGTAAATGATATTGTAATTGATGTTTCAAATTGTTTTTCTAATTTGGATCAAATAAAGCTTTTTTATGTTAATCAAGAAAATAATACAATAGTTAATTGTGCAGAGAATATTAGAGTGAATAAAGAATAACACTTGAGGATATTTATGAGAATATTTAAGTTTGTGAAAAAATGGTTCATCGCAGTTTTATTATTTATATTTGTTTCTAATTTATATTCCTATGAAATAACAGATGAATCAATAAAACTGCATGATGAAAAAGGAAATGAATTTTCTTTGCTTATGGATTTTGACACAATAAAATCATATTTGGGGGAGCCTAAAGATATTATAGAGTCAAAGGATGTAGAAGGAATCATAGATGGATATATATACGACGGAATAAAATTTTATTTAGATTTTTTTGATGAGCAACGAAAAGAAAAAGAACGAGTTTGGTTAATTACTCTGGAGAATACAAATTATTTTATTACATTTTTAAATTTCCAAATTGGTAAAACCAGATTTCAGGATGTTTCAGACTTTTTTGATGTTTCAAATGGAAAGGTTTATTCAAGATATTCTTCTGAAAAGTTAGATTTATTCTGTTGGTTTTCTGCTGAGAAATATTTTCCTAAAAACACTATTGAATTAAAAAAAAATGGAGATTTTATGATAGTTATGACTTTTGATTCGAAAACTCAAATTCTACAAAAATGTCAACTGTCTATAGATTACGGTATTTAAGGAGCATCGTATAATGATTCAGAAATATAAAAAAATAATTTTACTATTCATACTTTTATTTCAATTTTCTGTAGTTTTTGCGCAAGTAGTAGAGATTTATGAGGAAGAAGAATCTTTATGGTATCCATTGGAAAATAAGAAGTCGTTGTTTTTTGTCTACACTGCAAACAATTATTCATTTGGATTACGCGATGAAATTTCTTCTGTAATAAAAAATCTTGGAGAACCATTGAAAATCACAGAAGAATTGACATTTCCTGGATATCGTGATGATTATATAACAGTCATTCTTGATTATACTGATTTTGAAATACAATATTCCTATGATAAAAAAATGAATTTGCAGCGGACAATTGGTTCCATAAAAATAAAAACAAATAAAGCTTTTATATCAGAGAAGAAAGCTGGAATTGGAAAAATGACAGTTACAGATGTCCTGGAGCTTTATCAGGATTTAGAAACTTATAAATACGAAGTTTACGAAGATAAAAATGGAAGAAAAATTCTTGATATTGCATTTTCTACTTTCGACAAATCTTATAAAAACACAAATGCTGATGATGACGATTGTTTTTATGCTGAATACTTATTTGATTACAAAACCAAACTTTGTATTGGTGCCCAGTTAGGGATTTTGTGGGAGCAATAGAATATGAAGCGACCATTTATTTTTGTTTCAGTAATTACATTTCTACTTCAATTATGTGCAGCCGAAAATTATTATGTTTATAACGATAATGGAAAGCAGGGAATTGTCGATTCAAATTATAGTATAGTAATTGAACCCAGGTACAAATACATTCAAAAAACAAATGCTTTTTTTCTTTGCATGAATGAAAATGATACCGTTTATATTTTGGATGATAACCTAAATTATATTTATTCAGCAGAAGATGTGTTTTTATCAACAGCGGTTTCTGAAAGCCTTGTTCAAATACAACATAAGGATTTCAAAAAGGTTGAAGTGTTGAATGCAAGAACAGGAAAGGTTGTTGAACTTCCGTATGAAGACAGACTTCGTGCTGGAAACTCTGATGAAAGCAAATATTATGCAAGCCAAGGTTTTTATTATAATAAGGATTTTAGTTCAAAGTCTTTTAATTATTTTGATATGACTTTTCCTTTTTCTGAGGAAATGGCAGTTGTATTCACAACTTCGATAAAGGGCAGTGAGTTTGATGTTATAAATATAAATGGTGATATTGTTTGTAAGGGAATTAAAGAATGCGCATATACATTTTCTGAAAATCTTTTGGCAGTTGTTTTAGGTAAGAAGAAAGGTTTTATAAATACTAAAGGTGATTTCGTATTTGAAACTTCTTTTTATATTGATTCCGATTGGTTTGGTCCTCGTGCTGAACCAATTCTTCCTTATTCGTTCAATGAAGGAGTTGCTGTAATTCAAAATGATAAATTAAAATGGCAGCTTATTGATAAAAATGGTTCTTGTAAAGATTTTCCTTCTGATATTACACCCGAATCATATCGTTTTAGCAGTGGATTGCTGTTGGTCAGTAAAATTATAGATGGGGAGAAAAAATATGGATTTATAACTAAAGAGTTTAAACTTTTGATACCCTGTTTATTCGAAGAAGCTGTATCATTTGATGGTTTGTATGCAAGTATAAAATTTGATGAAAAAACTTATTTAGTTGATAAGAAAGGTGTTATTCATAAAATAACGGAGAATAATTCGTATATAAAATCAAATAAAAAAATAGATGAGTATCTAATTGAAAATGGATTTAAGAAAGTCGATGGATTTGCGCCTTCTGATTATTATATTTTTAAAAAGAGTGAAGAAAATAAGTTTTACATTCCTTTTACGTATGGCGAAGAACGAATGATAGATGATCAAAAGGTGGTTGTTTGTTATATCTTTACAGAGATTGGAAATGAAATGATTAATAGATATACTTCTATTTCGTTTTTTGACAAAGATGAAAACAGGTTTGTATATGAAAAAGAAAATAAAACTATGGATTCAGGAAATCGTACAATGATTTGGAATGGAAAGGTTGGTCATAAAGGTTCTATACAATACGAGAATCCAGTTTTGTATTTGTGGGAGTAAGTAAAACATGAAAAAAACATATCTTCTATTTTTACTAATTCCTCTGTTTCTAAGTTGCAAATCTGTAAACTATAAAAATCTTGTTGATAAGGCTGCAGAAGGAAATAAATGTTTTTTAAGCATGGAAGAAGCAGAAAAGTCATTGGAGCTTCTTGAACAGGCTATAGAACTTAAACCGCATGAATGGCTGGCTTACTCACGGGAAATATCAATCTACGGAATGTGGAGCCACATATCAAAAGATTTTTCAGATAATCCGGAAAGTATAAAAAGAGTTTTTGATAAATGGATTGAGAATGGTAACAGTTTTAATCGGGTACAGAAATGTTGTTATGCAAATACACTGTATACGCTTGGTGAATATGAAAAAGCAGAAAAATATCATCAGGAGATTTTTGACTGGTATTTATCGCACCGCATCAATTTAAAAAAACATGAGGCAGAATATTTTGTTTATATGTTTGCTGGAATAATGCTTGATGAAATAAACACATATACTTTTGGGCAATGGAAACTGGATTGTTATGACGTTGATGTTGTCAATGAAACCAGTTTAAATGATCTCTTGCTTGAAATAATCAGAGAAATGAAAGACCCTGAAATGAAATATGAAATTGTAAAAGGGTACTGCATTTGTTGATTGCAAAATTATTAAATAGTTGAAAATCTCCCAACCTTTTGATTATAATTCCTTTCATGAAAAATACAGCTAAATATGCGCTTGCAATTTTTGATATGGATGGGACAATCCTGAATACGATAGATGATTTGGCGGATTCGCTGAATGTGGTTTTGGAGCGGTATTCTATGCCGTTGCATACGGTTGATGAAGTGCGCTTTATGGTGGGAAATGGAATCCCTAAATTGATTGAGCGTGCAATTCCAGACGGTCGCGAAAATCCAAAGTTTGACGAAATTTTAAAAGAATACATTGCTTATTACGAAAAGCATTCTGCAATTAAGACGCGTGCTTACGACGGTGTTGTAGAAGCCCTTGCCGAGCTGCGCGAAGCAGGTATTAAAATTGCCGTGAATACAAACAAAGTTGAAACTGCTGCTCTTGAACTGGTTGATAAATATTTTCCGAATTGTTTTGATATTGTTAGTGGCAGTCGTCCGGGGCTTCCTCCAAAACCGGCACCAGATGGTGTTTACGAAATACTTAAGCGCGCCGGAGTTGACGGTACAAGCGAAGGTCAGAAAGCTGTTTTCATTGGCGATTCTGACGTAGACTTGCAGACCGGCATAAATGCCGGCCTTGATGTAATTGGCGTTGACTGGGGCTTCCGTGGTAAAGATTTCCTACTGCAGCACGGTGCTACCAAAGAAAACATTGTTATGAAGCCCGAGGAACTAGTCTCTGCCTTACAATAAGTCTTCTCCTTCCTTATTTAACTTTTACTCCTACGAAGAATGAATTGCAAAGTTCAACTTCTGGTGAAAGTTTCAAGGTGAACTTTTTGTTGTGGTTTGTAACCTGGAAGACGGCATCGTTTCCACCGATAATGTGAAGGTCGGTGTTGGCTCCAATTGAAGCTTCAAGGTGTTTTCCAAGCAAGCAGTTATAGGTTACCCGCATTGATGGAATAAAGTTTTCTTCGTTGTATTCCTGGTCGATGTATTGACGTATTTCTTCTTCTGTAAGGTAGCCGTTTGTTGCAGAATAGAATCTGTCAATGTTGTTTACGGATTTACAGAGAAGCTCAAGGTCTATGCTTGAATGAATCTGTTCAAAGCGGAACTCTGTACCAAGACCGGCATAGAAAAGAAACTGATTAGATCTCCATTCTTCGAAAAGGTCTTTTTTAGCTGAAATACCGACTGTTACGAATACATTTTTTGTTCCGCTCTGGAAGAAGATATCGGTTGTTTTGTTGATGAAGTCCCAGATCATTCCACCGTGGTGCATACCGTTTCCAATAAAATTAAACACACCAATTGCAACTCCATTGTTTTCTTTTGCCACATTTATTACACCAATCTGGACTCCGCTAATTTTTGTAGCCACGTTAACCAGGCCTGCAACCTGAATACCAGTAATTTCAGGGCAAACATTAAAGAGTCCTGCAGCCTGAACACCTGTAATCTTTTTGTTTATGTTGAAAAGGCCTGCTGCCTGAATGCCGATTCCGGATTCTGCGTGTGCTATATTGAAAAGTCCTGCACCCTGAATGCCATTGAAGTTTTTGTTTATATTAAATACTCCGGCAACCTGTACGCCAAAACCAGAGCTTGCAATGTTGAAAACGCCGCCTGCCTGAACACCTTCCAGTTTGTGTGCAATGTTGAAAACACCGCCTGCCTGTGCTCCAAGGATATCGCCATTTGTAATATTAAAAACACCACCAGCCTGAGCACCAACAACGTTGCTGTTTACAATATTGAAAACTCCTGCAGCCTGAAAGCCGATAAGTTTTCCGCTGTTGATGTTCATTACGCCGGAAGCCTGGAAGCCCAGCACACATCTGTCTGTAGTACCAATCATACCAAGAGAAATAAGGCTGCAGTCTGGAGTAAAACGAATCATTGGCATGCCAGGGAAGAAGTAGAGATGGAATGGATCACCTAAAGTGAACTCATCATTTGAAGTTTCTGCTTCTTCACTTTCTTCTGTTGAAATTAAATCCCCTTTTAATGTGTTGTCCTTCTGCTGGATTGCGAGCAAATTGCTCTGGTCCAGCATGTAAACACTATTTTTTTCCAAAGAGAAAGTGCCCTGCAAAGTTGTAAATTCATTGATGCAAACGGCTGTATATGTTCCGACTGGTAGTGCCATAAGAATTGGAAGTCCGGCTGCTTTGTTTATTTCAGAAATAAGCTTTCCGTTTGAGTCGCGGATGATGAAAGTTCCTTTTGCTTCTTTTGAAATAGAAAGCATTGCATCTGCATTTGAAATATCGGAAAGAATTAAGTCGCCGGAACCAACAAGGGTGATGTTGTAGTTAGGGTGCTGAGGACCTGCCTTGCTGGATTCTGTTTTTGAAAGAGTTTCGTTGAAAGCATAGGAATAAAGCTCGTTAAGGGTGACTTTGCTATCGCCGGAAGTATCGGCTGCACCGCGGAGCCCTGTAATCATTGCATTTGTAAAGTAAGAAGATTCAATATCATCTGATTCCTGAGAGAACTCTCTTGCCGAACTTGAAGAAAGATAAGCGTGTCCCTTTACAACCGAAGAATCGTCCATTAAAAAAGGCTTTTTCTTCTGTCCACCCTTTGTGCGGATAAAATTGCCGGAGTAGCAGGAATCAAGAATTACAATGTGAATATCGCTTGGGATTTCTGTGATTTTGTGCTTGAGGCTTGAATAATCGTAAGAGGCTTCTCCAAGAAGAAGGCTGTTTTCATCAGAGTGACCTGAGTAGTAAAAAATAAACTCTGAACGTTTTGCGTTAGATTTGTTTCTGTTTATTTTTGTGGTGATTTTATCAAGAGTGTCATCAATCTTATCTTTTGAAGGGTCAATAAGAATAAAGCTGTTTGAATCCTGAACACCGCCAATTTCCGACATGATTTTCTGGAAGTTTTTTGCATCGCTTCCTGCATATAAAAGCTTGTCGTGTTCTTTTCCACCATCATTACATCCGATGTAAATTGCGTATCTGTCAACACCTGCTGAAATATCTGTATTTTCTGCAGCAGCAAAAAGCTTAAAAGCTGTAAAAATTGTAAGCAAAATAAAAATTGATTTTTTCATAATATTCTCATCCTTAATTATATTCGTAATTTTTTTTCAAAGTAATTTTATTTACCAGTGATTTTATTTATCCAGTACAAAAATCATACCTTCTGTTTTTTTAGGCAGATAGGAAAGTCTCCTGAGATAATCGATATCTGTTTTATTTTTGATTTTGCTCTCCAGATCATCAAGAGAGAACTGTTCTTTTGAAGTTACCATTATAAAGCATTCAAAGTCCGGTGCGTTATCAAGCTCGTAAGAAAAATCAAGCGGGGTTTCGTTATAGTTGTGATGGAGCGGTTCTGCCTTCCAGCTGTCTTCCGGGAAGTGGCGTGTGATGTTTCCGTTTCCGTCTACACTGAAAATTACACCGTAATCTTTGTTTCCTGCATTGTAAGTAATCTGAATAACATCGCCTGATTTTGCAGAAGCACCATTCTTTAATGTTGTGATTGTATCTCCGTCCAGGCGGTAAAGGTTGATTTTAGGATTTCTGTTTTCGAAAGCCTTTGTATCTGCGTTGCCTTTTACGCGAACTGTATCTGTAGCATTTGGATCTGTTGCAACTAATCTTGCTCTTGCTCCGAGAGTTGCAGGAATCATAATTGCACACAAAATTATTGCGGCGGCTGCAAACTGAATAAAACGTGTAAAATCAGGGCTGTATTTTTTTACAGTCTGATTTCTTCCTTTATTTGCAACCTTTTCCATAATGCTTACACGCATCTGCTCAGGAGTATATTTGTTTAATATTTCCTGATTCGATTCTCTAAGATTTTTAAGCGAGTCTTCAACTTCCTGCTGACCGTAAGTTTCATAAAAATCGGCAGCATTCAATTCTGAATTGTTTATCTGTTCCAGAATCCTAATTGGAATTGACATACCTTCCTCCACTATATTTCTTTGCACTTTCCTTGAGTTTTCCAAGGCGTCTTCTAACTCCCGAAATGGACATCTTCATAGCTTTTGCGGTTTCTTCCAGGGTGCAGCCGTCTACATAGTGCAAAATAGCAAGCTGCTTGTCTTTGGAATCCCGCTCGGAAAAAATACAGTCCAGAATAACGGAAGTTTCTACTTTCTCTTCTACGGCAGGGTTGGTATTGTCTTCGATGATTTCGGCTATAACATTAAAATCTGGTCCGGAGCGCAGTCTATCAGCATTAATCTTATTAAGGCATACATTTGTTGCAACCGTATATAAGAAGCTTGAGCAGATTTTTGATATTTTTTCTTTTCTTTCAATCAGCCGGACAAAAACATCTTGCATGGCATCAAGAGCTTTTTCTTCATTTTTCAGAAGTGCCCGGCAGCGCCTCAGAACCATTGGTCCGTATTGGCGGTAAAGATTGTCAAAATCATTAAGCGACAAAGTTTTCATCGTACAATATTTTCCTGTCAATAATGTAACAGCCGGCTGCTGGAAAAGTGTCACTTTTTTTTAGAAAAAAAATGACAGGTCCTTATTCCTTTAGGCTTGGTACATTAAGCTTTGGTCCATGAAGGGAAAACCAGACTTTGATTTTCTGCCAGCATGCAGTCAGGCTGCCAGGGTGTTTGAAGTGCAGGAAAATCAATAAAGCAATCAGGAGCACGAGGAGTGTCCAAAGTACAATTTTTGCAATGTTGGCCTTACGGGATGAAAACTTATCAAAAGGTGTAAAATAGGCACCAGCAGGTCTGGATGGTAAATCTGTGAGCGAAGTACCTAAAAGTGTGGTGATTTTTACGTTACCGTTGATTGCCCAGCCGGAGGCGTCCAGAATAGGTGCTATGTTGCGTTGGCGAAGCTTGCTCCAGGCAATGAATACAGATGGCAGCGAAATACAAAGCATTATTCCTAAGATTCCAAGCGGGATCCAGTAGCCAAGCCCAAGGAAGGCATCCAGAATACCGCCCAAAACGGTTGCAATTCCGGTAAAGGCTACACTGATTGCGGCTACGGTACCAATATCGGTTTTCTTTTGTGGCAGGGCAGTTTTTGGTGATTCTACGGTTTTAGACATTTTATCTATAACGCTGGCTTCTGCTGCTGAGGCGGTTTTTGCAATTCTTTCCTGAATCATTCTTATGAGCTTTTTGTAAGGACTCCAGAAGGCTTGTCTCAGGCTTACCGGGTTGTCTATGATTTTTACAATTGTGGCATCCCAGTCGGCACCGTCGCGGTCAAAGAAAAGTCCGTTTCGCCCGATGATGAGGTTGTCTGTGTTGCCGTTACTGATTACGGCTGCAATCTGCATTTTTTCGCTTGTGCCAACCTTGGTACAGTCGCAGTAGATGAGGTAACACTGGGATAAGGCTGCCATTACTCCGTGTTTAGCCATATCCAAAACCTTAAAGCACAAGTCGCAGGAGCGGCCATCTATATAGAGGGTTCCGCACTGGAAGATGGCGGTTTTATTCAGGCTGTAAAAATCATCAAAAGAAATAAAATTATGCAGAAGATAGACAAAATCTCGGCGGTAGAGCAGCATTTTTCGCAAATCAACTGTGGCAAGGGCAATTGGAGGGTGCTTTTCTTCTTCATCAAGATAGGCGGCAATTTTTTCTTCCGCATCGGAATTGAGGATTTCGGTGATTCGGTCCAGGCCAAGCTGAGAAACTACATTTTGTGGCATTGCCTTTACCCAGTTAACGTAAGGTTCAAAGAAGGCTTCAATTTTACGCCAGTGGGCTTCTGTAAGGGCAGTAATATCTTTCTGGAAAATTGGCTGAATTACATATTTTTTAAAGGCAGCCATTTCTTCAGCCCAGGCAGGATTTATATTGTTATCTAAAGGAAGTGGCTGATTGGCGGAACCAAGTGCAAGTGGGAGCTCTAAAAGCTTTTCTCTGCAGCAAAGCTGGCCTTCTTCATCAAGGAACATTTTTTCTGTCTGGGTTTTGAAGATTTCCTCAGCACCATCATCATAATTTATAATTGAACAGCGCAAAAAGTATTCGTTGATTTTATCCTTGATTTTCATAAAGGCGGTTGCGGCACTGTCGGTTGCTTCTTTAAGGAAGAAGATTTTCGGGTCATTCAGCACTGCATCTTCGCGCCATTCTTTTATAGAACGAAGCAGATTGAAAAAATCTACAAACTGCTGGCGGTTTGTTCCTGTTACGCCGCTTATATCCGTTGAGCCGCCCGTACAGGTTACTATGTCTTTTATAACTGATGCTACGTTTGCTTCTTTTACACATTCAGCTGGCAGAACACCATCGCCATTTACAACACCTGGAGAAAAAAGCTTTTCGTTTACAGAAACATCGGAAAGAGAGATTTCTGTAGCATCCGGTTTACCAAGGATTTCCAGAACGGATTTTGCAGAAGCAAGGGGGGAGTGGCCGCAGTCAAAAGGTGTGTCGGAAAGGGCATCCAGTGGAATTGAATCTCCAGGTGTCATAATTATTTCTGGCTTTGAAAAATATTTTTTAATATAGGCTACACCAGCAATTATTTCCGGCACGCGAACCCGTCCGTTTTTATCTGTATCGAGCAGGGCAAGAGTTTCTTCGCTGAACTCCAGGCCTTTTACCGGGCAGGCAAGAGCCGTCCACAGCTTTGGGTCAAGCTTATCGATATTCAGTACATCATCAATTGTAGAAAATTGAACCTGCATAAGTCCGCCAGCCTGAAAAAAATGCCACTTATGCTCGCTGTTATTAGTGTTTAACATAGATAATTCCTCTTTTTGTATTATAGCACAAAGTTAGTGAAAATGTGATATAATTGAATTATGCTTGTTAGAATTATTGATAAAAACGAAAAACAGAAAATTGCAAGACAGATTCTTGAGGCCCTTCCTGAATGGTTTGAAGTTGAAGAAGGTCGCGAAGAATATATTGCAGGTTGTGTGGACTGGATTTTTATTGCAGATAAAGAAGATGATTCTTATGCCGGTTTTTTGTGTTTGAAAGAAACCGGAAATGCAACGGTCGAACTTGCAGTGATGGGTGTTAGAAAAGACTATCATCGTAAGGGAATTGGAAAGCAGCTTGTTGAAAAGGCAAAAGAAATTGCACGGGAAGAAGGTTATTCTTTTATGCAGGTAAAAACTGTGCAGCTTGGAAAATATGAGGATTATGATAAAACAAACCTCTTTTACATTGCCTGCGGTTTTAAGGAGTTTGAGGTTTTTCCGCTGCTCTGGGATGAAGCTAATCCCTGCCAGATTTATGTGATGGCCTTGTAAGAGATAATAAGAGGAGTATTATGCGCAAGTTCGAAGTAATCAGTCCTTTTCAGCCGAGTGGTGACCAGGGGCAGGCAATAGACAAATTAAGCGAAGGATTTCTCAGGGGCGATAAGTTCCAGACTCTTAAAGGTGTAACAGGTTCGGGCAAAACGTTTACAATGGCAAAAATAATTGAACGTGTGCAGAGACCGACGTTAATCATAAGTCATAACAAAACGCTTTCTGCCCAGCTTTACCGCGAGTTTAAAAGCTTTTTCCCGAACAACGCAGTTGAGTATTTTGTTTCATATTATGATTACTATCAGCCGGAAGCCTACGTTGCGGCTCGTGATTTATATATAGAAAAAGATTGCGACATCAACCGAGAAATTGACCAGATGCGTCTTAAGGCAACTTATAGTCTCATGGAGCGCCGCGATGTTATTGTTGTTGCAACTGTTTCGTGCATTTACGGTCTTGGTATGCCGGATGTTTACAAAGGGATGCGCGTTCATGTTGAAGTGGGGCAGACGCTCGATGTTAAAAAGTTTGCGGCTTCTTTAATTTCACTTCAATACAGCCGCAATGATGATGTTCTTGAGCGTGGCAATTTTAGAATCAAGGGTGATGTAATAGAAGTTTTTCCGCCATATATGGAAACTGACGAAGGCTACAGAATTGAGCTTGACTGGGAAGAGGTTGTGAAAATCCGCCGCTTTAATGTTCTTAACCGTGATGTTACCGGCGAGCTTGACGAAACAGTTTTTTATCCGGCAAAACACTTTGTTGTTCCGCACGACAGGCTTATTGCTGCAACCGACCGGATTCAGGCAGAAATGGAAGCTCGTGTAGAAGAGCTTCGTAATGCCGGGAAAATGCTTGAAGCAGAACGCCTGAAAACCCGCACAACCTATGATATTGAAATGCTCAAGGAAATGGGAACATGCCCGGGTATTGAAAATTATTCAGGTCCTATCTCCGGCCGCGAACCTGGCGAACCTCCTGCAACGCTTCTTCATTATTTCCCAGATGATTTTTTGTGCATGATTGATGAAGCCCACGTTTCTGTTCCGCAGATTGGCGCAATGTACGAAGGCGACAGAAGCCGCAAGCAGAATCTTATTGATTTTGGTTTCCGTCTTCCAAGTGCTTTTGATAACCGTCCGCTCAAAAAAGCTGAGTTCGATGCAAAGATGAATCAGATTATTTATGTAACTGCAACTCCGCGCCCGGAAGAAGTTAAGCAGAGCACTCAGGTTGTAGAGCAGTTGATTCGTCCTACAGGCTTGCTGGACCCGATTGTAGAGGTTCGCCCGAGTGAAGGTCAGATGGAAGACATCTATAAGGAAGTGCGCGAACGAATTGACCGTAACGAACGTTCGCTTATCCTTACGCTTACTAAAAAAATGGCTGAGGATTTAACAGATTACCTTACAGAGCTTGGACTTAAAGTTAAATACATCCATTCCGAAATAGACACCTTTGAGCGTGTTGAAATCCTTAAGTCCCTGCGTATTGGCGAAATAGATGTTTTGATTGGAATCAACCTTTTGAGAGAAGGAATTGACTTGCCTGAGGTAAGCTTTATTGCTCTGCTCGATGCAGACAAAATTGGATTTTTGCGTTCAGAAACTTCTCTGATTCAGATTATCGGACGTGCTGCCCGTAACGCTGCCGGAAAGGTTGTAATGTATGCCGACCATATGAGCCCGGCAATGCAGGCCGCAATCAATGAAACAAAGCAT
The DNA here is from genome assembly GCA_016290335.1 of Treponema sp. The sequence continues at coordinate 32,998 of JAEETM010000013.1, read as the reverse complement.
CGCCGTGAAGTTCAGGAAGCCTACAACAAAGAACACGGAATCACACCGGTAACAATCAAAAAAGCTGTAGAAGACATCCTTGAACACGAGCAGCAGGAAGCCCGCGATGAAGCAACAATGGATTTGGAAGTTCTAAAACAGGGTGTAAATCTCTTCCGTGCTGCCGACCGCAAAAAACTTATCAAACGTCTTACTCAGGAAATGTCTGCCTGTGCCGAACGCATGGAATACGAACAGGCCGCCATCTACCGTGACCAGATTCGCGAGATTGAAGCGCAGTTTGGAAAATAGTACGAACTAGTGTGCAGTTTTACCCTATATATAACTATAAATGTGCAGTTTTGCCCCGCAAAACTGCAAGCGAAAGCCGTAAGAATGATAGTTACCGAAAAGTAGAAGCTTTCGCTATTGACTTTTTTGTTCCCTTTTAGTATATTTCTAAAACTATCGTTTTATCTTTGTAATATTGTTTGTAAGTGAGGAAATAGAAATGTCAAGAATGTGTGATATCTGTGGAAAAACCACAATGACAGGTAACAAGGTAAGTAAGTCAAAGAGCCATACTCGCAGAACATGGAGACCAAATCTTCTTAAAATCAAAGCACAGTTTGGTGGAACTTCAAGAACAATTTCTATCTGCACACGCTGTCTCAAAGCAGGTTTCGTAGACAAGAAAGTTAGAGTTCCAAAAACAGCCGAAACTGTAGCTGCTGCAGAGTAATCGCTTAATAAAAGATATATTTCTTTTACCGGAAAGCCGCCTTTTTACAGGGCGGTTTTTTTTATGCTCGATGTTTTAATTTGTAAAATTATTAAGGGAATGTTATAATTGATTTTCAGTAGGAGAATGTTATTTATGAATGAAACAAACAATCTTTCAGCACAAAATAATTCTATAGCAAAAAAAGTTCCAGTAAAAATCCTGTTTTACATGTTTGGTGCGTTTCTTTTACCTTATATTACGTATATGCCGCTCAACGTATTTATTGGCGGTTTGACGTTAAAAGAGTGCATTGAAACCGGAAATAACATAATTTCAACATTCTTTATGGGAACTTCCGTTCTTTTTCCAATTTTAATTTATCTTTGGTTGAATAAAAGCATAAGTGCTTACGTACCTGGAGATGAAAACTCAGTTGCAAAGCTGAATAAAGTGGTAAAGATTTCTGAACTTTTGTGTTTTGCAATTCCAGTTACATATACAGTTCTGGATCCATTTATTGTCGCAAAATACAATATTGCAAAAGGTTTTTCACCTGCATCTTTTTACGGGGCTTCTTATCTGTATTACAGCTTCTGTATGATTTTTGGCGGACTCTGCATTTTCTCCGTATTATTCTATATATTAACAGTTTCCGGACTTGAAAAAGCCATGGGGTGGCTGCCTTATGAACGCAAATATATGTCTTTTTCATTCCTTCAGCGTTGTCTTTTGATTTCTCTTTTTGTTTTGATTGGAATGGTACTTATGCTGGAGGCAATTTTTGACATTCCTATGAACAGAGAAATGCCGATTCAGACGCTGTTCATTAAAAAGGTAGCTCCATTTGCTCTTATTGTCGGTTTTACAGGATTAATTGATATGTACATCCAGCTTAAGGATGTTAATACCTGTATTAAACACATTGGAAAGTTTTCTGAAGATTTGATGAACAAAAACTATCATACAGAAGATATTCCTATTCTGATTCGCTGCGAACTTGGTGAACTTGCAAATCATCTTAATTCTTTAAGGGATTCTACAAAGGATTTGCTTAAAGATTTTAAGGATTCCGTTGATTCAACTGCAAAAATTGCAGAAAACCTTGGTCACGAAATAACGGTTGTTCAAAAGGAAGTTGAATCAATCAATGGTGGTATTGAATCTGTAAACAATTCGATGAAAAACCAGATTTCCGGTGTTGAAGAAACAAGTTCTTCTGTAAATCAGATTATCAGCAGAACAAATATTTTGAACAGCAACATAGAAGGTCAGGTTACTGCCGTTACGCAGTCATCTTCTGCAATTGAAGAAATGGTTGCAAACATCAACAGCGTTACTCAGATTCTTAATCAGAATACTCTATCGGTAAATGCTCTTACAACTGCTTCTGACGATGGACGAAAATCTGTAGAAACTGCGGTTTTCACTTCTCAGAAAATTATTGAACAATCAGCAGCCTTAATGGAAGCGACTGCCGTAATTCAGAATATTGCATCACAAACGAACCTGCTTGCCATGAACGCCGCAATTGAATCTGCCCATGCGGGTGAAGCAGGAAAAGGCTTCTCTGTCGTTGCTGATGAAATCAGAAAGCTTGCAGAACAGTCCAGCGCACAGGGTAAAAACATTAATGATAATCTTAAGGAGCTTTCTACTTCGATTCAGCTTGTTTCTACAAATACAAAAGAGGTTCAGGACAAGTTCAATGTAATTTACGATTTGGCACAGACTGTAATGAAGCAGGAAAATGTGATTATGAATGCAATGCAGGAGCAGTCTGAAGGAAATCAGCAGGTGCTTGAAGCAATTAAAAATATTAATGCTTCCAGTACGGATGTTAAAGCCGGTTCAACCGAAATGGTTTCTGGCAGTAAGCTGATAGAAAAGGAAATGCTTAATCTTTCTGAAATCACAAAGAACATCAATTATGAAATGTCGGGAATGTCAACAAGTATTCAGGGTATTTCCAACGCTATTGATAATGTTTCAAAATCTACTCAGACGAATCAGCAGAGTATGTCTGTTCTGTCTGCAAAGATTGGAAACTTTAAGCTTTAGTGATTTACGTACTGATTTCCAATCCGTCATACGCCGGCAGCACTGATTCTGCTCCCGTGTTTAGGTTAGGGAATCGGTACAGATTTTCTTCAATGTAATCAATTATTTCCCTGTGGCTGTGGGCGTGGGTAAGGTGAGTGAGCCATACGTGTTTTGCTCCGATTTTGTCGGCAGCTTCAAGGGCCTGTAAAAAGTTAAAATGAGTGGAATGTTCGTCTACTCTAAGGCCGTCAATTACAAGGTGCTCTAAAAGGCCACAGTTTTCCCTGATTTTTTGGATTGAATCGTCGCTTATAAAGCTGCAGTCGGTAAGGTATGCGATGGATTTTTTTGCAACGCCAGATTCAGTGCCATCGGTTTCTCTTGCAGCTTCCGTCAAAAGCCAGCCTGTAGTTTCCAGGCTTCCGTGCATCATTGGTATTGGCGTAACTGTAATTCCGCAGGTTTCAAAAGCTTTAGATACTTCTGTAAGCTCTACCTTTGCGTGGCCGCCACCTTCCTTACAGTGATGGAAAAAATAATCAAAGCGTTTTTCTATATCGCGGACAGTAGCACGGTTTGTGTAAATAGGGATTGGCGGTGCGTTGTATTTTTCCATGTTCCGCGGATTATCAGGTTTTTTGAACATATCGCAGCTGAAAATGCGTAAATCGTCAATTCCGTGAAGATGGTCGGCGTGGCTGTGAGTTAATAAAAGCACATCAACCTTGCGCACGTTATGCTCCAGTGCCTGAGACCGGAAATCCGGGCCGATATCAATCAAAATGTGCTTTTCATCATCATTTTTATTATTTTTCGCATTCGTACTGCCCCCAACCGTAACATAAGCAGAGCAGCGGAATCTTTTGTCGCGTGAATCAGATGATTTACAAACCGGACAGTCACACCCGATTACCGGTACACCATGGCTAGTCCCCGTCCCCAGAAACAATAACTTCATTCAAACACCGCAATAACCATAGATTGGTTCAAATGGATAAAACCAAGCTGTTCGCCAAAGCCCGAAAGTCCTATAAAATCGCCGTAATTTGCCTTGAGCGTGGAAATAAAGTGATAAAGCTTGTTTTCCTTTTCAAAAAGCTTTGTTCGCGAAAAACAGTGGATTGAAACTGAAAAAGACGGAGCCGGTATTACTTTATGTATTTCTTCGGCAGTTTCTTTCCAGACAGTTTCAAAATCAGAAACCTCAAGCAGAACCATTTTTGTGTGGTTATATACTCTTGAAAAATAAGAAATTGAACCGTCAGAATAGATTTTGTTACTTTCTGTTATAAAAATCTCATTATTTACAATTCTTCCCATTGGGTGGGCTGGAAGAACTTCCGGCAAATCTTCAAGATCAACGTTTAAAGCCTTTGCAAGAACATCTGCTGCCGGCTGATCATCATATTCATAAACCTTCCGCTCTTCGCAGTCAACATCGGTAGCTATGAACTGGTGCAGGGTACGTTCAAAAATGTTTTCCTTGTACAAATGGATTTTTCCGTTCTGATTGTGAATAAAAACAAACGCACAGGTGTTCTGGTAAATATCGCCGTTAAGGGCAACAAATCCTTTTTTTATAGAATCGGAAGTCCCTGCTGAACCGCCAAAAAGCGGAATGTCCATGCCTTTGAACGCTTCCTTAAAGGTATCCAGAACAAGCTCTTCGCTGTCCATAAAAGGGGTTGTAAACTCCATGCAGCAGGTGTTTTCCAGTGTAGAGATGTTTTTGAGTGCTTCTTTTATATGCAGAATATAGTTTCTTGGATGACGGTCTACCTCAAACAAAAGGCCGGCAGAACATTCAATCCCGGAAAAAATTGCCATTACAGAAAGACCTGAATGAGCTAATCCTACAGAAGAAAAATTAATAAACGTGGATGAACCAATAGAGGTTGCTTCTGGAAAAGCTTCATGCAGCTCTTTTGCATAATACCACAGGTCATCTTCATCACTGAAAAAAATCAGAAGAATTGGATTTTTGCCTTCTGCCTTAATTTCTTCACAGCAATGCTCAAAATTAGTTTCCTTACTCTGATTAGAGCTGCACGTTACCAGACACCGCTTCATCAGCATCCCCCTTATGCTAATGAATTATAACATATATAGTAGAATTTTCCATTATTTTTCATTAAAATGCATAGGTTATAATAGGAAAAAATATATACAAAAAACTATTATTACCGGAGGTTATGTTGAATACCGGTTCAATGTTCTTACAGCAATTAATAAACGGTTTGTCCCTGGGTAGTATTTATGCACTCATCGCCCTGGGTTACACAATGGTTTATGGAATTGTAAAGCTTATTAATTTTGCACATGGCGATGTTATGATGATGGGTGCTTACGCAGGCTACTTTGTACTCTGCGCTATGGGTGCTAACGTGGCAGGAATGGCTTGTGCTTTCCTTGCTGCAATGGTTTTTTGTGCGCTTCTTTCTCTTGTAATTGAGCGCTTTGCTTACAGACCTTTGCGCAATGCACCCCGCTTAAACTCTTTAATTACTGCTATTGCCGTGGAGCTTATTCTTCAGAATGTAATGCGCGTTCTTCCATTTGTAGGACCAAACCCAAGACAGTTCCCTACAATGCCGCTCAAAAACTTTTCGCTCGGAGCAGTTTCAATCTCTAATCTTCAGATGATAGTAATCTGTTCTTCCGTAGTGCTTATGATTATTCTGAACATAATCGTAAATTACACAAAAACCGGTAAGGCAATGCGCGCCGTAAGCTTTGATATGGGCGCCGCAAGTCTTATGGGAATCAGCGTAAATAAAACAATTGCAATAACCTTTGTAATCGGTTCTGTACTTGCCGGTGCAGGCGGTGTACTTTATGCAACCGCATATCCGCAGATTGACCCGACAATGGGTTATATGCCGGGCCTTAAAGCTTTTGTTGCAGCCGTTCTCGGTGGAATTGGTTCCATACCGGGTGCCATGGTTGGTGGTGTTCTGCTTGGTGTTGCAGAAACTTTAACAAAAGGCTTTATTTCATCTCAGTATGCAGATGCTATATCGTTCTCAATTCTGATTATCATCTTACTGGTAAAGCCAACCGGTATTTTCGGCAAAAAACGAACGGTAAAGGTATAAGGGGAGGGCAAGATGAAAAACAAGTTTATTCGAAATACAATAATTCTTTCTGTAATAGCTGCTGCGGCTCTTGTTATCCCTGCAATTCTTATAAAGCTTGGAGTAATAAACGCCTATACCGCACAGATAATCACTCTTTCCGGCGTAAACGCAATAATGGCTTTGAGTGTAAACATCATCTGCGGAATTACAGGTCAGCTTTCTTTAGGACAGGCCGGCTTTATGGCCATTGGTGCTTATTCAACCATCCTTTTGTCACAGAATCTTGGCTGCCCGCTGTTTATAAGCGTAATTGTTGCCGGAATCATAACCGCACTTTTCGGTTTCTTAATCGGTTTCCCAACACTCAAGCTTGACGGCGACTACCTTGCAATTGTAACACTCGGTTTCGGCGAAATCATTCGTGTAGTACTCGTAAACCTTAAGGGCATTACAGGCGGACCAAACGGAAAATCGTTTGCAACCAAGCTCAGCTTTGACCCGACTCTGGCTTATCTTGTAATTATAGGCTCGCTGATATTGATAATTGTCCTGCTGCAAAACTTTATACGCTCAACTTACGGCCGTGCAATTCTTGCTGTACGCGAAGATGAAATTGCGGCAAACTCTTCGGGAATTGCAGTTTTCCGTTATAAGATGATTGGTTTTGTAATTGCTTCCTTTGTAGCAGGAATTGGCGGTGCCCTTTACGTAAGCTTAATCGGCTTTGTAAAACCGGAGCAGGCTTCGTTCAACAATTCCATCAACTACCTTATTTACGTAGTTCTTGGCGGTATGGGTTCTACAACAGGTTCTGTTCTTGCAGCTTTTGTACTTACATACCTTCAGGAGTTCCTGCGATTCTTAAAGAACTTCCGCCTTTTAATTTATCCTTGTATTTTGATTGTCGTAATGCTTTTCAGACCACAGGGATTGTTAGGCTACAAGGAAATGTCTTTTGTTAAGACGTTTGACTGGATTAAAGCCGGCGGATTTAAGAAATTGTTTGCGAAAAAAGCTGCTGTTGCGGCAGAAAAAACTGCTTCATCAGAATCACAAGGAGAATAGAAATGAGTGACGATATCGTATTAAAGGCTTCCGAAATCTCCATTGTTTTTGGCGGACTTACAGCTGTTAGTAATTTCTCCTGCGAGCTTAAAAAAGGTGAATTGGTAGGATTGATTGGACCAAACGGCGCCGGTAAAACTACAATTTTTAATATGTTAAGCGGTGTTTATACGCCGACAAGTGGTCAGATTCTGTTTAAGGATAGAAACGGCCGTGTACGCGAAATAAACAAAAAGAACCCTGCTCAGCTCAATAAGATGGGAATTGCCCGCACTTTCCAGAATATCCGCCTGTTTGGTAACCTTACTGTTGCCGATAACGTTAGAATTGCGCTTCATAATCAGAGGATTGTAAACCCGGTTGATGTTCTGCTTCGTCTTCCAAAACTGCGCCGTGATGAAAAGCTTATGAACCAGAAGGTTGATGAGCTTCTTACAATCTTAAAGATTCAGAATAAAAAGGATGAGCTTGCAAGAAATCTTCCTTATGGTGAACAGAGAAAGCTCGAAATTGCCCGTGCTCTTGCTTCTAAGCCTGTTCTGCTGCTTCTGGACGAGCCTGCTGCCGGTATGAACCCTCAGGAAACCGAAGAGCTGCGCCAGATGATTGAGCTTATCCGCCGTGATTTTGATTTGACAGTTCTTTTGATTGAACACGACATGAAGTTTGTTATGGGAATCTGTGAGCATATTATCGTTCTTGATTACGGACGTATTATTGCACAGGGCTTGCCGGACGAAATAAAGACGAATCCCGAGGTTATTAAGGCTTACCTTGGAAATGACGCATGATGAAAGCTGCTGCTTTTCGAATGTGTTAAGCTAAATCTGCTTTCATCTCCAGTTTTGCAGGCAAAACTGGTGTAACTGAAAGTATTAGTTGAGGTGTGTATGTTAAAAGTAGAAAATCTTGTTGTAAATTATGGTGCCGTAAGGGCATTACGCGATATTTCTTTTAATGTTGAAAAGGGCGAAATCATCACTCTGATTGGTGCAAATGGAGCTGGAAAAACAACTACACTCCATTCAATTTCCAATCTGATTAAAAAACAGAGTGGTAAAATCCTTTTTAAAGATGAAGATATTACAAACCTTCCTGCTGATAAGATTGTTGCAAAGCATTTGATTCAGGTACCGGAAGGACGCCGCATTTTCCAGAATCTTACCGTAAAGGAAAACCTTGAGCTTGGTGCTTATCTCCGCAACGACAAAAAGAAGATTGCAAGCGATATGGAACGCGTTTTTGAATATTTCCCTAGAATGAAGGAACGAATCCGCCAGAGTGCAGGAACCTTGAGTGGTGGTGAGCTTCAGATGCTCGCAATGGGACGCGCACTTATGGCAGAACCGGAGCTTCTTCTTCTGGACGAGCCTTCTATGGGTCTTGCTCCAATTTTTGTAGACGAAATCTTCAATATTGTACAGAAAATCAATAAAGATGGTACGACAATCCTCCTTGTAGAACAAAATGCATTTAAAGCTTTGTCAATTGCCAATAGAGGGTATATACTTGAAACAGGAGAAATTACAAAAAGTGGAAATGCGCAGGATTTAATCAACGACCCTGCGGTAAAAACAGCATACCTTGGAGGATAAAGTTATGATCATCAGAGATGTAATGACAAGAGATCCGATTTGCGTTACAGAAAATACTTCCGTAACAGAAGCAAAGCAGATTATGACAACTAAAAAAATCAACAAACTGCCGGTTCTGAACAGCTCGAAAAAGCTTGTGGGAATCATCACAAAAAATGATATTGCCAAGGTTTCTCCTTCAGAGGCAACAACACTCGATATGTACGAAATAAGCTCGCTGCTTGCAAAACTTACCTGCGGCAAGTTTATGACCAAAAAGGTTATTACAATAGAAGAAACCGACATCATTGAAGATGCTGCAAAAATTATGGCCGACAAAGGAATTGGTTGTCTGCCTGTTGTAAAGGATGATATTGTAATCGGAATTGTTACCGAAAGCGACCTGTTCAACCTGTTTGTTTCCATGTTTGCCCGCGATGGTGGTGTAAGAGCAAACTTCCAGCAGACCGATAAGCCTGGTCAGCTTGCAAAGATTCTCGAAGAAATTGCAGAAGCTAAAGGAAACATCATTTCTGTGATTACACGTGAATCTAAGGACGAAGGCAAACGTCGTCTTACAATAAAAGTAACCGGAATCACTCTTGAAAAGATGAAAGAAATCCTTGTAAAGATGGATTCCGATATCATAGATATTCGAATGGTTTAATTGATGGATTTTAAATCTTCAGCTTTATTAGAATCATATTTTTCCTCACAACTCGGCATTTTTAAGGTTGAAGATTTATGCAAATATTTACGCGGCAAGGGTGTACGCATAACAAAAACACAGGCTATGGATCTGCTGAACAATTCAAGCATGGTTTTTGCACTTGTTGACGATATGTACATAACAAGAGCCGGTGTTTTTACGGGGCGCTACTTCAGCTTTAAGCCGACTAAAGAAGAAGTTCAGAAGGGGTATGTAATTCTTGGACACAGGTGCATGCCCTTTATAAATCCTGATACTCCCCCGGACAGAATTGTTCTTGTTTCTTCTGGAGATGTTGTTCTTCCGGAGCCGGTTACTTTTTCAATGAATCTTGCTATGGATGTTTTTGCACTTTATGGCGAAGGCTACATCATTCCTTATATTCTGAATGATAATGCCAATGAATCTGTATCAATAGCTTCATTAAAATATAACATGCCGTCCGAAGTAACGCTTACAGCCTGGCCGTTAAACAAATTAACCGGCAAAGGGAAAAAGTTCCGTTACGGCGACAGAATCCTGTGCAGCATTATGGACTGGGAAAATAATATGGTAAGAGTGTCTGTTCAGCATACAGGCTCTGCCGATTCTCTTTCTGCTGCCGATATGGAACGCGAAGAATGGTATTATGTTTTTGAAAACGGACTTTTAGACAGCTTCCAGAAATCAGGTCCTACTTCATCAATAGAAGAACAGCTTGCATTCCTTTTTCTTGAAAATCAGCGTGAGCTTTGTACCGAAAATTGCGGAAGTGCCGAAGAGTTTTTACAGCATACAAAAAAAATCGGATTTTCGCCGTATGGTGTTGAATCCAGAATCTGGCGGACAGGCGAAAATGTTCCTTATATAGGACCCTGGAATGAAGAATATTCTTCAGAAGCGCTTTTTTCCGAAATGTCTGTTATCTTTACTCCAGAAATAGTGAACTGCTACCTTAAAAACCGTATTTATGAGTCGCAGCATTTAAAAAAAGAGCAGACGCTTGAAGAATTGTGCCACAAAATCTTTCCTCCTGCTTTTAAAATGACTGCTGCAGAGTTTAAGCTCATATTATTGAACATAGAAAAGTGTAATGCTATAATTAGTGAATCGTATAACCAGTTTGCGGAATACAAAATTGCGCCGGTAAGGAACAGAGTTATTGCGCTCTTTTCAGACATTGTTTCCCTGCTCAGTGCAATTGGAAACTCAGGTCTAAAGCTTAAGATTTTTCCTCAACAGGAGCTGGTTATTCTTACTCAGCTGTTCTCCCATTCTTACAGAATAATAGAAGATATGGAAGATATTTATTCAGCTGAACATTTTCCGGTTGACGACATAAGCCTTTCTCTGGAAGGAATGGAAGAAACCTTTGATGATATTGGAGAAACCCTCAGACATTCGCTTGAGGTTAATACATACAATAATATTAAAATAGTAGATTAAAGTATGTGAAGGAGAGCATAAAAAAAATGGAGTTCAGTTTTACATCTAATGCTGACATTGCAGAATTGATTCATCGTGGTGGTATTTTCTTTGATGTTGAAGGTTCAACACCTGAAGAAATATACGCAAATATTTCAAAAAAGATAAAATTACCTGAAGATATGACAGCGGAGCAGGTTTGCAGTGCTTTGTGTGCAAGAGAAAAGGTCCTGAGCACGGCTGTTGGTAATGGCATTGCTTTGCCACATGCCCGTTCCCCAATTATGAAGGAAGAAGAAGACCAGAGGATTTGTGTAGCTTATCTTAGAAATCCTATTGATATGCAGGCCCCTGATGAAAGACTTGTATATGTAATGTTCATTCTTCTTACCCAGAACTCACAGGTACATCTGCAGGTTCTTTCCGGCCTGGCTGGTTTGTTCAGAAGCCTGCGCTTTAGAAAAGCACTTGAATCTAAAATGGGCGAAGTTGAGCTTTTGAGTCTTGTTCGTGAGCTTGATAAATAAATTGGATTATAAAAATAAAAAATAAATTAAATTGCCGTGTTTCGGCATAAGAGGTTATGAGTATGAATAAAAAAGGCGTTGAGGCAGTTGCACTTTCAATCCGCAGCTTGTCAATGGATGCAATTCAGAAGGCTAATTCAGGACATCCTGGTTTGCCACTTGGTGCTGCAGAAGCGGCAGCCGTTTTATATGGCGAGGTTATGAAACATAATCCTGCAAACTCAAAATGGGTAGACAGAGACCGTTTTGTACTTTCTGCAGGTCATGGTTCTATGCTTTTGTATTCTATCCTCCACTTGGCTGGATACAAAGTAAGCATGGACGATATTAAGAACTTCCGCCAGGTTGGTTCTAAGTGTCCTGGTCACCCAGAGTTTGGTGATACTGACGGTGTTGAATGTACTGGTGGTCCACTTGGACAGGGTGTTTCAATGGCTGTTGGTATGGCAGTTGCTGAATCAATGCTTGCTGCTAAGTTCAATACAGAAAAACGCACAATCGTAGACCACTACACATATTCCTTGGTTGGCGAAGGCTGTCTCCAGGAAGGTGTTGCTTCAGAAGCTTGTTCTCTTGCTGGTAACCTCAAGCTTGGTAAACTCATCGTATTCTACGATCAGAACAAGATTTCTATTGATGGATGCACAGACATCACCTTCACAGATAATATTGCTAAACGCTACGAAGCTTATGGCTGGCAGGTTCTTAAAGGCGATATGTACGATGTTGAAGGCATTGTTAAATTGGTTGCAGATGCTAAAGCTTGTGCAGATAAGCCTTCTTTGATTATGCTTAAGTCTGTAATTGGTAAGGGTGCTCCAAAACAGGGTACAGCTGATGTTCACGGTGCTCCTCTTGGTGCAGAAGGTATTATTGCTGCCAAAAAGGCTCTTGGTCTTCCTGCAGATAAAGATTTCTATGTTGTACCAGAAGCTTACAAATATTTTGAAGAAAAGAAAGCTGTATTTGCTAAGGCAGAAGCAGACTGGAATGCTGAGTTTGAAGCCTGGTCAAAAGAAAATCCTGAACTCAGAAAGCTTTGGGATGCTTACTACAGCGATGCAGTTACAGATGAAACTGTTAAAGATGTTCAGTACAAGGTTGGCGATGCATGTGCAACACGCGATGCTTCTGGAAAAGCTTTGAACGTAATTGCTGCACGTTATGCAAATCTTGTTGGTGGTTCTGCAGACCTTATGGGACCAAACAAAACAGCTTTCAAGGCTACAGATAACGGAACCTTCAGTGCAAAGAACCGTGCAGGACGTACAATTGAATATGGTATCCGTGAGTTTGCAATGTCTGCTGTTTGTGCAGGTATTTCACTCCATGGTGGATTGCGCCCATTCTGTGCTACATTCCTTGTATTCGCTGATTACCTCCGCCCAAGCTTGCGTGTAGTTTCTTTGATGAAACAGCCTGTAATTTATGTATTCACCCACGATTCAATCTATGTTGGAGAAGATGGTCCAACTCATCAGCCAATTGAAACAATGACTTCTCTGCGTGCAATTCCTGGTGTTCAGGCAATTCGTCCTGGTGACCCTGAGGAATCAATGCAGGCTTGGAATATGGCTTATGCAAGCAAGGATCATCCTGTTTGTATGGCATTTACACGTCAGGCTCTTGCTGTTTACAAGAAAGATGATAAGAACTGGAAAAAGAACATGGCTAACAACGGTGCTTACATTGTTCAGACAGGTTCAGATACTCCTGATATCACAATTCTTGCAAGCGGTTCAGAAGTAAATATGGCTCTTAAGGCTGCAGCAATGGTAAAAGGTAAGGCAATTCGTGTTGTTTCTGTTCCAGATTTGAAGAAGTTCGAAAGTCTTTCAAAGGCAAAACAGGACAAGATTATTGGTGACACAAAACGAATTGTTTGTACAGAAGCCGGCATTTCTATGGAATGGCTCCAGTTCACTTCAAAAGAAAACTGCTTCTGCATCGACACCTTCGGTACATCTGGTCCTGCAAACAAAGTAGCTGAGTATATGGGCTTTACAGCTGAAAAACTTGCTAAACTTTTGAAGAAATAAACTTAATCAGGCCCCGAACAAGCTTCGGGGCCTTTTTTATACCTTTCCTGTCTAATACAAATCCCCTAAGCGTTTTTTCCTATCGGCAATTTACTTTATACCTCGATACTAAATTGTAAAAAATGTGATTAAAAAGGTGTTTGTTTAATCATTTTGTGCCCTTATCCTTAATTTTGTATGGGAAAATGTTATTTTCTTGTAAAAAAAATAAAAGGAGTTAACAAAATGTTAAAAAAACTAAAAAAAGCAATCCTATTGGTTGCCGGTATTTCATTATTGGCATTCTCAGTAGCATCTTGTAACAATGGAAATGCTCCAGAGGATAATCCAAACAATCAGCCAGAGCATTCAGATCCTGTAAAACCACAGCCTAAGCCTACAGAAGTAAAAAAATCTTTTACACAGGCTGATTTTAAGGCTGATGCAAACAGTCCAAGCAGTTCATGGGCTTTCATCACTTATAGTCTGAGCGAATTTGCTGATAAGGCAGTAACAATTGAATTCTCAGCAGATATTAAAGCAAAGAACAATACAGCTAATACAGAACACTTTATGTGGCAGGTTAATAACGGTGGAAGCTATCCAGAAATAGCTGCATTTGATGTTAAGCCAGGTGAATCTGATATTAAGGTTTCTGGAAAAAATGAAGAACCTATTACTATTTCTAGTAGTGCTTTATTGTATTTGTCAACAAATAATTCAAAATATGATATTCAGTTTGACATTACAAACATCAAATACACAGTATCTTACAAGTCAACAGGTGAAGCTGAACCAGAACCAGAGCCAGCTATTGAATACCCAACAGACATTTTTGTTGTAGGAGAAGCAGGAACATGTGGTCTTAAAGTTGGTGATGGTGATTTAGTTCCATTTACAGCAGCATTAGCATTTGATGCTACTACAGCAAGTAATATTTCTTATAATGCTGATGGTTCTGTAACTTATATTGCAAAAGCTTCTGGTGGAGCTGGTGGTGGTATTGGTTTCTATGTAAAAGCTGATAAAAAAGAAATTAATATTGCAAATTATGAATCAATTGATCTTGAATTAGTATGCAGTCCTATTACTGGTGCATGGAAAGCTGGTGCAAAAAATCCTAGCTTTGCTATGAGACTTCTTCCTTATGACTCAACAGGTATGTTTGGTGGTTTTGAAGATGTTGAATACTTTGGATTGGATAAAGCTTATGGTACATTGACAAAGAAAGTTTTAATTCCAGATACATTATCAGCAAGTCTTCTTGAAAGTTCTGATTTTGATGAAATCTTAGGTTTCGGTATTAAATTCAACGATTATGAACAGGGACTGGCAGATGGAGATCAGCTTAAGATCCAGATTAAGAAGGTTACTTTCAACAAGAAGGCAGATGCAAAAGAAGATATTCCATATTCCGAAGCAGACCCATTAACTGATGAGCAGAGAGGAAAAGTTGTTTCTATACATTATCCTACAAGAGATTATACTGTTGCAGAAGCAGATCTTACAGAAGCTGATTATTTTGAAAAACATGCTTGGGTTTATATGCCTGCTGAATATGATGATGAAGCTAACAAAGATAAAGAATATCCTGTATTAATTTTGCTCCATGGATTTGGACAGAATGAAAACACTTGGGGACTTACAGATCAGGGACTCGGTGGAAAGATTAAAGGCTTTATGGACAGAGGAATTGCTGATGGTAGTGTAAAACCATTCATCCTTGTTTGCGCAACAGGTGTTGCAAATAAGAGTGGTAAAGAAGGTGGAAATGGATATGATTTCAGTGGGTATAATGGATTTGGCGGTGAATTGAGAGAAAAGCTTCTTCCTTATTTAAGAAAAAATTACAGAATTTCCGATGATAGAAATGATGTAGCTCTTGCTGGTCTTTCAATGGGTGCTTCACAGACTATGAACATTGGTATGGCTAATTGTCTTGACCTTATCAGCTGGTTTGGAGCTTTCTCTTTCACAGCACCATCTGCTGAAACAATGATTAAGGCAATGGAGCAATACGAAAATGCTGATGAATTAAATATTAATTATTTCTACACAATTTGTGGAGACAATGATTCTGTTGCAGCATGGGATACATATGAAAGCGGAATGAAGGCTTTAGCAGAAGGTTGGGATAAACTGACTCTTGGCAAGAACTTCTCTTATGAAAAATATGTAGGTGGAACTCATGACTTCCCTGTATGGTACAGAGGATTCAAACACCTTATTCCTATTTTGTTTCAGGATGCCGAATAACAACATAGGTTAAAAAAATTAAATAAAAACAAAAAGCACATTTCTTTGCATTAAACGCATTGAAATGTGCTTTTTTTATTTTGTTGAGATTGAATTATCAACAACTATATTTAAGTCATCATACTTTCGGCAGGGTTGCAAAACCTTTTTCCAGGTCGGCATCGGTTGGAATGTAGTCGGTCATTGTGCCGTCGTTGAAGGCTTTGTAGGCGTACATGTCGAAGTAGCCGGTTCCGGTGAGGCCGAAAACGATTGTTTTTTCTTCACCAGTTTCTTTGCATTTGAGAGCCTCATCAATAGCAACCTTGATGGCGTGGCTGCTTTCCGGAGCAGGAAGGATTCCTTCAATGCGGGCAAAAGTCTGGGCAGCTTCGAATACAGCAGTCTGTTCAACAGCACGGGCTTCAATCAAACCGTCATCATAAAGCTGGGAAAGAATACCGCTCATTCCATGGTAGCGCAATCCGCCCGCATGGTTAGGAGAAGGCATAAACTCACTACCGAGTGTATACATCTTTGCAAGCGGACAAACATGACCGGTATCGCAGAAATCATAAGCAAACTTACCGCGTGTAAGGCTAGGACAGCTTGCAGGTTCAACAGCAATAAACTTATAGTCAGCTTCACCACGGAGCTTGCGTCCCATAAACGGCGAAATAAGTCCACCAAGATTTGAACCGCCGCCTGCACATCCAATAATCATATCAGGCTTAATTCCGTATTTATCAAGCGCAGTCATAGTTTCCAGACCGATTACACTCTGATGCAGCAAAACCTGATTCAAAACGCTTCCCAGAACATAGCGGTAGCCTTCCTGTTTAGTGGCAGCTTCAACCGCCTCAGAAATTGCACATCCAAGACTTCCATTTGTGTCCGGGAACTCCTTCAAAATTGCGCGACCAACTTCTGTTGTGTTACTAGGCGATGGAGTGATTTTTGCACCATAAGTTCGAATCACTTCCCGTCGGAACGGCTTCTGCTCATAGGAGCACTTTACCATGTAAACCTGGCAATCCAAATCAAAGTAAGAGCAGGCCATGGAAAGCGCAGTTCCCCACTGTCCGGCACCGGTTTCTGTTGTTACACCCTTCAAGCCCTGCTTTTTAGCGTAATAAGCTTGGGCAATTGCCGAATTAAGCTTGTGGCTTCCACTTGTGTTGTTACCTTCAAACTTGTAGTAGATTTTTGCCGGTGTTCCAAGCTTTTTCTCCAGGCAGTAAGCCCTAACTAACGGAGAAGGACGATACATCTTATAAAAATCCCGGATTTCCTGTGGAATAGGGATGTAAGCATCAGTGTCGTTAAGCTCCTGCTTTACAAGTTCATCACAGAAAACATGCGAAAGCTCTTCAGCCGTGCAAGGCTTTCCCGTTCCCGGATTCAAAAGCGGAGCCGGTTTGTTTTTCATATCTGCGCGGACATTATACCAAGATTCCGGCATCTCCTTTTCGTTCAAATAGATTTTGTAGGGTATTTCGTTGTGTGCCATATAAGTACCTCCTGGCATAAAGTTTCGTTTGTTCTTTGTGTTACTATTAGTAGTAACATCTAATAATGTGAATATATATTATAAAAACGTTTCTGTCAATAGAAACATGAATAATTAATTGTTTTTTTTCCATGACAAATGTTTTTTAATTTATTAACCTAAAAATTGGCGCGAGGGAGTGAGACATAGGGCAAAAAGACTCTGCTTGTGGATGCCGCGAGAGCGGCATTTGAATAGTTCCTATACCACAAACATAGGGAGCGGCCACATAGTGGCAACAACAGTCCAGTGGACTGTTGTTAGCGAGTCTCCGAGCAGCTATGCTGCGAAGGGTCTAGCGCAATATTGCGCGTTTTTGCCCTATGAATCACGACCGGAAGCCATATTTCAGATTAATGTATTTATAATATGTTTGCCTTGTTTTCCACACCATCTTTAATTGTAATAAATCTAACAATATGCTATATTATGGCTGAAAATCATATCATAAGAGGTCCAATATGCCCTATACCGAACCAACAAGTCTAGCGATTGTTGCGTGTCCTGGTGGCGAAGCTTTCGCCAATGAAGTCATAACGCACCTTAAACATATGTACAAACACCGCTTCACCTTGAAGAACGATGTTGTATCTAAACGTTATGGACTGTCTAAAGAAGAGCTTGTGCGAAGAATCAATCTGCAGAATGATTTGCAGACCAGCGATCTTTGTATAAGAGGTGCTACAGATAAGTACAGACCGCCTGTGTTCAAGGTAAATGCACGGTTTACTTATTTTGCTAACGGTGAGGTAAAAACTGAGCTGTTGGATACTGTCCGTGGAAAAGATGTTTTTATTTTCCAGGATGTTGAAAACCACGAAGTTCTGAATCTGAACGGTGGTGCAAATAAAGTTGTAATGACGGTTAATGACCACGTTATGTCACTCCTCGTTACAATAGATGCTGTTCGTATGGCTGGTGCTGAAAAAATCACACTTGTTGTTCCAGCTTACCCTTATGCAAGACAGCACAAACGAAAGGGCCGCGAAGGACTCACTGCAAGTTTGCTAGGCCACATCTACGAAATGCAGGGCGTTTCAAGAATTGTTACCCTTGACTTACACTCTCGCGAAATCCCGAATGCTTTTTCTTCAATCAATCTTGACAATCTCCACGCAAGCTACCAGGTTATCCGCGAGCTCAGCAAGATTGTTGACCTTACCGGTAAAACAGAAGACCTGGTTGTAGTTGCTCCAGATACAGGTGCAATTGACCGCAACAAGTTCTATGCTTCCGGTTTAAAGCTTCCGCTTGCAATGATTTATAAAGAGCGTGATTATTCAATCGTAACTCAGGACGCTCACTCAACGAATATCAAATCAGTAAAACTTCTTGGCGATGTAAAAGGCAAGGTTGCCTTCATTGCCGATGATATGCTTGGTACAGGTGGAACCCTGCTTAAAGCCATGAGCTTCTTAAAGGAGCAGGGCGCAACAAAAGTTATCTGTGCAATTTCTCTTCCATTCTTTACAGGCAACGCAATCGAGCAGTTTGATGATGCTTACGAAAAAGGCTTGTTCTACAGAATCATTGGTACAAATGCTGTTTACCACGAAGAGCTTTTGAAGCGCGAATGGTTTATCAGTACTGATGTAAGCGGTTTGTTTGCAAACGTAATCACACGAATCCATTACAACCAGTCTTTGAGCGAGCTTCTGGATAACCGCAATATCATAGAAAAAATCACGAAGATTCAGAATACACCTGGAACTGCAACCGGCACAACCGGTACAACAGCAGCTTCTGCCGATGCAAGCGAAGGTGACAAACCTTGCTGTTCCGATGCTTCACAATCTGGTTCTTCAGAAAACAATTCATCAACCGAAGTAAAGCAGTAAAATGATAGAAACAATACTTGCAGTTGATATTGGCACCACATCTCTAAAAGCAGCACTCGTTACTGCCACTGGAGATGTTGTCGCCTTCAATAAAGCTTCTTTTTCTGCTCCCCAGAACCGTTTCGTAGCAGAAGCCTGGCTTTGGGCGCTCAAGGGCAGTGTAGATAAAATAACAAAATCCACATCAGACAATTATTCCATCGCCGCCGTTTCAATCTCTGGCAATGGTCCTACAATTGTTTCCGATACCGGTTTTACCCTCAGGTGGAACGAAGAAGTCGAAAAACTGATAATGTCCGATGAAGGCTTTATTGCAACAAAGAGTCTGTTTCTTCCAAAAATTGCTGCCTTTAAACTGCTTTTCCCGGATGAGTTTGACCGCACCGATTTTATATATTCTGGACCTGAATATCTTATAAATAAAATTACTGGCTCTGCAATCACTGTTCTCCCCGAAGAAAGATTCCTTTCTGCTTACTGGAGTGCAGATGAATTGGATGAGCTTAAGATTTCTCAAGGAAAGCTCCCGCCTTATATTAAACCGGGGGAGCGCTGCGGTGTAATTGCTGATGAAGCCGGCGAGTTCTTAGGAATAAAAGCCGGTACTCCAGTTTTCAGCTGTGGTCCTGATTTTGTAGCGGCGTTAATTGGAACTAACACACTTTCTGCAGGTAAGCTTTGCGACCGCAGTGGTTCAAGCGAAGGCTTTAATTTCTGTACCAATAAACCTGTTTCTGCCGAAGGAATAAGAACTCTGCCGTCTGTAATTCCAGGCTTGTGGAATGCTTCTGTAATTATTCCAAAAAGCTCTTCTCTGGAAGAAGATGCAAGATTAGCTGCAGTAAAAGAGGCTGTAGAAAAATTAAAAAATGGACTTGCTGCAAACGGTATAACATTCCCTTCTGAAATTACTGTTACCGGCGGACAGACAAAAGATAAGGGTTATATGAAGCGCAAGGAACAGCTGCTTGGTCTTAAGCTCAATGTTTGCGAGTGTTCTGATTCTGAGCTGATTGGCGACGCCTGCACCGCCTGGTACGGACTTGGAAAGTTTGGTTCTCTTCAGGAAGCAGCCGCTGCATTGGTAAAATGAAAATCTATAATCTTCCGGAAAAAATCTCTGGTATAATATTTGACATTGACTCAACCCTTTATACAAACAGACCCTATGCATTTGAACAGGTAGACTGCCAGGTTCGTGCTTTTGCAAAAATGAAAGGTATTTCATCAGCAGAAGCACGAAAAATGGTAGCCGATTACAGAAAGCAGTTTGCCGCCGAACATAGCGGAAGCAAAGTCAGCCTTGGAAATACACTTAAAGCTTTTGGTATTCCGATTAAGCAAAGCGTAAAATGGCGGAAAAAACTTCTGGAACCTTCCGATTATTTATATTACGATGAACGCCTTGTAAAAGAAATCTCCTTTTTGAGCGATTATTATAAACTGATATGTGTAACTAACAACCCGGTTTTGCCCGCCCGAAAAACTCTCGATGCAATTGGAGTTTCCCGCTTTTTCCCCGATATTGTAGGTCTGGACACCTGCTTAAAATCTAAACCCGCCGAAGAACCTTTCAAGCTTGCCGTTGAACTTTTAGGCTGCCCAGCCACCGAATGTGTTTCCATCGGCGACCGCTATGACCTTGATGTTGCCCTCCCACTCGAACTTGGAATGGGCGGTATTGTTGTCAGCGGGGTAGAAGAAATCTATGATTTACACGAGGTTTTAAACAGTATAAAATAAAAGCGGAGACAAAAATGAAAAAATGTATTTCAAGTTTTCTTGCTTTTATTGGATGTGTATTTCTTCTTTTTTCACAGAATGCAAACAAACCTCAGCATTATTCAGATTCTAAAAAAGAAGCTGTTCGTTTTAACGAAAGCCTCAGTGCTCTCGGTTACCAGTCAGAAGATATCCTGAAAATCAATTACCGCAAAAACTCAAATGATGGAATGAGCTGGAAAAAGCGTGAGCAGAAATATAACAGTAATGATACCGTTTTATCAAAAGAAAAATTACTCTCAACTTCCTGGGTGATGAGCCCGAATGAATCGTATGTTCTGCTTTTTTATTCTGATGATTATTTTGTTATAGGTGGTTTACACGCAGATCCATTTGCTTTTGGAAAATACAAAATTGATACCGGCTGGGTTGTGCTTTATTCTTACGACTATAACAGTAATGTTGAACTTTGCAAAAAGATTTTTACAAAAGATGAAGTATACTGCGGTTTCAATGCAAATAGTGACAACTTGTTTTACGAGCATGAGCTTGTGTTAAATGCAACTTATGATTCAGGTTTTAATCTGCAGGGAATAAGCTTTTTCCCGGAAGGCGGATATAAAAAAGATGGTTCAAAGGCACTGATAGATGAGCTCCCTGTAATTGCGAAAAAATCAAAAAAGACGCTCTCTGATAATGTGAGGTTTAGAACAAAACCGTCAACCAGTTTCAGCACACAAAACATCTGGTTGTATGAAGAAAAATATTATGGCACTCCAGATGAAAAAACTGATGTCATTAAAAAAGGCGAGTTAGTTACAACTTACGGAAGAACATCTGAATATGAAACAATAGATGGTGTAACCGCCTGCTGGTATTATATTTCACTTCCTGCAGTTGGAGCCTTACAGTTTGGCTGGATTTTTGGCGGATATTATGAAACTGCGAATAAAGGTAAAATGGATTTATCAGATTCTTCAAAGTATGAAGTCCATAATCTTAATATGTTTCTCAGCTTTGACGAAAACGGTTGGAATACAAAGGTTTATGATTCACCAGATTTAATAAAAGAGATTTATACGTTACAAAAGGGTGATGAAGTAAAAGTTTCACGATTTGTTAATGTTCTCGCAGGTGGAAAAAGCAGCATTGAGGTTGAGCTTTCAAACGGAACTTATGGTTTTATAAGTATGAAGAATCCCTATAAAAATGGAAGCTTCTCGCACAAAAAATCTCTTTCTGTAGATGGTAAAAAAACTGAAATCTTAAAGTTCAGCGGAAGTTTCAGCATTAGCGAAGGTACGGCAATAAAATCACTTCCATCTTCAAAAGCAAAAAATCTGCACGAAATCACTCATAAAGAAGGTGCAAATTATTATAACGCAAGTGGCATTACAGCTGATTATAAATGGGTTGAAATCACTGTTAATGGTCAGACCGGTTGGGTTCCTGCAAAAGCGCTTAGCCGTGACATTGGCGGTCCAACAATCTATACACCAGAAAAAACTGTAATTTGGGAATTAATCGACAGTAATTCAATTTAGGAAGAAAAATGAAAAAGAAAATCGTAATCTGCTTTTGTATATTTTTGGGTTTTGCGGGCTTTACAAATCTTGTTGCACAAGAAATAAAAGTATATGCACCTGTAGCCCAAAACTTTCTTATTGATGAAAAAGATTATGTGCGTTATTCACCCGTGAATATTTTTGATGATAATTCAGCAAGCGTTTATGCTGTCACCTATAGTCAAATCAACAAAAAGAAAGCCTTGCTTGAAATCTATTTTTCTGAACCAGCTCGTTTTGATAAGCTTTCAATTAAGGCTGGGTATTTTGATGAGAGATATTTCCAAAAGAATAACAGAATTAAAAATCTTAAGCTTAAAATCTTAAATTGCAAAAATATTGATTTTGATAAAACTTTAGAATTAAACGATGTTATGTCCCCACAAAATATTTATGAAGGAGATGTAATTCTTGCCACAAAAATTGTTTTGTATGCTGATGAGATTTTTCCGGGTAGTAAATGGAATGACCTTGTTATTTCTGACTTACAATTTTATCTGAATGGTAAAAAGCAGAAAGTATCTTTTGATAAAGGACAATGTATAACAACCGATAAATACACGACTTTCGAATATGATGAAAAATCTCGTCTTGTTTATGAATATACTGCTAACGGTCGTTCTGGTTGTGAAAGAAAATATTATAAATATGAAGGTAATAAAATCTTTATGAATCATGTCTGGATGGATGATTTACCGGAAGATTCAAATTATGTTGAAGTTGAGTCTGTAGAAGAAAAACTTCCCGGCAAAGAGTTTTATTATAAAGACAAATTAATTGCAGCAGAAAAATATACCCGCAATTCAGATTTTTATATCAGCCAGTATTTATATGATGAAAACAATCATCTTTTAAACATTATCAGAATCTGCGAAAACACAAACTGGGATAATAAATACATTGAATATTCATACAACAAAAACAATCTTCCCGAAAAGAGAATAATTTACAGAGATGCAACTATTTATAAAAACCGGTATGAGTAAGGAAACATCAGCCTGTTTAGAATGTTTAAAACAATGCTAACAAATACTTGACAAATCCAGCTTCCACAATATAATAATATTTGGGCTGGTCGAAAGACCCGGGTCCAACCTATTACGGCGGGCAAACTGTCCCGCCATTTTTTTTGTCTTGGGAGTTATTATTGGGAAATCTAAGCATTTTTATTGATGAAAGTGGAGACTTTGGCGAATACAGTCCACATTCACCATATTATATTATTACAATGATTTTTCATGACCAGGATAAAGATATAAAAAATAATATAGACTGCTTAAATAAAGGATTGCAAGATTTGGGATACAAAGAAGATTTTGCCATCCATACAGAACCACTTATAAGAAGAGAAGAATTATTTGAACACTTGCCACCTAATGAAAGGCGTACACTTTTCAGTAAGCTTTTTTACTTTGTAATGAAATCAGAAATCAGTTATAAAGCATTTGTATTTGAAAAGCGTAAATTTGAAGACCTGCTAAAACTTGAAGGTCGTATGGCAAAAGAAATGTCTCAGTTTATACGTGAGCATATAGATTTCTTTCAGAGTTTTAACGAAGTAATTTTATATTATGACAATGGGCAACGGAACTTAAATAGAATTTTAAATTCTGTTTTATCGTCGGAACTTTCTCAATATGATGTAAGAAAGGTTTGCCCTAAAGATTACAAACTTTTTCAGGCAGCAGACTTAATTTGTACATTACAGCTTTTAGCAATAAAGCATAGAAAAAATGAACTCTCAAATTCTGAATTAATATTTTTCCATAATCCAAAAGATTTGAAAAAACAATTTCTTAAACCAATCCTAAAGAAAGAATTCAACGATTAATTATTTTTTTGATAAAAAAAGGAGAGATCCAAAGCCTCTCCTTTTATATACATTTACAATATCGTAAAAAAACTACAATATTGGCTTCATCGCTAGCACGGTCTGAACATGCAGATTAATACCGATAATTTGTTTTGACCGTGCTTCCAGTTTTGTTTCACAAAATTGGTTTCATCGCTACCATATAAGCACGCAGTTTTCTACCAACTACCTCGATTGGGTGATTGCGGATTTCGGCGTTTACGGCTACAAGTTCGGCGTTGTTTACTTCGTTGTCTTTTACATCAAGGCCTTTGCCGATTACGTCTGTGTGAAGCTGAGGCATTAAATCTTTAGCCATCATTGGAGCGGCAACGCGGCTGAACAGATAGCATCCGTATTCAGCAGTATCAGAAATAACGCGGTTCATTTCGTAAAGACGTTTGCGGTCAATAAGGTTTGCAATAAGAGGAACTTCGTGGAGAGATTCATAGTAAGCAGATTCTTCCTTAATTCCAGCGTCAACCATAGTTTCAAAGGCAAGTTCACAACCAGCTTTAACCATAGCAACAAGCAAAATGCCCTTATCAAAATATTCCTGTTCTGTGATTTCTTCAGAGCTTTCGGCATTCTTTTCAAAAGGAAGCTTACCGGTATCTTCGCGCCAAGCCAACAAATCTTTATCGCCGGCTTTCCAGTCTTCCATCATTGTGCTGCTGAACTTACCGCTGATAATGTCATCCATGTGTTTCTGATAGAGAGGAGCAAGAAGCTTTTTAATATCTTTAGAAATCTTGTTTGCCTTAATTTTTGCAGGGTTAGAAAGACGGTCCATCATATTTGTAATACCGCCCCATTTAAGAGCTTCGCTAACAACATTCCAACCGTGCATCAAAAGCTTTGTAGCATATTCAGGAGCAATTCCTTCGCTAATCATCTTATCATAACAAACAATTGTACCAGCCTGAAGCATACCGCACAAAATTGTCTGTTCGCCCATAAGGTCAGATTTTACTTCTGCAATAAAGGAGCTTTCAAGAACACCTGCTTTAGCTCCGCCCATTCCAACTGCAAGAGCCTTTGCATAAGCCCAGCCCTTTCCTTCAGGATCGTTAGCCGGATGAACAGCAATCAAATCAGGAACACCAAATCCGCGCTGGAATTCGTGCCAGACTTCTGTACCAGGACCTTTAGGCGCACACATTATTACAGTAATATCCGGACGGATAATCATTCCTTCTTCAATCATATTAAAGCCGTGTGAATACCACAAAGCAGAGCCTTTTTTCATCAGCTTCTGAACTTCGTTTATAACCGGTGTATGCTGCTTGTCTGGAGTAAGATTTCCAACCAAATCGGCAGTAGGAATCATTTCTGCATAAGAACCTACCTTAAAACCGTTTTCAGTTGCATTTTTCCAGGACTGTCGTTTTTCTGTGATAGCAGATTCGCGGAGTGCATAAGAAACATCAAGTCCAGAATCGCGCAGACAAAGTCCCTGATTCAAGCCCTGAGCACCACAACCAACAATTACAATTTTCTTGCCTTTAAGTGCATTCACACCGTCAGCAAACTCTTCTTTTGCCATTGAACGGCAGTGTCCCAATTGTAATCGTGCTTCTCTCCAAGGAATCTTGTTGAAATAGTTTTCACCCATTTTTTATCTCCTAATTATTATTTTCTTTATTCTGGAGGTTCCCACCTGCAAAGCAGGTGGTCGGGCTTTTCGCACTTCGCTATCGCTCATTCCTCAACTCGCTGTGCTCGTTTCGGAACTAAAGGTGCTCCAATCCCTAACCTGTGTTTCTATTTTTAGAATTATAGACTTTATCTAAAATCGCGTAAAGTGGGGGTACAAGCTTTGTGGAAGTTTACAAAGCTTGTATTTGGTGATGATTATTCTTTTGTATTTGTAGCAGTGACCTTCTTTACATTTACTGTAATGTCATCAATTGTAGTCCAGTCAGTTGTGTCTTGTGCAAAAAATTGAACAATCTTAACTTCACGATTACCACTTACTGGATTTTTAATTTCAGCATAAACTGTATCGGTAATGGAAATAGTAGAAGCTTCACCAACGGGTTTCCAGTCTGAATTAAGAAACTTAATAATTATTTTTCGGTTGGCTGCATTTTCAGCAGTAGGAGAATAGATTTCAGTTTTGAGATATTTATAATCCGTTAAATCAAGTGAGCTTTCTAATTCAAACCATTTATCATATGCTTTAGTTGTCCCAGTTTTATCTTCCAAAATCACAAAATCTTCTTTAGGCGTATCGGTAGAAGTGTTATCTGGAATATCTGTGTTTCCCTGCTCGGTATTATCTGTTCCGGTGTTATTGGTGGTATTATCACCAGAATTAACATCAGCAAGTTCAATTCCAACTGCTTCCAGAGACGCTTTCATCAATTCCGGGAAATACCAGACTTGTTGTCTGCGGTTGTAGTAGCCGTATTTTTCGTTGTAATCTGTGCCATTGACTTGCCAGCTGCCGTTATCCCACCAGAAGGATGGAATGCCTTTTTTATAGGCTTGGCCAAAAAAGTATTCTGCCCATGCAATTCTGTCTGAATCATTATTTTTGTTTGTTGCACCGGTTTCATCAATAACAACTCCAATTCCCTTGCTTACATAATCATTGTAAAGCGTGCTAAACATACCAGATAGTTCCCCTTGATGACCAGAAGTAAACTTTATTTCTCCAGGAGAAGCCATTGCAAAATTGTATGGAGAATAGGCGTGTGCCTCTATTATAATTCTGCTGTTTGCACTGTCCTCTGGAAGCTTAAAACCTGTCATACAGCTAGTAGAAGCAGCATAAGGTGGAACCATAATAAAACGGTCGGTATTCTTAGAACCTGTTGCTCGTATTGCATCAAGAGCAGCTTGTGCATACTTTCCGATAATACCATTGGCTTGAGTTGCATCTGTACCTCCAACCCACCATTCGTTGCCCCAGTTTGCGCCTCCAACATCTCTTGGTTCGTTTAAAAGCTCAAAAACAAGGCTGTGGTCATAATCTTTAAATGCTTCTGCAACATTTTTCCAAACACCTGCAATATATTTTTCAGATTTTGCCTGAAGCTCTGCATCCTTAGTAACTGCAAAACCATAGTTTGTTTTTTTCAATTCTTCATCTTTCAGGTTGTCGTGATGAATGTTTATGATTACACAAAGTCCTTCATCCATAGCCCAGCCAACAACTTCTTTTACACGGTTCAACCAGACAGTTTCAATTGTATAATTTGAGCTTTCTGTAATATGGTCGTGCCAGGATACAGGAATACGGATAGAAACAAAACCTGCTTCTTTAATGCCGTGGAGCATTGCTCTTGTTGTAGTAGGTTGCCCCCAGGCATTCTCGCACGACACACCCTTTCGTCCAATTGCATCAAAGGTGTTTCCCAGGTTCCAGCCAATTTTCATTGCTTTTGCCATATCAACGCTGTTATCAGCCGGAACAAAAGGTGTATTTGTTTTTGCAGTGATTGCAGCTGGTTTAGAATTAAGTTGATATTTTTCTGTGTTAGCATTATTTGCACAGCCAAAAAGAACTGCCACAAACAAAGCTAAAAAAACTAAAGAAAATCTAAAAGCCTTCTTATTGTTAAAATATTTCATACTTATCCCCCTTATAAAAATATGATCCTGAAGCAACTCCAGGATCAAAAAAATACTTCCTTAATTCTGCATTATGAATTATGCATTATTACTCAATTACTACATTTGCAGCGGCAGTCATAGCGGCAAGAATCTCTGGGAAGTACCAGGTCTGTTCGCGGCGGTTGTAGAAGCCGTAGTGTTCGTTGTAGTCATTGTTCTTAACTTCCCAAACACCGTTATCCCAAAGCATACTTGTCATACCATATTTACGAGATTCTCTTATAAAGTAATCAAACCAGGCAACACGGTCTTCAAGGTTATCTTTGTTTGTTGCGCCGAACTCACCAATGTAAACAGGGTAGCCCTTAGAAATGAATCGTGTGTTGAGCTTTCCAAAATACTGAACAAGGTTAGCTTTGTGAGAAGAAGTAAAGGTTCTTTCTCCAGGAGACTGCATTGCGAAGCTGTAAGGTGTATACATGTGAACAGAAACAATAAGCTTGTCTGCTTCGTCATCAGTTGGCATTTTGAATGCTGCTGCAAAAGCTGAATCAGGGGAAGCGGCAAGAGCAGGGCAGGCAATCATTCGTTTTTTGTTGTTTCCACCAGAAGCGCGTACAGTATCTACAACAAGCTGATTATATTCATTAAGACAGGCAGCTGCATCCTTACAATCTGCGGCATTTGCATCAAACCACCATTCGTGGTTAGTTCCGCAAAGACGAGGTTCATTCATAGTTTCAAAAATAAGGTGCTCATCATAACCGTCATTGAAGGCAAGTGCAATCTGAGACCATAAGTTCAAAAGGAATCTTTCAGACTCGTTTTTATTTGTTGAATTAGGATAGTATCCGGTGCATTTTGGCATCTTTTTTGGAATACTGTAATTATCGTGGTGGCAGTTTAGGATAACGTACATATCGTTTTCAATAGCCCAGTCAACAATTGTCTTAACACGGAGCATCCAGTCTTCGTATACAGTATAAGTATTCTTATCCATGTGTTTTGACCAGGAAACTGGAATACGGATTGTCTTAATTCCAGATTTTGCAAGCCCATCAATCATTTCTTTTGTAGTTTTAGGCTGTCCCCAGGATATTTCTGAATTCATTCCGGCACTGCCAATTGCATCGAGTGTGTTTCCAAGGTTCCAGCCCAAAGTCATTCTTTTTACAACTTCAGTTGCAGAAGTTATTACAAAGTCTTTTTTGCCGGTATCCTTAATAGCCTTAGATTCATCAAACATAAGGATAACGCCAGGATCTTCCGGTTCAGCTGGTTTTGGAGTCTCCTGAACAGCAGGTTTTTCATCAGCTTTAGCAGTATTATTGTCTTTTGATTTTGTAGTAGCACAGCAGGTAATTGTTCCCAAAAAAGCAAGAAACAAAACTGTAGAAATAACAGAACGTAAAGTTTTTTTCATCATAATCCCCCATGATTCATTATAGTTTATGATAGGTGTAATACCCTATTATACTACACTTTTTTCTTATAGTATACATTGAATAAATCTCTATAAAACTAGTAATCCAATCTGCTTATTGTGAAAATCCCGAAATATCATTATAGTTAAGGCGATATGAAGTCAAAAGTTGTATTGTTTTTGTTTATTTTTGCCATTGCTATTCTTGCGGGTTCTTACTATTTGACCAGAAAGCTTTCCCACAACGAAGAAACTGTTATAAGCAGGGCAAAGGTTGTAACTCCAAAATCTTCAGAGGAAGAAACAGAAAACGATGAATCATATCAGAACTCCTTACAGGCAGAACAGTACAAAACCTTTGTCGATTTGCTTCCCACAGAAACTCTTATCAGTTCGCTTACAATAGATTTAAATGATGACGGTTATGATGATGAAGTAATTGCCGTACGCCGAACCGACAGTCCTTACTTTATCATTATTCCGGCCCTCTATAATACCGAGCTTTCGGCTTATCAGCGGCTTTCAGAGATTCCAACAAAAATGTCTCGTACAAGAACGCTTTCTTATTCAGGAATGGATATAACCGGTGAGCATAAAACTGCGCTTGTCTATCAGGGAGTAGAAGATGACGGTAACTATGTTATGCAGATTTTTCACACTGAGCTTGAAAGAGGAAATTATCTTCTTGTAAAAATTGGTGATTTTACTTCGGACGGAACAATTTTTATTCAGCAGACGGAACGTTCAGATTCTTATGAGCTTTCTCTTTCTAAAGGTGAAAGCTATTCAGTCTGGGTTTATCGTTCAGAAAAAGACGAAACTTCTACAAAAAATGCTGGTGCCCAGATTCAGGAAGAATATAAATGGAATCCGGGAACACATGTTTACGAGCTTTCTAAGGTTGTTAAAGTTAATGCAAACAGGCTTGCAACAAAGGAGCTTGCCCGAATCCAGGATGGAACTGTAGAAACCTTTGCTGATTTTTTAAATGGACTCTGGTATAAAACTACAAATACCGATTCTGAAATCCGCTACATCTATTTTGATTTTACTAATAAGGAAATCATTCTTGTAACAAAAGAAAGTCAGGAAGTTTACGAATGGAATGAAAATAAAATCCGTCATAACGGTATGTATATAACAACGGTTAATTCTTCAATTACGAGTCTTCACCGCCGTTTTGATATTTCGCTTGTTAATGTTGATGAAATAAGAATTACAATCCGCGATGATATTGGTATTAAGATTGCCGAAACAAATATTTGGGACGGTCAGTACAAAAAGCTCAGCCTGCAGAGTTCTTTTGATAATACTCCTTCAGAAACAGAAAAAAATGAGTACTTAAAACAGCTGGAAAAAAGTATTTCCTGGTCTACGGCAGACAGCGTTTATTCTATAACACTCCACGATTCGGTATATTCTTTTAAGGCAAACGATACGGTAGAAACAGGTGTTTATTCAACAATGAAGATTGGAACTTATACTGTAATTCAGTTCCGTTCAGATACAGAAGGCTCACAGCTTAATCCAACTTATGCGCTTGAGTTTGGTACAAAAACAATTACAGAAAAAATTAAGAAAAAGACGGTAGAAAAGATTGTTACAGATTATGATTCAATCACCTTTACTCCAGTAAAAATAACGCCGGTAGATTGTTTTTCTACTGATGGAAGAAGCTATGTATTCTTAAGAGACCCAGATAAAAAAAACTGAAAATTAACGTCATTATCGGGCTTGACCCAATAATCTAAAAGCGTTTCAGCTTTATTGCGCTATAAGGACATATTTCGTGGCAGCAGAAGCAGTGGAGGCAAGCATCTCTTTCTGTTAGGACTGCAGTGCCATTTTTCCCTTTAAGCTCTATTTTGTGAACAGGACAAATCTGTATACAGCGACCACATTTCATGCATTTTTCGGGGATAAAGTGCGGGGTTTTTACGAATACTTTTTTTGCCAGGAAACTTAAAAATGGTGGAAGCATTCGCTGAAGGTTAGGCGAAGGATCCTTTACAATTTTAAAGTTTGTATTGCGGACTTCCGACTCTGGAACTCCAACAGTTTTAATATCGTGCGGGCTTTTAAGCCAGATTCCCCGGTCTAAGGCGTCTTCAAGATATACAATTTTGTGAGGATTATAACCAACAAGAGAAGCGCATTCCCAGTCAAGGGCAAGAAGGTTGTCAGAAGCGGCAAGAAAGCCCAGTTTTATAGGGTCGCCGCTTCCAGGACCGCCAGGACCATCCATTCCGACAATTGCATCCATAATTGCATACGAAGCCTTTGCCGAAATATTCAGGTCTATTAAGAAGGCTGCAAAATCTTTTTTATCGTCGAATCTGTAGTGGCATTGAGCTTTTTCCAGGCCAATAACAAGACCAAAAAGGTTTTTCATTACGCCTGTGTAGGTCATAAGCTGGTGGCTTTTAAGCTTAGCCAGGGAAACAACAAGGTCTGCACGTGCGAAAGGTTCTGCAAAATTAAACTGTACCGCAACCTTACCGTTTTCGCAGGGAACCACAATGTGCTTGTTGAACTCAACCCATTCGCCGCCGTTGTTTATAACCTGCTCATACATTCCGGTTGATTTAGCTGCAGACAGGGAGTTTGCAATTGCAGGAGATTCTCCAACAATAACAGTTGCTCCCATTTCTACAAAGCATTTTACACAGGCACCGACAACAACAGGATGAGTGCAGACCGCCAGCTCCGGTTTTTTAGGGTACAAAATATTCGGCTTTAGAAGGACCGTTTTACCCTTTACATCTGGAGGAGGAACCAGCTTTAGCAGCTCCTGAATACTTTTGTAAACATCATTAAAATTGTATTCACTGCATTTCTGCAATGCAACTGTTGTTGTCATTTTTAAATCCTAAATTAAATTATTAGTAATTATTGTTGAGAAGCCTCATATTCTTCTTTTGCTTTAGCCTTGGCATCAGCTTTTGCTGTTGCAGCTTTATCGGACAGTTCATCATAAAGACTACAGATGTTAGTATAATTCTCGCGAATCCATTTTCGTGCTGCTTTATTCTTTGTGTAATCTAAATGACCTTCGTCGTCATAATAAGATGCCTGATTGTATGAGTACATACCCAGCATATAAGTTCTGTCGTTGCCATCATAAGGATAGAAGAATAATTCACCATCAGAGAAAACCATAAGTTCAAGCTCTTGATCATCTATGGTTGCAATATAAGTGTAAACGCCATTGACTTTTTCGTATGAAACAGAAGTTGATGATGAACTATGACCGTTGAGGGCATTTTCGAATCTTTCAATAAATCCAAATCTATCTTCACGCTCATCTGGGTCAAAGATGTTATTTCTTTCTATGCCAGCTGTATTACTTGTTCCGGAATGTTTCTGCAGAATACTTTTAACCATTGCATCGTATTCTTCTTCGTATTCTTCATAGGTAATTTGTTTAGTTGCATCTATTGTATCAGTAGCTTGTGTTGTAAGATTAACGTTTTCAGCCTTAAAATAAGGTTTACTATCATCGTTATATTTAAGGTTTGTGAAGGCTCCCGGAGTAGTCCATTTATTATCATCTTTGAGCCAAACCCACTCAACGTAAATAAAAAAATCACCTTTTTCTACATCATCAACATTCTCTTTATAGAAGAATTTTCCTCGGTATACAGGTTCACCATCTTTTTTGATGTAAGAAGTGAATTGTCCTCTTTGTCCAATAGTTGGGTCCAATTCAATATAAGCACAATCAATTTCGTTGTAGGTAAGCTTGCCCGAAGCTGTCATGAAATGTGGAATACCACAACTCCTTTCTGCTTGTTCTTGAGCAGAGTTTCCCCACCATTTTTCAAAATCTTCTTTTAAACCTTCTCCCATTTTTGACAAAAGATCACAGGAAGCAAGTGTAAGTATAAGAGCGCCTGTAAACAGCATTGTAATAATTTGTCTGATTTTTTTCATAAAATTATCTCCTCATATGAATATATATGTATTTTATAATTTTATAATGAGAAAGATACACTGTCAAATAAATGTTTTTTATGGATTCCCGGGTGTAAGCAGTAAAATGTAATGTCGCCAAAATAAAAGAAAAGGTTTCTTTGAACTGTTATAATTTTGTTACCACACAAAAACCAATAACGGAGGAAAGAAACCTATGAAAA
>JAEETM010000063.1 GCA_016290335.1 Treponema sp. | reverse complement strand
GATACAAACACAGAAAAACCAAATATTGAAGCAAAGAATCTTGAAGATAAATTGCTTTGGGCTCGCAACAAGTGGCTCATCGCTCATCCAGATTCAAGCGAAGCAAAGGCAGGCGCTTTTGTTGGACTTGTTGGACAGAATATTGATATAGGATAATTTCCCATATTTTTTTAGACACTTTTTTCTATAAAATAAAGCCAGTTTAATTAGAACTGGCTTTATTTTATTGTCTTTGTCATTATTAATTAAACTTCCATATTGTTAATAAAACAATTATTGTTAATTACACTGTCATTGTCGGGCTTGACCCGACAATCTATTTCCAGGATACAAAAATGATTAAAAAAACTTACAAATTAAATCTGTTAAACTTCGTCCTTGCACTGCTTTGCATAGCTCCACTTACAATCACAGGCTGTGCAAACTTAAACTCCAAGAATAATAATGCCCCCTATACCCCGGCTGACACTCTTGATTATTCAACAATCAATCACAATCTGCCTGTAATTAAAATTATTTCCAAAACAGGAAAAAATGATTTTGTTGAAAAACCCAAATCTAAGGTAACACAAAATAATGGCTGGGGTTGGGGCTGGGGAGAACAAGCTCCGGAGCCTTATTACGAAAAATGCAAAATCACCCTTTATAAACAAGATGGCGAAATAGATTCCAAGGTAAATGAAGTTGACGGTCAAGTAAAGGTTCGAGGAAACTGGACAACAAGCTATGACAAAAAACCTTTGCGAATCAAGTTTGATGAAAAACAGAGTATGCTTGGTTTGAATAATGGAAAGGCATTTAAAAGCTGGGTTTTAACTGCTTCCTACAAGGACTGGTCTTTTTTACGCGATGCAACTGCCTTTTATATGAGCCAGCTGATTGCCCCAGATTATTACACCACTGACTATCAGTTAGTTGATGTTTACATAAATAACAAATATTGGGGCGTTTATCTTCTTGTAGAACAACAGCAAACAAATAAAAACCGAATCAATATTTCTGAACCAAAGGATAATTACACAGGTACAGATATTGGTTATTTGTTAGAGCTGGATAACTACAGCCAGTATGAGGATTATAAGTTTGATATAAATTATCTTCATCATCTTGACGACAAAAACAACGAAAGAATTGAAGTCCACAATCTTACAAAAGGCTACACAATCAAAAGCGACATTTACGATAATGCTCAGGTTGATTTTATTGGAAACTATATGAACAACCTATGGAAAATCTGTTACGAAGCTGTTTATGAAAAAAAGTTTTCCGAGTTTGATGAAAATTATACACCGGTAGAAATGCAGTTTGATGATAACACAAACCTTTCTGATGATGAAAAAATCCTTGCCTGCGTTTCAAAAATTATCGATGTAGATTCGTTAGTTAACACTTACATTCTGAACGAGGTTTGCTGCGATGCTGATATTTACTGGTCAAGCTTTTATATGGATTTAGATTTTGGCAAAAATACAAAACGTCTTACCTTTGAAGCTCCCTGGGATTTTGACTCTGCCCTTGGAAACAAAAGACATTGTGCAGATGCTCAGGGCTTGTTCGCCGGCGTAAGTGGATATGATGTAAACTATCAGAATAAGGGTTATGCAAATCCCTGGTTTATAATCTTTATCAACTGCGACTGGTTCCAGCAAAAAGTAAAAGCTAAATGGCAGCAGATTCATAATGATGATGTTTTAAGTAAGCTTACTGCCCAGATTGACGAGGTCAGCAACAAATACACAACAAACTTTGCCAATAACTACAAACGCTGGAACAACATCGGCAACAACGGCTCTATTGGAAATGAGTTAAACAATAAAGCCGCCGCCTGCAAAACCCAAAAAGAAGCTGCCGATTACCTTAAAGACTGGCTTACAAAACGTTTTGCGGCCCTGGATGGACTTTGGTTAAACTAAAAATAGCCACAGTAATTGACAAACAAGGCGAAAATAATCAAAATCTTCAATAATATTAAGTCTAAAAGGAAGTATTCAAATGAAAGAGTTTTCGCCTATCAAAGAAGGTAAAGTCAGAGAGATTTATGATGTTGGGGACAACCTTATTCTTGTTGCAACAGACAGAATCAGCTGTTTTGATGTTATTCTTAACAACATTGTAACAAAAAAAGGTACTGTTTTAACACAGATGTCTAAGTTCTGGTTTGATTACACCAAAGACATTATCAAAAATCACATGGTTTCGGTTGATGTAAACGATATGCCTGAGTTTTTCAGACAGGATAAGTTCAAGGGAAACAGTATGTTGTGTAAAAAGCTTAAAATGCTTCCTGTTGAATGTATTGTACGCGGTTACATCACAGGTTCAGGCTGGAAAAGCTACAAGCAGAATCAGACAGTTTGCGGAATCAAGCTTCCTGCAGGACTCCAGGAATCAGAAAAGCTCCCTGAACCAATCTACACTCCTTCTACAAAAGCCGAAATCGGCGACCACGATGAAAACATTTCTTTTGAACAGTCAATAGATTATCTTGAAAAACGCTTCCCTGGCAAAGGAAAAGAATACGCAACAAAGCTCCGCGACTACTCAATTGCTCTTTATAAAAAATGTGCCGAGTACGCACTTACAAAGGGCATAATTATTGCAGACACAAAGTTTGAGTTTGGTCTTGATGAAAATGGCGAAATTGTTGTTGGCGATGAAATGCTTACTCCAGATTCATCACGTTTCTGGCCAAAGGACCAGTACGAAATTGGCCACGCAGAACCATCTTACGACAAACAGTTTGCCCGCGACTGGCTCACTGCAAATCCTCATGACGACTGGACTCTTCCACAGGAAGTTGTAGACAAAACAATCGCCATCTATCTTGAAGGCTACGAAAAACTCACAGGAAAAAAACTCTAGGATAAAACAATGAAAGATACTTACGAAACACCTTTATCATCACGCTATGCTTCTGATTACATGCTCAAGCTTTTTTCTTCAGATACACGCTATCAGACCTGGCGAAAGCTTTGGGTTGCTCTTGCAAAAGCAGAAAGCGCACTTGGCCTGCCAGTTACAGAAGCCCAGGTAAAAGAGCTTTCAGAGCACATTACAGATATTGATTACGACGTAGTTGCTGCCCGAGAAAAAGAAGTGCGCCACGATGTTATGGCTCATGTTTACGCTTACGGAAAAGTTGCTCCATCGGCAGCAGGAATTATTCACCTTGGTGCAACTAGCTGCTACGTTACCGACAATGCAGACCTCATCATCTATCGCGACGGCTTGCGTTATCTCCGCGGTGAATTGCTTAAGGTTATTTCTAACCTCAGTGATTTTGCAGACAAATATAAATCGCTTCCAACCTTGGGCTACACTCACTATCAGCCGGCACAGCTTGTAACAGTTGGAAAACGCGCTACACTCTGGATGCAGGATTTCCTTTCTGACTTGGAAGAAATTGATTTTGCAATTGAAAACGTAAAGTTCCTTGGCTGCCGCGGTACAACAGGTACAGAAGCCAGCTTTATGGATTTGTTCGAAGGCGACCACAAAAAATGTGAAAAGCTTAACGAACTTATTGCTAAAGATTTTGATTTTGATAAGATTTTTGACGTTCAGGGACAGACTTATCCACGAAAGGTGGACAGCCGTATTTTGAATGCACTTTCATCAGTTGCACAGAGCTGTTACCGAATGGCTAACGATATCCGTCTTTTGCAGCACGACCGTCAGGTTGAAGAGCCTTTTGAAAAAAATCAGATTGGTTCTTCTGCAATGGCTTACAAACGAAATCCAATGCGTTCAGAAAGAATCTGTTCTCTGGCACGCTACCTTATGGCCGATGCCCTTAACGCTCCAATGACCGCTTGTACTCAGTGGCTTGAGCGCACTCTTGATGATTCTGCAAACCGCCGTATTTCTTTACCGGAAGGCTTCCTCTGCTGCGATGCAATTTTGCGTCTTGCTCAGAATGTAACCGACGGACTTCACGTAAACGAAAAGATTATTGAAAAAACCTGCCGCGAATACCTTCCTTTTATTGCAACCGAAAACCTTATGATGGAAGCAGTAAAACGTGGTGGTAACCGTCAGCAGTTGCACGAAATTATCCGCCGCTGTTCTATGGAAGCTACAGCAAAAATGAAGAACGGCGAAGAGTGTGATTTGCTTGCACGCCTTGCTCAGGAAAAAGAGTTTGGACTTACCGAAGCCGAAATGACAGAGCTTCTTAATCCATCGCTTTACATTGGAAGATGTCCTGAACAGGTAACCGCATTAGTAGAAAAAATTAAGCCATTACTCAAAGATGTAGCTAAAGAATCAGCCGAGATTAACTTGTAAAAACTGTCATTGTCGGGCTTGACCCGACAATCTTGTTTTAAAGGAGGTTCTTATATGCGAGAAAAAATTGTAGTTTTAGATTTTGGAAGCCAGTATGCTCACTTAATTGCAAAGCGTTTCAGAATGCTTGGTTATTATTCAGAAATCGCCCTTCCTTCTGCAGAGCTCGATACATTTGAAAATGCAAAAGGAATTGTTTTCAGCGGCGGACCAAGCTCCGTTTATGATGAAAAAACCCCTGATTTCAACAGCGAGATTCTAAACCTGGATATTCCTATTCTTGGACTCTGCTACGGTCACTACATTGTTCAGCTTGGTTACGGTGGAAAAGTCCAGAAGGCTCCGGTTGGCGAGTTTGGCTATGCTTCCCTTAATCTGAATCCAAAGGTTGAATCTCCGCTTTTCAAAGGAATTGAACCTGTTCAGCAGGTTTGGATGAGCCACCAGGATGGAGTCTTCCAGCTTGGCGAAGGCTTTGAAACAGTTGGTTCTACAAAAGACTGTCCTTATGCCGCAACCCAAAATCTTACAAAAAAACGGTTCAGTCTTCAGTTCCATTGCGAAGTAAAAGACACACCTTGCGGCAACCAGATTTTCCAGAACTTTGCAAACTTCTGCGGCATGGAAAAAAACTGGGATCAGGACACAGTTCTCCAGATAATTCTTGAACAAATAAAAGAGCAGGCCGGCAGCCGAAACGTTCTGCTTTTCTTAAGCGGCGGCGTTGATTCAACAATTGCTTTTGCACTTTTGAATAAGGCACTCGGTCAGGATAGAGTTCTTGGTCTTCATATTGATAACGGCTTTATGCGCAAGGATGAAAGCAAAAAGGTAGCCGAGGCTTACAGAATGTTTGGCTTCACTAACTTCATCACAGAGGATGCAAGCGAATCCTTCCTTAAAGCAATTGCCGGACTTACCGACCCACAGAAAAAACGAATGGCAGTTGGCGAAAACTTTATTAAGGTTCGCGACGAAGTTGTTGCAAAACAGCACCTTGATGAAAACAACTGGCTTTTAGCACAGGGAACCCTTTACCCTGATATTATTGAATCGGGTGGAACCAAGAACTCAAATACAATTAAAACTCACCACAACCGCGTAGAAGGAATCCAGAAGCTTATAGAAAAAGACCTGATTATTGAACCGATTAAAGATTTGTACAAGGATGAAGTACGCTCAATCGGTAAAAAGCTTGGCCTATCCGATGAGTTAGTTATGCGTCATCCTTTCCCGGGTCCTGGCTTAAGTATTAACGTTTTGTGCAACGACGGTAAAAACAACGGCGTTCCTTGTGATGATGATGCAGCCGAAATCAAAAATGCTCAGGCAGAACTCGATACCGTTAAGCTTGATATGTTCTGCGAAAACTGCCAGGCTAATCTTAAACGTTCTGTTTTGCCTGTTCGCTCGGTTGGTGTTCAGGGTGATTTTAGAACTTACCGTTTCCCGGCTCTTCTTACTTTTAAAGATGAAGGAAATGGATTTTATCACTTCCCGGGTAAACGCGAAAAAATCGAAGCGGCCGCAAGTGCAATCTTAAATGCTTCAAAATATATGAACAGAACCTGCATTAAGCTGTATCAAAATCCTGCGATTAAAGATGATGAAATGAAGATTCAGCAGGGCTACTGTGACAAACGCCGCCTTGATCAGCTGCGCGAAGTTGATAACATTGTTTTGACCGAGCTTCATAAATCGGGCTGGTACAATCAGATTTTCCAGCACCTTACAATTGATTTACCTTACGCCAGCTGCTACGACCACGCAAGCTTTGTTTTGCGCCCAGTTTGCTCCGAAGATGTAATGACTGCTCGCTTTGCAATGCTGCCAAAAGAGCTGCTTGAAACAATTGTACATAAAATTGCCGAGCTCCCCTTTGTAGATGCATTGTACTTTGATGCTACAAACAAGCCGCCAGCTACCTTTGGTTGGGAGTAAACTTTTGATTATTCTTTGCTGAAAAGTAGATAGAAGTATGCTTGACAATTCGATGGAATGTGTTATATTAAAAGACAAGGAGCACCCGCGACAAGCGTCTTGCCCCACTAATTAGTGTTTTCCGTCTATACAGACGAAGCCCACACTGTGTGCGAGACAGGGTGGGCTATTTTTTTACTCGTTTTCCTTATATTTGTCTAGTTTGCAATCAGTATTCTAAACCGAGATTTTCTTTTTTTATCTATTTCCCAAAATTTTCTATAAACTCTATAAGAAGTTTTTCTTTCTCAGGGGTGATTTCTTCACATTTTTTTATGATTTCGGAATGCTTTCTATATAATCTAAGTTGATTTTGTTCTTCTTCGTGATTTTTTGTTGAGTTTTTTGTGCTAATTCCATTTACCAGATATTCTACTGAAACACCTAAAACCTCAGCAATTTTTACAGCGGTATCGGCTGATGGAGTGCTACCAAGTTTTATACCTTTTCCAATATTTGCAAGACTAAAACCACATTTTCGTGATAAATACGCTCTATTTTTTCCTAAATAATCCAATTCTTCATCAACTCGTTTCCAGAAATCACTCATAATATAAGTTTCTAGAAAATTGTTTACTTTTTCTTTTAAATGTTAACCAACGGAAAGTTTTTATGTTATACTAAACTAATGGCAACTTACTAAGCAAAGGTTGTTAATTTTCTACTTAAGAAGAATAAAGATATGTCAAAAAATACAAGTTTAGGAAACGCAAGAAATAATAAAGAAGATGAATTTTATACTCAGCTTTCTGATATTGAAAAAGAATTATCGCATTACAAAGAACACTTTAAGGGTAAAACAGTTTTATGTAATTGTGATGATCCACGAATCTCTAATTTCTTTAATTACTTTGCGTTAAAATTTGAAGAACTTGGCTTAAAAAGACTGATTACTACCTGTTACAAAAATCAAGACGTAGATTTATTCTCTCAAAATGATTGTGAAAAAGCAATTTGGCTTGATTATTATGGGAATCCTAATGACCCTACAAATACTGATTTTTCCACAGTACAAATTAAAGAACTTAAAGGCGATGGTGATTTTAGAAGCCAGGAATGTATTGAACTTTTAAAACAAGCCGATATAGTCGTGACAAATCCACCATTCAGTTTATTTAGAGAATATGTGGATGTTCTGATGAAATATGAGAAAAAATTCCTGATTATTGGTAGTCAGAATAATATTACTTACAAAGAGATTTTTAAGCTATTCAAAGAAAATAAAATCTGGCTTGGATACAAAGCAGGAGATATGGCTTTTAAGGTCCCTGATTATTATACTCCACGTGAAACCCGATATTGGCAAGACGAAACAGGACAAAAATGGAGAAGCATGGGGAATATCTGCTGGTATACAAATCTTGATATTGCAAAACGCCATGAAGATTTGATTTTATATAAACACTATTCTCCAGAAGAATATCTAAAATATGATAATTATGATGCAATTAATGTAGGAAAGGTTTCTGATATTCCATTAGATTATGAAGGAGCAATCGGAGTTCCAATTACTTTTTTAGATAAATATAATCCAGATCAATTTGAAATACTAAATGCGAATGATTATAGAAGAACTGAAAAAGTTCCTATCAAAGCACATGGGTTAGTAAAAGATAAAGAAAGTTCTATAAATGGTAAACCTGTATATGTTCGTATTTTAATTAAGCGCAAACAATAAATGCCTGCTTGCGAGCTTACACAGGCTAGGGATTGTAGGGGCGCCGAAGGCGTTCCGAAGTGATGGGATTGTCGGGTCAAGCCCGACAATGACAGAACTGAGGAATGAAGCGATAGCGAAACCCCGAAAAGCCCGACCCTTCAAAATAGAAAATGCGTTAAAAAAAGTTGCGAAAACTTGGAGCAACTTTTTAGCATTTACCATTTTGATGGGGAGCCCAAAAACAAAAGGAAAATATTATGAAAATTACTTTACACACAATTAAGATTCGAGAACTTGTAAATGGATATCAGGATAATGATGAAGACGGTGTTATTGGTTTTGGTGGAAAACTTGATATTCGTCCTCCGTATCAGAGGGAGTTTTGTTATAAGGATAATCAGCAGCAAGCAGTTATGGATACCGTTACCAACGGATTTCCATTAAATACAATGTATTGGGCTGTTAGGGAAGATGGTCGTTATGAAGTGTTGGATGGTCAACAAAGAACTATTTCAATTTGTAGATATGTGAACGGAACTTATTCTCATAATATGCGTTTCTTTACAAACTTGCAGCCAGATGAAAAAGAACAAATATTAAATTATGATTTGCAGATTTATTTTTGTGAAGGAACAGACAGTGAAAAATTAAGCTGGTTTAAAACTATAAACATTGCGGGTGAAAAACTTACAGACCAGGAAATCAGGAATGCGGTTTATGCGGGTTCGTGGACAGCTGAAGCAAAAAAGATTTTTTCCAAATCAAATTGTGCTGCTAAGCTTTTAGGCGATAAATATGTAAATGGAAACCCAATTCGTCAGGATTTTCTTGAAACCGTTTTGGGCTGGTTTGTCGGGAAAGATGATAAGTTAATTTGTACTTATATGGGAAAGCACCAGAATGATTCCAACGCCAATGAACTTTGGGTTTATTTTCAATTTGTCATTGCCTGGGTAAAGGCTTTGTTTCCAAACTATAGAAAAGATATGAAAGGTATTGATTGGGGAACTTTATATAATCAGTATCACGATAATGAGTATGATCCAGATAAATTGGAAAAAGAACTTCTATCTTTGATTGATAATGATGAGGTTACAAACCATAAAGGTATTTATTACTATCTGTTTGATAGAAAAGAAAGTCATTTAAATCTTAGAGAGTTTGATGACAAAATGAAACGAAAAAAATATGAAGAACAGAAAGGTATATGTCCGCTATGTGGCGAACATTTTGATTTTACCGAAATGGAAGGTGACCATATTATTCCTTGGAGTCGAGGCGGAAAAACTATTTATGAAAACTTACAGATGTTGTGCAGAGTCTGTAATAATACAAAGAGAAATAAATAATTATATTAAGCTAAATCTATTTAAAACAAACATCTACTTCGAAAGGGCCATATTGAGTGGAAAATGGAATGGCAATTACGGGGTAGGTTTTTGGCCACGAAATGCTGTGGTTTGGACCGGAAATTGTTAATGGTGGAGAAATATCCAGATCTTTATCTTTTATTTTGGAAATTGCATTACCAGAAATTGTATTGGTAAACTCGCTTACAAGGTCACAGGCCATGTCATCAGCTTCTTCAGGTTTACAATAGATACCGGAACGTTCAAGCATCTTTTTTGAAAGATTTTTGTGCAGTCGGAATGCAACAACACCTTTGCACTCACCTGTAATTCCCAGAAGGCCGGAAACTTCCCACTGGTGTCCAATCTTAATATCCATGAGATATGGTTCATTATGAGTACATTCTATTCCGAACATGTGATTAAATACGTCCATTCCTGCTGTTAAAAAAGCATTGATTACATTAACATCCATACTGTTAACTATAGCAGATAATTCAAATGTCGCAAGTGTTTAAGTGAAAAAAATTGCAAAAAAAGTTTATAAAAATAATTCGGTAAGAAATACTATTCCGCAGCAAATGCAGGCAACCGGGAAAAGTCCAAGCCCAAAATAAGAAACTATAATTCCTACAACAAGTGCAATAATTCCCGCAATTGGAGATTGAGTCGCTTCAATAATTGCAGGGAACGTCATTACTGCAAGCGTAACATAAGGCACGTAATACAGGAAGGATTTTATAAAACGGTTGTTAATTGGTTTGCGAATAAGTGTAAGCGGAAGAACCCTGATTAAGTAAGAGACTATTGCGGCCGTGAAGATG
The DNA here is from genome assembly GCA_016290335.1 of Treponema sp. The sequence continues at coordinate 9,078 of JAEETM010000063.1, read as the reverse complement.
TAAATATATGCGTTACCTGTCATCTTTCGTCTCCTCAACCGGTTTAATAATTGCGATGATTGCAGAAATAACAACTGTAAGAATTATTGTTCTTGTTCCACCAGAAAGCTCGCGAACATAAGGAATTATTCCGCAAATATAGCTAGAAACAAAACTTACAGCTACCGCAATTGCAATTACGAGGTTCTTTTTTGCAGGTGGGATGATTATTGCAATAAACATTCCGTACAAAGCCACCGAAAGTGCACTTACAACACGGGCTGGCAAAATGTTTCCTGCAATTATTCCAAGCGAAGTGCCCAAACTCCAGAGCGGTACAGAAATCAAAATGGCCCCGTAATTGTATAAAGGATTTACATAACCTTCCCGTGTACGCGCAATTGAAATACCAAAAATCTCATCTGTAACACCAAAGCCAACAAGCAGCCTGTGAATAAACTTTGTATTCGGATCAAAATGCTGGCTCAAGGCACAGCTCATTAAAAAATAACGTGCATTTACAACAAGAGTGATGATGGCAACCTCTACATAAGTCGCCCGCTCAATTATAGAATTGAACAGGGCATTTTCACCGGCAGAGGCAACATTAAAAAAGCTTGCTACAAACCCCTGAAAAGCTGTGAGTCCTGCCTTTTGTGCAACAATCCCAAGCGAAAACGCTACTGCAAAATATCCCAAACCAATTGGAACACCGTCGCGTAATCCCTGCCAAAAAACACTATTTTTTTTCATATTCCGTAGCCTGTTATATTTTGTAGCCTATTGTTTTCAGCAGGGCTGCTGCATTCTTATAAAGCACTTTTTCACGGTCTTCTGCATTCAGTTCCAGCTGATTGAACCGCTCAAGCTCGTCTTCATGGTCCCACATTGGGAAGTCAGAACCGAACAAAAAGTTATCTATACCATGCGCCTGCATCATTTTTTTAGCTGTTTCAACCGGGAGCTTCCACAGTGTACTGGAGGTATCGAAATAAACCTTTTGCCCAACCAGATACTCCATTGAACCTTCCCATTCAGTATATCCACCAAAATGCGCTGCAATCATTATAAGATTCGGGTGTTTATTCAGCACGTTTCTGATTCTTTTTGGACCGGAAAAATCGTAACGGCAATCTCCTGCATGAACAAGAACAGGAAGCTTAAGCTCCGCCATCACCTCATAAACATCATCCATTTTTGGAGTATCAATCTGGAACTTTTGGAAATCCGGATGAAGCTTTATTCCGTACAATCCTGCAGAACGAATCCTTTTAAGCTCCTGCTCAAAATTATTGTAGTCCGGATGCATTGTTCCAAAACCTACAAACTCAGGATGTTCTTCTACGGCAGCCAGAATAAAATTGTTTATTGATTCAACCTGCATTGGTTTTGTTGCTGTTGAATGAACAATATATTTTTCTACACCAATCTTACTGCCACTTGCAAGAAGTTCTTCCATGTGGCCCCAATAAGCCATTGGCGCATTATAAAAGTCGCTGATTGCCTTTGTAGCTTTTTCTGCAATTTTGTCCGGATAAATATGAGCGTGAAAATCTATAATCATTGTTTTTTCCTTAAAAGATTCCTAATTATAGAAAAAAAACAACTTTAGTGCAAATAAATGTTTTCAGAATAGTTTAAGAAAAGATTGCCGCATCAAGTGCGGCAATGACATTTTTGTGGTTAGGCAATGACATTAAATACTACAACACATTTCCTATCTGGGCATTGTAGATTGAGTACAGAACATTGTTTTCACCAACAGCAATCTTTTGTCCGCAGAAGGCAAACTTTCCGCCAATAGAGCGGGCCTCGTTTGCAGCCCATTTAACAGCCTGGTAGGTTGCCAGAATAGGATGATGATAAACCTTTGTCTGTGCTTCGGTTTTAACTGCAATATCAATATCATCAGAAAGAGAAATCTCTGTCATGCGTTCATCATTTCCGCCGGTTCCAATAATAATGTTTCCGTAATGAACACCAATTCCAATCTTAATTGGAGGAATACCCTTTTCTGCCAGATCCTTCTGCAGCTCAATCATCTGCTCCTGCATCTCTATTGCACAATTCAACGCCGCCTCTGCACTATCCGGGAAAATAGCAATCAATCCATCGCCCAGGAACTTTTCTATAATTCCGTTGTATTTGCGGATAAGAGGAGCAACACGGCTCAAATACGTATTGAGCATATCGAAAACCTGCTTTGGTGTAAGCTTTTCGGAAGTAGAAGTAAAATTACGGATATCTGCAGAAAGAATAGCCGCCTTAGAAACCTTATATTCACCAAGGGTAACTTCTGTAATATCTTTTTTACTCAAAAGCTCAAGGAACTCCTGCGGTACAAAACGATAGTAAGCCTTGTTCGTTTCTATAAGGTTATTATTCAGCTCGATTACCTTTTCGTAATTGCGGTTCTGAATATAAGCAAGCAAAACAATATGACACAAAGCAAAAATAACTAAGGACGGAGTTAAAAAATCCCAACCTTTTAATAAAGGAATATTTTCTCTAAAGAAAATATCGCTTGTAGCACCAAGAGCAACAATTGCTAGAGAAACAAGGGAAATACCAATTTCAAAAGTACGCTTTTTAATAAAGCTGATGATGAACATAAGGGCATCCCAGAAAATAACAATAAACATATAAATCTGCATAACCGGAACAAGTCTGTTAGAAATACCGATTGGGCAGGCAAAATCAAGAACTAACAAAACTAAACCAGGAGCCGCAATAATTTTTGCAGGTATCCACTTAAAAACAGTTTTATTCAGAGAATCAATATAAAGAGTTGTAAAAGTTGGAATAAGGAATACCGCAATAAACTCAATCTTAAACATTATTGCAAGCGGAATGCCCGGGAAAAGATATTTAATCAAAGGGAAGGTTGAAAAATCAATTCTAGTCATTATTGAAAGTACAAGGAATGCAAGATAAAGAGAGGATTTTTCTTTTTTAAGCAAAAATGTAAGGAAACAGTAAATTGCAATTATGATTAAAATACCGGAAAAAATACTGTAAGTACAAATATCTTTTATGTGCTGGGCTTCATAGGAGTTTTCTTCATACAGAGTAATTGCTCCGCGCAATCCGCCTTTACGGTAATAGCTGTTGGAAATACAGAAGGTAAGTACAATTTCGCCATTTTTATCGGAAGTAAAGGTTGCTGCTTCAAACATCTGGTCTGATTCAGTTTTTGTCCAGTCTACAGAAGGTGTTCCAGATTCATAAATCATGCTTGGTCCTGCGTAGATTTTAAATGCAGTGTAAGCAAGCTTATAGATTGGGAAAGTATATCTTGTATTCGGGTAAAGATTTGTGATTTTTAAGCGGTAAGTTCCAGAGCCTAAACCCGTTTTTGTTACGTTGTTTGCTTCTTCCGAAAGAGGATATTTATTCCAGTTTGAAGGAATGTATACTCTGGCATCCGGCTTTGTAGTTTTATCATAAGGAAGCACAAACTTTCCCCAGAAAAAATCGGCATAGGTGCGTACCTGTACAAAAGAGTTTTCCAGAATTGCAGGATCTTCAACCTCAAAGGTTGGAACATCTTCCGGGTTTTCATAGTCCAGTGCAAATACATTTATACAGCTGAAACATGCAGATAATAAGGCAGCTAAAAATATTTTTTTCATAATGACTGCTCCTTTACTTCGAAAAGCTGCAAAGGTTTTTCCTTACCCTTAACGTATATAGCTTCCAGTTCGTTAAGCTGAATGTGAATGGATTGTTCTTCCAGGCTTTCCTTTGAGCCCAAAATCAGCTTTTCTAAAGATTGTGAAACAATTATATTTTTGTTCAATTTTTCACATACAGATTCAATTCGGGCAGAAGTGTTTACTGTGTCCGAAATTACAGTGTCATCAAGGCGATTTTCTTCACCAATTGTACCAATAATCATTTTTCCGTAATGAATGCCGGTATAAGCTGTTACGCTGTGATTTTTAAACACTTCGGTACCACTTAAGCGCTTTGTGCAGGCTTCAATTTCAAGTGCCGTAACAACTGCATCCAGCTCGGAAAGCGGGAAAAGTGCCATAAATCCGCCGCTAAGAAACTTGCTTACAAAACCGTTATGGTTTTTGATGATGGTGGAAATCTGCTTAAGGTATTCGTTGAAAACCAAAAAGTGTTCATCCAGCGAATCTTCATCATCATCACATTCAATATGAACCTTAGAGAACATAATTGCCATTTCTATATTCGAATAGTCGCCAAGCTTAGTTTTAATAACAGATTCCTTGTTCAAAAGATTAAGAAACTCTTGCGGAACAAAGCGCAGGTAGGCTTCGTTAAGGCGCTGCAATTCGTTGGAGGTTTTTATTGTTTCTTTGTAAATATCATTCTGAATTGCGGCCAGCATAAGCAGCTGAATACTTACAAAAGCTACAAGGAAGAAAGGGAAAAAAGAAAGTGGCATTAAATCCTTTTGCTGAGTATAAATAATATCCATTATGCCACCCATACAGAGCACAAAATAGCTTAAGAAATTGTATAACGAATATTTTTTGCGTTTAATAAGGTTGATGATGATAAATGTTACAACATAGATTGAAATTACAATTAAACCAGCCTGAAGGTAAGGAACAAGCTTGTTTGAATAGTAAGCCGGTAAAACAAGAGAAAGAAGACCCATAATTAGGTCGCAGATGATGATGAAGTGGCGGAATTGTCTTTCCTTAAACCATTTAACAAAAATGTAGCGGTTTTTAGAAGGATAAATCCTGAAAATCATCTGGATAATTGCAACCGGAGCAAGCCATATTGCAAGATATTCTATTTTGATTTTTACCTCTGCAATTAAGTTTGGGAAAAGAATTGATAAGGCACAATAATCTGAAGTACCAATTCGTAAAGCAAAAATTATAGCCGCAATTCCAAGGTAAAAGTATTCCATTCGTTTTTTATTTATAAAGAACTGAATAAGGGTTAAAAGTCCCATAAAAAACAAACAGCCCATTACAATTGAATTAAATAATAACAATACTGTGTTTAAGCGTGTTATTCTTTCAGGTGTTCCAAAAAATACAGATTCCCAAACTCCGCCTTTTCGGTAGTAGTAGTTGGAAACTAAAATTACGATTTCTATTTTTCCATCCTTGTCGGTAGAAAACTCGCAAAAAAGCGGGCTGCTTTTGGAATGAGATGGATTATAGGCATTTGGCTTTTCATCAAAATCGGGCTGAAGCATTAAAAATGGGTCACCGGTTTGGGCAATAAGTGTTCTGTTTATGTATACGGCACAAGAGGTTCCAGGTGCTTCCTGTGTAAGCAATGCATATTTTGTGCCCGGTTCAAGGTCCGTAAGAACTAATCTGTAGCAGCCAAAGGTATTAGGACTGTCTCCGCCGTAATCTTCAACTTCTGCATTCCATACACCTGGAACTACCGTCATATAATCTGAAGGAATGTTTTTATCTGCAAGCTGGAAAACCTGTTCGGGAGTTTTTTCAAGATAAAGCTCCCATTTACCGTCCAGACGAAGCATTTTTTCCTGAAGGTATTCAGAAAGCGGCATATCAGGAAGCTCTATCTGTGCCCAAAGCGGGAAGCATGAAAAGAGTAAAATACTCAGCAAAAAAATCCGTAATTTCTTCATTTTTGGTTTATAAAAAGTTTCTCCTTTCTAATACATTTTAATACGTCTTTAGTACATTCTGTGAATAAGCTTATACGCTATTGAACCCGGTTTTGGCGTTGCAGGACAGTTTTTAGGGTCGAACCAGCGGGCATCTGCAATTTCTTCTTTCTGCAGCTTAAGGTCTCCGCTTTCGTATTCTGCGGTATAGGCCAGCATCAACTGATCTGGGAAAGGCCAGCTTTGACTTCCGCGGTAAACTATGTTTTTAACCTTTAAGCCGGTTTCTTCAAATATTTCGCGCTTAACAGCCTGTTCTGCAGATTCTCCTGCTTCTATAAAACCTGCAAGACAGGTATATACATCCTGGTTGCGGTAAGTATGGGCAGCCAGCAGGATTTCTTCACCCTTTGTTACAAGAACAATTACACAAGGTTCTATGCGCGGAAAGGCTATTCTCTTGCATTCTGGACATTCTCTGGCAGTGAGCACCGGATGTTCTTTAAGTTCTGCACCGCAAGCCCCGCAAAACTTAGTAGTTTTTCGCCAGCTCCACAAAGCTTTTGCACGGAAAGCCTTAAAACCTTCTTCTTCGGAGTGGGTTGCTATATAATCACGCAGAGGAATAGCTTTATAAGCTTGGGGGAGATTATCTTTTGAAGTAAGCCCCAGAACTTTAATTTCGTTCTGTTTTTCTTCAAAATATTCGTCTACGGAGTTTAGGCTTTTGATTTTTTCAAGGTCGGCAATTGCTGGTAAGGTACCGTCTTTTTTTAAAATGATGTCTTTTTCGTAAAATACGTAGCTGTTCAATTTTTTTATACCTCTTCTTAAATGAAAACTGTCATTTATAAGTTCAAATGTCATTGCCGTACTTGATACGGCAATCTTTACAAAGATTATCGGGTCAAGCCCGATAATGACATTTTGTCAGCTTTTTTTTCTTTCGAAAACAAATACATTCCAGCTAAGTGGGTGTATATTATTAAAAGCAATTCCCTTATCTATTGTAACAGTTGAGCGGGTCGGTTCTGTCCACTCTTTGTCAAAAAAACTTTTAGCTTCAAAATCATCACTGTACATTTGGTAAAGGGTAGCTTGTGTGTAGCCTTCTTCGTTAAAGCCCCGCAAATCTATTTCCAGCGGATAAGTTTCTGTGAGGTTTCGGTTGATTACAAAAACTGTAAGGCGATTGTTAGCTTTATCCCAGGCGCAGGCAGAGTCTATGTAGTTTACGTTATTTTTGCCGGTATACTGGGAGGTGTCATCAATTGCATAACCAGGCATATCATAGGTTTCGGAATCAACGGTAACCTGCATTGAAGTTCCACGGGCATATTTAATCATCTGCATAAACGCATAATGAGAAGCACTGTTCCAGACTGTATCCCGGTTAGAAGAGCACAAGGCACCCAAACCGCCTGTCATGCAGCTGATTTTTACACGGTCTGCGTGACGCAGCATTGCCAGTTGAATGGAAGCCATACCAAGAAGCTTTATCATATCTCCACCCGGGAAATCGCGCTCCGGCATATTGTTAGGGTCATGAAGAATATATTTGCGCTCCGGGTCAAACTTGTAGTGAGAACGAGCCATATTGTAAGGGCCATAACCCGGATTCAGTGGACTAAAAGGGCGTTCAAAAGCTCCGTACTCGTCAAAAGAAATGTTTACTTTTCGTGGAGAGCGGTGCTTGGCCTGAATGTAGTCTAACATAGCGGTTTCGGTATTAATAAAGTCTTCGTAATAGAGTGAGCCGCCGAGCAGAGAAAGAATGTCACCCGGTTTTGCTATGTGGTAATGATGAAGTGCAAGGTAATCTACGGTGTCGTAGCACTGGTCCATAACTTTTGCTTCCCATTCAGGGTAATGGTCCATAAAAGAGGCAGAAGAAGCGCAGGCAACGGTTTCTATGGAAGCATCTATCCACTTCATGGCTTTAGAAGCTTCGTGGCAGAGGTTGCCGTAACCAACAGGGTCTTTTTCCCAGGAACCAAGCTGCCAGTGACCGTCCATTTCGTTACCAAGGCACCAGGTTTTTACACCATAAGGTGCGGCGTGACCATTCTGGCGGCGTAAATCTGACCAATAAGTGCCGCCTTCGTGATTTGTATATTCTACACAATCCATTGCATCCTGGAGAGTTCCTGTCCCCAAATTAACAGTATAAATTGGCGAAGTTCCCACCTTTTCGGCCCACTGCAAATACTCATCGTGGCCAACATCATTCGGAATATACTGGTACCACGCCGGATCAAGGTGAACTTTACGGTTTTCCCGCGGACCAATTGAATCCTTCCATTGCCAGGCCGAAACAAAATTACCACCCGGCATTCTTACAGCAGCAAGTCCCGTCTGCGAAAGTTTTTTTATGACATCCTGCCTGAACCCCTGCTCGTCTGCCGTTGGGTGCTTAGGATTGTACATAAAACCGTTTACCATTGTACCGATTGGCTCCAGAAATGCGGAATACAACCGCTCAGAAATGTCTCCGATTTTAAACTTTGGATGAATTGTGATTCTTGCTTTCATTCTCTCATTTTAACACATGTCTTAAAATTTCACAAAGATATAAAAGATATATGTACAAATATGTTTTTTTAGTTTAGAATGTATATATTGTATAATAATATTCTTCAAAATTCATAATGTAAAAGTCTATTACTTTCAATCGTTTAACATTTATTTTTCTCAAAGGGGTTTTTATGAAAAGATTTTTTTTAGTTTTTCCTCTTATCATTTCAAGCTCTTTCCTTTTTGCACAGACTAAAGACCAAGTTTATAAGGAAATTTCTCCAAATGTTTTCAGATGGGTTAGCGTAAATATTACTGAATATGATATGTCTGAAAATAAAACCTACTACAAAACTCCGCACGGCAAAGAAGAATGGTATGATTATGATGATGATGGCCGCTTAATCCACACAAAAAAATCTAATGGTCGGGAAGAATGGTATAAATATGATGAAAAAGGCAATTTAGTTCACCTTAAAGATTCCACTGGCCGCGAAGAATGGTACGATTATGACAGCAAGCGCAACAAAATCCATTCAAAAGATTCTAACAATTTTGAAAAATGGTATGAATACGATGCAAAAGGTAACGAAATCCATTTTAGAGATTCAGATGGCTACCAGGAATGGCGAAAATACGACAATAAACGCAATGTAATTGAATATAAAGATTCAAACGGTTCTTTAATCAAAACTACTTATGATGCAGACGGCGGTTACCATATTAAATCTTCTGATGGTTTTGAACAGTGGTACGAATATGACGATAACGGCAACGAACATTACCACGATTCTTATGGTATGCAGGAATGGTACGATTTTGATGATATGGGTAACAAAATCCATTTTAAAGATTCTGATAATTACGAAGAATGGTATAAATACGATTCAAACGGCAAAATGACCTATAAAAAGACTTCTGACGGCAGCGAAGAATGGTATGAATACGATGAAAAAGGCAACGAAATCCACGTTAAAAACTCTGTTGGTTTTGAACGCTGGTTTGAGTAT